>NZ_JBAPVS010000268.1:0-35594 GCF_049283275.1 Caulobacter sp. | reverse complement strand
CCTTAGTGAGAGACTTCCGGTTTGGCCTTTGGCGCACGCTGTGCGGCAGCACAAGTTTCCGATGTCCGACTTTGCTCGCAACCCCCCGTCGGTTACCCCAGCCCCTAGCCCATCGCCAGGTCGTCGGCGTGGATCATCGGGCCTTCGGTGAAGCCCAGCTCGGCCTCGATGGCGTCGCTGCGCAGGCCTGCGATGCGGTGGGCGTCGGCGCTGTCGTAGCGGACCAGACCCCGGGCCACCTCCCGGCCCGTCTCGTCGCGCACTCGAACCGCGTCGCCCTTGCCGAATGGGCCCTCGACGGCGCGGACACCCGCGCTGAGCAGGCTCTTGCCCTTGAGCAGGGCGGCGGCGGCGCCGGCGTCGACGGTCAGCCAGCCTTGGGGGGCCAGCGAGCCGGCGATCCAGGCCTTGTAGGCGGCGGCGGGGCTGGCGCCGGCCTCGATCACGGTGGCCAGGGCTCCGTCCTCGATGGCCTGCAGCGGCGCGGGGCGCGAGCCCAGGGTGATCAGGGTGGCGCAGCCGGCGGCTCGGGCGATGCGGGCCGCGGCGATCTTGGTGGCCATGCCGCCGGTGCCCACGCCCGTGGCGGTGTTGGCGCCCTCGGCCATGTCGGCGATCTCCGGCGTGATCTCGCTGACCCGCTCGATGTGGGTGGCGGTCGGATCGCGGCGCGGGTCGGCGGTGTAGAGGCCGTCGATGTCCGACAGCAGCACCAGCAGGTCGGCGCCGACCATCTGGGCCACGCGAGCGGCCAGGCGGTCATTGTCGCCGTAACGGATCTCCTCGGTCACCACGGTGTCGTTTTCATTGACCACGGGCACGACGTTGAGGGCGATCAGGGTCTCGGCGGTGGCGCGGGCGTTCAGCCAGCGGCGGCGGGTCTCGGTGTCGTCGCGGGTCAGCAGAATCTGGGCGGCGACGATCCCGTGGGGCTCCAGCGCCTCTTCCCAGGCCCGCATCAACACCGATTGGCCGGCGGCGGCGGCGGCCTGTTTCTCCGGCAGGGTCAGGGACTTGGCGCCGGTGAGGCCCAGACGTCGGCGACCCAGGGCCACGGCCCCGGACGACACCACGACCACCTGCTGGCCGCGCTTGCGCAGGCGAGCCAGGTCGGCGCAGAAGGCGTCCAGCCAGGCGCGATCGGCCGCGCCGGTCGCGGCGTCGACCAGCAGGGCCGAGCCGACCTTGAAGACGATCCTCTTGGCGCGCGTGAGCGCTCCCCCCGAAGCGCTCATTACGGCTGCCAGCCCCCGGGGGTTTCCTCCTCGGGCGCCTCGTCGATCGCCGCCTCGGCGGGGGTCTCTCCCCGCCGGATGCGCACCTGGGTGAAGGCCGCGCGCAACAGCTCGGTGACGCCTTTGCCGGACACGCCGGAGACCAGCATCGGCTTGATGCCGGAGACGGCCTCGAGTTCGGCGCGCTTGGCTTCCAGCGTCTCGGGATCCAGCGCGTCGATCTTGTTCAGCGCCAGGATCTCGGACTTGTCGGCCAACTCGTCGCCATAGGCCTCGAGCTCGGCGCGGATCGTCGTCCAGGCGGTGGCGATGTCGTCCTGCGTGCCGTCCACCAGGTGGATCAACACGGCCGAGCGCTCGACGTGGCCCAGGAAGCGGGTGCCCAGGCCGGCGCCCTCGCTGGCGCCTTCGATCAGGCCGGGAATGTCGGCCATCACGAAGCGCTCGCTCGTCGACAGGTCGACCATGCCGAGGTTGGGGGTCAGGGTGGTGAACGGATAGTCGGCGATCTTCGGCTTGGCGGCGCTGGCGGCGGCCAGGAAGGTCGACTTGCCGGCGTTGGGCAGGCCGACCAGGCCGACGTCGGCGATCAGCTTCAGCCGCAGCCAGACCCACAGCTCCTCGCCCTCCTGACCGGGATTGGCGTATTTCGGAGCCTGGTTCACCGGACCCTTGAAGTGCAGATTGCCCCAGCCGCCGTTGCCGCCCTTGGCCAAGCGCAGGGTCATGCCGGCGGTGTCGAGGTCGGCGATCAGGGTCTCCTTGTCCTCCTCCAGCACCTGGGTGCCGACGGGGACCTTCAGGACCACGTCGTCGCCCGCCGCGCCGTGGCGCGCCCGGCCCATGCCGTGGACGCCCGTCCCGGCCTTGAAGTGTTGCTGGTAGCGGTAGTCGATCAGGGTGTTGAGGCCCTCGACCGCCTCGATCCAAATGTCGCCGCCTCGTCCGCCGTCCCCGCCGTCGGGGCCGCCGTATTCGATGTACTTCTCGCGTCGGAACGAGACCGCGCCGCCGCCGCCGTTGCCGGAGCGGACATAGATTTTGCACTGGTCCAAGAATTTCATGAGCGTCTTTTGTCGCAAGGCGGCTTTCGCGTCGAGCCGAAACCGGAAGGGAACCAAGCCTTACAGGTGCTTAGAAGCTGTTTTGGGGTGGGAATCCGGCGATCGCGGCGTCGTTTCGTCGCGCTTAACCGCGTTTGTTTCGTGACGAAATGTTAAAGGAGATCATGTGACATAGGTCCCCATGAGGAAACCGACAGGACCATTGCGCGGGGAGGGTTGGCGTTGACGACGATTTCTGACGCCGAGTTTGCGCATGACCTCAAGGATTTGACGCTGCCGACCCTATGTCGGAAGTACACCCATGAGGCGTCGCTTCACCGGAACATGCTGATGAGCCGGGGCACGGGCCTGGCGCCGGAGTGGCGCGACTTCCGCGCCTTCCTGACCGCCATTGGCCGCCGTCCGACCGAAGAGCACAATTTCATCCTGCTCAATCGCAACGAACGCACCTACGGACCCGGCAAGGTCCGCTGGATGACGCCCGACGAGCAGGCCGTCCACGAGGAAGAGTTCGACCGCCAGCAGGAAGCCAAGAGCCGCGAAACCCACCAGCTGCTGCACCAGGCCGCGGCGATGAAGCGGGCCCAGGCCCCCAACGCTCCGAACTTCGGCCAATGGACCCCGATGGCCGGCCGCCAGGTCGCCTACACCGAAGTGGCCAAGCGCCTGGCGATCCCGATCAACGCGCTGAACAAGACCATGGCCGACGGCCGCTCGGCCGACGAACTGATCAAGCGCTCGGGCTCGGCCCAGGAGCTGATCAATCCGGACCTGCAGTGGCTGCCGCCGGACCCGACCCGCAAGAACAACTTCTTCGAGGCCTTCCGCATCTGGCACATGCAGGTGCAGCCGCAGTTCGCCCGCGCCGCCACCCCGACCTTCCTGTTCCTCTACATCGCCCTGCCGGTGATGAAGGAGTGCCGGGACGAGCTGATGTCCCTGAGCCTGTGGAACCCGCTGGGCCAGCGGGCCATGAACGCCCGCGACAGCCACGTCGCGTGGAAGAAATACACCGAGTTCATGCCCCGTGCTCAGGTGGCGATGATGGAAATCCCGATCTACGCGACCTATTCGCTGCTCAGCGACCTGGACGCCCTGTGCGAGCGGATCATCGTCGCCGAAAAGCGCTTCCGCGAGGGCCCGCAAAAGGTCGTCGCCACGCACCGCGCGGCGTAAGCAAAGCCGCCTTCAGCAAGGCTGGGGACATGCGTATGCGCATGTCCCCGTCGGCCTCTTTAGGCCAACCACACCATCATCCGGGTCGGCACGGGCTCGCCGCGCGCCGTCGACGGCTTGTGCTCGACGACGCCCGTATAGAGGAAGCCGGCCTTGACCAGCACCTGGCCGGAGGCCGGGTTGTCGGCGAAGTGGCCGGCGACGACCAGCTTCTTGCGCCAGTCCTGCCTGGCCCAGGCCAGGGCGCCCTGGGCGGCTTCCGTCGCCAGGCCGCGGCCCCAATAGGGGCGGCCGACCCAGTAGCCGATCTCCAGGTGGCCGTCGGGCGGGGTGAAGAAGCCCAGCACGCCGACCACGCCCTCGTCCTCGAGTTCGATCACGAAGGTGGAATCCTTGCGCCGGTCCTGAACCTGGCAGCGGGCCACGAAGCCGTCGGCGTCGCTCTGACTGTAGGGCCACGGCATGCGGGTGGTCATCTTGGCGATGGCATAATCGCCGCACAGCGCCGCGATCCGCGACGCGTCGTCGTTTTGGGGAGCCCGCAGCGTCAGCCGCCGCGTCTCGATGATCGGACTTTTTTCGATCACGCACATCGCGCGCCTCCCGTTCTCGGTCCTTCTAGGTGGGGACCGTGACGCTCGGATTTCAGGCCTGAGGTCCTTTTGCGGCCAAGAAATTTCGAGCGCGGACAAAACAAAAGCGGGGAGCCCGGCGTTCCGGACTCCCCGCTTAGGTTCGTCTGTCCGGATCGTCTTTCTCGAGGAAAGCGCGACCCGGTTTCTACGAGGTTCGCGCTATTCGGCCGCCTGGGCCGGAGCAGCTACGTTCACGTAGGTCCGATTGTTGCGCTTGGTGACAAAAGCCACCGCGCCTTCGATGAGCGCGAAGAGGGTATGGTCCTTGCCCATGCCGACGTTCGCGCCCGGATAGAACTTGGTGCCGCGTTGGCGGATGATGATGTTGCCGGCGGCCACCTTCTGGCCACCGAACTTCTTCACGCCGAGACGACGGCCGGCCGAATCGCGACCGTTGGAGGACGAACCACCAGATTTCTTGTGAGCCATTGTGCTCTCCTGATCCTTAGAGGCGCAGCCGCTTAGGCTTCGCCGTCTTCCTTGGCTGCGGCCTTCTTAGGCGCGGCCTTCTTTTTCGGGGCGGCGGTCGGTTCGGCGTGTTCGACGACGGCGGCTTGCACCTTCGGCGACGACTTCGAGGCCTTCTTGACGACGGTCTCGACTTCGACCTTGGCCGGAACCACGGCCGACACGGCGGCGTCGCCCAGGCCGCGAGCGCGGGCGTTCAGGATCACCTTGGGGGTCAGGTCGATAACGCCGTCCCACTTGGTTTCCTTGCCGGCGCCGGCGACCGAGGTCACGCGCACGACCGACTCGGTCTGGCGGTGGCCGCGGGTGCGGCGATAGCCTTGGCGACGGATCTTCTTGAAGATCTTCACCTTCTCGCCCTTGCGGGTTTCGAGCAGGGCGCCGGTCACGACAGCCCCTTCAACGAGGGGGGCGCCGACCGTCACGGCCTCGCCTTCGCCAAGCATCAGGACTTCGCCGAAAGCGACTTCCGAGCCCGGTTCACCGTCGAGCTTTTCGACAACCAGCAGGTCGCCGGCTTGGACCCGGTACTGCTTGCCGCCGGTTTTGATCACCGCGTACATAGGTTAGCGCCTTAAGAAACGTGCGTTCGCAAAATAGGGAACGCCCGCGAGGAAACCCAGCGGGCGAGGGGGCGGACTTATACAGGCCAAGCCCTATGAGTCAACGGCCGGATGCGGCTTTCCGGCAACCTTTGCGAGTCACATCGGGGCTGGCGTGTTACACTATAACAATCTAAGGGTCGGACGTGAACACGACCTTCTTCGCCTCCGTCGCCGCCACCGGTTTCGCCGTGGCCTTTCTGCACGCGGCCCTGCCGACGCACTGGCTGCCGTTCGTGCTGGTCGGCCGCGCGCAGAAGTGGACGACGAGCCGCACCTTGGGCGTCACCTTGCTGGCGGGGCTGGGCCATGTGGGCCTGACGATCCTGCTGGGCCTGGCGGTGGTGGCGGCCGGTCTGGTGGCCCAGCCCCATCTGGGCGGCTACTTCCATTGGATCGTCGGCGGGCTGATGGCGGCGATCGGCCTCTTCTATCTTATACGGGGCCGTCACCGGCACGCGACACTGGACGGGACGCGCAAGTTCGCCTCGGACAAGGCGGCGATCACCGCCCTGGTGGTGTTGCTGACCCTGTCGCCGTGCGAGGCCTTCCTTCCTTATTATCTGGCGGGGATCGAGCACGGGATTGTCGGCTTCGTCGCTCTGAGCGTCGTGCTGCTGGCCGCGACCTCGGCGGGCATGCTGCTCTTCACCGGCCTCAGCATGGCCGGCTTCAACCGCCTGGGCCTGGCGCGCCTGGAGCAGTACGAGGAGCTGATCCTCGGCGCCGCCCTGATCGTCATCGGCGCGGCGGTGGCGTTTCTGAAGACCTAGGGCCTGAAGACCTAGTGTCTGACGCGTGGCGCTTCCCCCGAGGCCCCATCGCTCCTAAATAGCGCCCATGACCAACACCGCTCCCGCCCAAACCGGCAAGATCCCCGTCACCGTGCTGACCGGCTATCTCGGCGCCGGCAAGACCACCCTGCTCAACCGCATCCTCACCGAGGAGCACGGCAAGCGCTACGCCGTGATCGTCAACGAGTTCGGCGAGGTCGGCATCGACAACGACCTGGTGGTCGGCGCCGATGAAGAAGTGTTCGAGATGAACAACGGCTGCGTCTGCTGCACGGTGCGCGGCGACCTGATCAGGGTTCTGCAGGGCTTGATGAAGCGGAAGGGCGGCTTCGACGCCATCGTGGTCGAGACCACCGGCCTGGCCGATCCGGGCCCTGTCGCCCAGACCTTCTTCGTCGATGATGACGTCAAGGCCCGCACCTATCTGGACTCGGTCACCGCGGTGGTGGACGCCAAGCACATCCTGCTGCGCCTGGGCGACAGCAAGGAAGCGGTCGAGCAGATCGCCTTCGCCGACCAGATCGTGCTCAACAAGACCGACCTGGTCTCGGAAGACGACCTGCGCCATGTCGAGGCCCGCATCCGGCGGATCAATCCGCTGGCCCCGATCCACCGCGCCCAGCGTTCGAACGTTCCGCTGGACGCGATCATCGGCAAGCACAGCTTCGACCTGGAGCGGATCACCGAGCTGGAGCCGGAGTTCCTGAACCCGGCCCACGGCGAGGCCGGCCACGTGCACGACGAGCATTGCGGCCACGACCACGACCATGGGCACGACCATGGCCACGTGCATGATGAACACTGCGGCCACGACCATCACGACCATGGGCATGGCCATGGGCACAAGAGCGACATCCACGACGACGGCGTGAAGGGCGTCTCCCTGACGCTGAACAAGCCCGTCGACGGTCAGAAGATCACTACCTGGCTCAACGAGCTGCTGGCCCGCCGTGGTCCGGACATCCTGCGCGCCAAGGGCATCATCGACGTCAAGGGCGAGGAGCGCCGCCTGGTGTTTCAGGCCGTGCACATGATCCTGGAAGGCGACTTCCAGCGCCCGTGGACCGACAAGGACAACCGCTATAGCCGCATGGTGTTCATCGGCCGCGACCTGGACGAGGCCGAACTGAAGGCCGGCTTCGAGGCGACGGCGGCCTAGGGGCTCACTGACTTGCCCCCACCTGACCGCTTCGCGGTCTGTCCGCCCCCATAGGGGGCGGAGCCTCACGCACTAGGGTCTTCCCCCTGTGGGGGAAGACGGTCGCGAAGCGACCCGTAGGGGGCAAGGGCTCGCCACCCAAAAACAAAAAGCCCCGGAACCTGAGTTCCGGGGCTTTCGTATTTCTGGCTGTCGCCGAAGATCCTTAGTGGATGTCTTCGTTGATCAGGCCGACCTTGTACCAGCCGGCGGTCTGCAGGGCGTTCAGAACGCCCATGAAGTCGGCATAGGTCACGTCGGCGTCGGCGCGGACCATGATGCGTTGGTCGTCCTTCGGGCCGGGCTGGTCGTTGGCCACGAACTTGGCTTCCAGATCGAACTGGAGGTTGTCCAGGCTGGTCTGCTTGTCAGCGACGTACAGAGCGCCCGATTGTTGGATCGAGATGAACACCGGTTCCTTCGGCTTCGGCGCGTTCGGCGGCGGCGGAACCGCCGGCGGCAGGTCCACCTTGATCGCCACGGTCGCCATCGGCACGGCGACCATGAAGATGATCAGCAGAACGAGCAGAATGTCGACGAAGGGCGTGACGTTGATTTCGGAGTTGGCGCCGAGCGAATAACGACCGCCCCCACCGCCAGCAAGTTTAGCCGCCATAGCCTGACTGTCTCCCAAGGGCCGCGTCCTCCGCGGTCCCGAAAATGTTAGATGGCCACGTCTGGCTCAGACGGGCGCGGAAGTAAAGCCCGAGGACGCAGCGCAATGGCAACCCCTTTTGTGACTCTTTTTGACGGAACGGCGTTCAAATGCCGGGTTCTTCGCTAGACGCCCGCTTGTGGCGCGACTAGGCGCCCGCATCGAGGCGCGGTATGGCGCGCGGATGATCTATTCCTTCGACGCCTACGTCACCGCCGCCTTGTTCGACCGCGCCGGCCGCGCCGCTTTCGCCCTGGGCGACGGCACGGTCCGATTCGAGGCTCAAGACGGTTTCGTCACGGTCGAGGCCCATGCCGGCGCGGTGCTGGCTGCGGCGGTCCATCCCTCGGGCCGGGGGATCGTCACCGGCGGCGACGACGGCCGCGTGGTCTGGAGCCGGATCGAGGGCGACGAGGTGGCCGCCACCCTGGTCGCCGAGATCAAGGGCCGCTGGATCGAACACGTCGCCGCCAGCGCCGCCTCCGGCCTGATCGCCTTCACCGCAGGCAAGGAAGCTCACGTCCGTGACGCGGCCGATCCCAAGTTCCTGCGGGTCTTCGCCCACGACAAGACCGTCTCGGGCCTGGCCTTCGACCCGAAAGGCCGCCGCCTGGCCACGGCCGGCTACGGCGGCGTCAGCCTGTGGTGGGCCAAGATCGAAGGGCAGAAGCCGCAGGTGATGAAGTGGGCGGGCAGCCACATCGCCGCGATCTTCAGCCCCGACGGCAAGTTCCTGGTCTCGTCCATGCAGGAGAGCCAACTGCACGGCTGGCGTCTGAGCGACGGCAAGGACATGCGGATGGGCGGCTATCCGGCCAAGATCAAAAGCTTCGCCTTCTTCGACAAGGGCAATCTGATGGTCACGGCCGGCGCCAACGGCGCGGTGGTCTGGCCGTTCGCCGGAGCCAACGGCCCCATGGGCAAGGAAGCCGCCGAGATCGGCTTTTCCCGCGATTCGATGGTGGTGCAGGTCGCCGGCGTCGAAGCCCTGCCGGTCGCCGTCGCCGGCCAGGACAACGGAAAGATCTGGGCCGCCCACATGCGGTCTGGCCGCATCGATACCCTGAAGGCCGAGAAGGGCGCGGCGATCAGCGCGCTGGCCGTCTCGGCCGACGGTTCGCGGCTGGCCTGGGGGGATGAGGACGGCGAGGCGGGGATCATCGCGATCCCGGCGCTGGAGACGCGGATCTAGCGCCAAAAGCTGTTGTCATCCCGGACGAGCGCGCAGCGTGAAGATCCGGGACCAACGCGTGAACTCAGAGCTTCCGGCGGTCCCGGATCGGCGGCCCTCCGGGCCTTGTCCGGGATGACAGTTAGAGAGTGCTGAGAGCCTTCACCACCGCCGCCACCATGGCCTCGTCCGTATCGCGCAGCCCGTCCTGCACGAAGCCCAGCTTGTAGGCCCGGTCCTCATGACCCTGGCCCAGGCCGTAGGTCATCGGCCCGCTGCATGAGCCGTGCACTTCGCGCACCCCCGTCCGCGCCACCAGTTCGGCCACGTTCGACGGATTGACCCCGCCGCCGGCCAGGATGGCGATGCGGCCGTCGGCCTTCTCGACCAGGGCGGCGATCGTCTCGGCCCCGGCCATGGCGTTCAGGGCGCAGCCGGAGGTCAGGATGCGTTCGAAGCCCAGGTCGATCGCCGTCTCCAGAGCGGCGAACGGGTCGGGCGTCAGGTCGAAGGCCCGGTGCAGGGTCACGCCCAGGCCCTCGGCGTGGGCGACCAGCATGGCCAGGGCGTCGGCGTCCAGTTCGCCCGAGGGCAGGTTGGCGCCGATCACCACGCCCGCCAGGCCCGCCTGGCGCGTGGCGTCAATGTCGCGGAAGACGGCGTCCAGGTCGCCGTCGTCATAGACGAAGTCGCCGTTGCGCGGCCGGATCATCGGATAGATCGGGATCGCCGCCTCGGCCGCGATGGCCATCAGGCCGGGCGCCGGGGTCAGGCCCTGCAGGGCCAGGGCCGAGCACAGCTCGATGCGATCCGCGCCACCTTTGATCGCCGCCGCCAGTCCGGCGGGCGTATCGACACAGACTTCCAGGATCACGCGGTCGGACATCTTGGCCTCTCCGATGCTCATGCTAGGGATTCGGAAACGGCGTTCTTGGAGCACACCCATGCTGAATCGCAGAGGCCTAATCGGCGCATCCCTGGTCGGACCCGCCTTGGTCGGCGCCCGCGGGGCGTCCGCCGCCGAGCCGACGGGCGGTGGAACCGGGATCCAGCTGACCAAGCCCTGCGTGATCTCCACCTGGGACTTCGGGGTGCCGGCCAACCAGGCGGCCTGGGCGATCCTGAGCAAGGGCGGCCGGGCGCTGGACGCCGTCGAGGCCGGAGCCCGGATCCCCGAGCAGGACCTGAAGAACCACAGCGTGGGCCGGGCCGGCTATCCCGACCGCGACGGCCACGTCTCGCTGGACGCCTCGATCATGAACGAGCGGGGCGATTGCGGCGCCGTCGCGGCCCTGGAGCACATCGCCCACCCGATCTCGGTGGCTCGGGCGGTGATGGAGAAGACTCCGCACGTGCTGTTGGTCGGGGCCGGCGCCCTGCAGTTCGCCCAGGAGCAGGGCTTCCCGCGCGAGGAGCTGCTGACCCCGGACTCGCGCGCCGCCTGGGAGGCCTGGAAGAAGGAGGCCAAGTACGCGCCCAAGGCCAACAGCGAGGTCGGCGACTACGGCAAGACCTCGGGCCAGCTGGGCACGCCGGGCGGGGCGGGCAACCACGACACCATCGGCATGCTGGCCCTGGACGCAAAGGGCGACCTGTCGGGCGCCTGCACCACCAGCGGCATGGCCTGGAAGCTGCGCGGCCGGGTCGGCGATTCGCCGATCGTCGGGGCGGGGCTCTATGTCGACAACGACGTCGGCGCGGCCACCTCCACCGGCGTCGGCGAGGAGGTGATCCGCAACGTCGGCAGCTTCCTGGTCGTCGAGCTGATGCGCCAGGGCCGCTCGCCCCAGGACGCCTGCAAGGAGGCCGTCGCGCGGATCCTGAAGAAGAAGCCGCAGGCCAAGGACATCCAGGTGGGCTTCCTGGCGCTGAGCAAGTCGGGTCAGGTCGGGGCGTGGTCGATCCAGAAGGGTTTCAGCTACGCACTATGTGATGCGGACAAGCAGGACCGGTTGCTGGCGGGCGAGAGCTTTTACTGAGGTCCGCCGCGCTGCCGCGGACGGGTGGATCTCCACCAACCCGCGAAATCAGGGTGTCGGCGGGTTGAGCAGCACCCACAGCCGGGCGATCCGCCCATCGACGATCTCGGCGGTATCGGTTCCCGTCACCGCGACGGGACCGCGCGCCGGGCCGGCATGCCAATGCAGCGATCCCAGGCCGTGATGCCCGACGGCCGCCTTTTCGGGCGTGAAGCCGAAGGTCGGTCCGAACTGCTCCAGGAGCTTTCCGGCGACCGCGGAGATCGCCGCGCGGCCAGTGACGACGTTGTCGGGTTCGTACATCACCGGCGCCTCGACGAAGAGTTCGGCGATCGCGGCGTCGCGCCGGGCGGCGTCGCGTTCGTTGAAGACCCTGTCCAGGTTCGCCCTCAACAACTGGTCGTAGTCGGGCTCGGCGATGGTCCGCGCCGTGGTGTCGGCATCCGTCATCAGAACTTCCTCTCGGGCCGTCCGCAGCCCACCCATACCCTGCAATCGCTGGCGATCGTTTGGAAGTCTTGTCGTATCGCGTCCTGGACGGAGGCCCCTAGTCGAATCCCCGCATCGTCGCCCACTCCTCGAACGGCTCGCGCCGCGAGCGCCAGGTGTTCACCGCCGCTGTCTCGTCGCGATAGCCCAGGGCCATGCCGCAGAACAGCATGTGGTCGGCCGGCAGGTCCAGGAAGGTCGCCGTCAGCTTGCCATAGGCCGACCAGAACTCCTGGGCGCAGGTGTCCAGCCCCCTTTCGACGGCCAGCAACATCAGGGTCTGCATGTACATGCCGATGTCCGACCATTGCGGCGGGCCGCAGTTTCGGTTGACCGAGAAGAACAGGGCCACCGGCGCGCCGAAGAACTCGGCGTTCTTGGCGAATTGCTGCAGGCGGCCCAGCTTGTCCTCGCGCGGGATGTTCAGCGCGCCGTAGAGGTCCTCGCCCACCTGGTAACGGCGGGTGCGCAGGGGCTCCCACAGGTTGGGCGGATAGACGTGATACTCCGGCTCGTCGCGGTCCATCAGCCGCGAGGCGACCATGGCCTTGAATTCCTTCAGCGGCTCGCCGGCCAGGGCGTGGACGACCCAGGGCTGGAGGTTCCCACCCGAGGGCGCGCGGGCGGCGGCCTCGAGCAGGTCACGCATCACGTCGCCGGGCACCGGGTCGGGCTTGAAGGCGCGGACCGACATTCGGCGTTCGACGGCTTTCGACACGGTGTTGAACTCGGTCATCAAGGCCTCGCTAAGGAATGTGCGGCTATGCCCGCGACAGATCGTGACGGCTTGGCTAGCATCCGACCGCAACGTCAAGGCAAGCGGTGAAAGACGAGGGGCGATCGGTGAAGGTCCTGCTGCGCAACATCCTGGTGGCCTTGTTCATCGTGCTGGTCGTCGGGCCCGTGCTGACCGTGATCGTCTATCGCTTCGTGCCGCCGCCCGCGACGCCGTTGATGGTCATCCGCCTGGCCGAGGGCAAGGGCTGGAACCACCACTGGCGGCCGATCGACGAGGTCTCGCCCGCCCTGCCGCGCGCCCTGATCGCCGCCGAGGACGCCCGGTTCTGCGACCATCACGGCTTCGATTTCGAGGCCCTGCAGAAGGCCTACGCCAACAACGAGAAGGGCGGAAAGATTCGCGGCGGCTCGACCATCAGCCAGCAGACCGCCAAGAACGTCTTCCTGTGGCAGGGTCGTTCCTATGTCCGCAAGGGACTGGAGGCCTGGTTCACGGTGCTGATCGAGACGTTCTGGGGCAAGAAGCGCATCATGGAGGTCTATCTGAACTCCATCGAATACGGCCCGGGCCTCTATGGCGCGGAAGCCGCGTCGCAGGCCTATTTCAAGGTCGGCGCCGACAAGCTGACCCCGCAGCAATCGGCGCGGCTGGCGGCGATCCTGCCCAGCCCGCTGAAGTGGAAGGCGGTCAATCCGGGGCGCTATGTGAAGAAGCGCTCCAGCCGGATCGGCAAGGCCTCGGGCGCGGTGCGCCGCGACGGCCTGGCGGCCTGCGTGATTTAGGAGCGCGCGATGATCGCCCCCGGGCCCAGGCTGGAAACCGAACGGCTGATCCTGCGGCCAACGGCGCCGGAGGATCTGGACGGCTGGACCGAGCTGATGGCGGACGCCGAGGCCGCGCGCTACATCGGCGGCGTCCAGACCCGATCCCAGACCTGGCGGGCCATGGCCAGCATGGGCGGATCGTGGGCGATGAACGGTTTCGGCATGTTCTCGCTGATCGAGAAGGACACCGGCCTCTGGGTCGGGCGGGTCGGTCCGTGGATGCCCGAGGGGTGGCCTGGGACCGAAGTAGGCTGGAGCCTGCATCCGCGCGCCCACGGCAAGGGCTATGCGGTCGAGGCGGCGAGCGCGGCCATGGACTGGGCGGTCGACCATCTGGGCTGGACGCGGATCATCCACTGCATCGATCCGGCCAATACGCCGTCGATCAAGGTCGCTCAGCGCATCGGCTCGCGCTTCCTGGAAAACGGCAAGTTGCCCGAGCCCTATCAGGACGCGGAAATCCATCTGTGGGGCCAGACGGCCGATGAATGGAAGGCGCGCCGGAAAGCCTAGGGCCTTCGCCTGCGACGTCAGACCCGGTTGTAAGGATACCGGTCGCGGATCATCCGCTGGAAGAACCGGCCTTTGGACGGCGCCCGGGCGAAGGCCTCGGTCACGCGGGGCGGCACGCCGACATAGACGTATTCGTCGCCGTCATGGAACGTCACGAACAGCTTGCCGTGCTCGGGCTCGTAATCGATTTTCTGGATCGCCGTGGACTCAACACGCATGGCTGGAAGCCTCCGCATGAGGATCGTTTCAGACGAAAAGCGCTTATTCGCCTGGACCGGTTCCCCCAACGCCCTTCGGCCCCTGTTTAGGGTGCAAACCCGTGCGAACTGAGGTGTAGTCCCCGGAGCAAGGCTCTGCTCACGGGAGCCGGGGGAGAAAGCACACATGCAACCGCATTCCTGGGTCGCCATCGTCACGATCGCCGCCCTGCTTGTCTATGTCTGGATGGCGATTCGCGTCACCGGGGCGCGCCGCAAGTGCGGGATCGACGCACCGGCCATGACCGGCGACCCGATCCTGGAGCGCAATGTCCGCGTCCAGGCCAACACCCTGGAATGGCTGCCGCTGTTTCTGCCGTCGCTGTGGCTGTTCGCGATCTACTGGAGCGACCTGGCCGCCACCATCCTCGGCGTGATCTGGATCGTGGGACGGATCGTCTACGCCCTGGGCTACGTGGCCGATCCCGGCAAGCGCGAGGCCGGCTTCATCATCCAGGCCCTGGCGACGGCGATCCTGCTGTTCGGCGCCCTGGGCCGCGTCATCTGGATGCTGACGACGGTCGGCGCCTGACAGCCCGCTGGCTCGGCGGGCGAGGCTTGGCTATGACGCCGACCATGACCCTGCCCGTCGATCCCGCCCGCTACAGCGCCTTCCTGGTGACGATGTTCGTCATGGCCATCACGCCGGGGCCCGCCAATCTGTTCGCCATCGCCACCGGCATGCAGAAGGGCAAGGGCGCGGCCTTGCTGGGCGTGGTCGGCATGAACACCGCCACCCTGGTCTGGTTCGCCTGTTCGGCCCTGGGCCTGGGCGCGCTGATCATCGCCTTCCCGAAGGCCTTTCACCTGCTGGCCCTGGCCGGAGCGGCCTATCTGGTCTGGCTCGGGTTCAAGTCGATCCGGTCGGGCGTGCGGGACCCCGGGCTCAAGGACGGGGGCGGCGAGGGCGAAACGCACGGGTCGTTCAAGATGGGCCGTTCGGCGTTCCGCGACGGCTTCGCCGTACAGATCGCCAATCCCAAGATCCTGCTGTTCTTCACCGCCGTGCTGCCGCCGTTCATCGACGTCCAGCGGCCGCTGGCCCCGCAGCTGGTGATGTTCGCCGCGGCCACCATCGGCATGGACCTGATCAGCATGAGCAGCTACGGCCTGGGCGGCGCGGCGCTGGCTTCGCGGATGAATGAACCGGGGTTTAGCAAGGGGTTTGCGATCGTCGTCGGGGTGTTGCTGATCACCGCCGCGGGGCTGATCGTCTCGCGCGGCTGATCACAAGGTCGAAACGTAATCGCCTTGGCGAAACCACAAAGCTGCGCCATGCATTACGCAAACGGGACGAAACGAGTCTTTTCGCCGAGATTCCGAGTGAAGGAATGCGCCATGACTAAACCCAAGACCATGACCGGCAAGGCCGGATTGGTCGCGGCTGTGGCGCTCGCCGCCCTCCTGACGGCCTGCGCCACCGCAACCCCCTACCAGCCGAACGTCCGAGGCCAACAGGCCACGGGCGGATTCACCGATCTGCGGCTGGAGGGCGACCGCTACCGCGTGACCTTCTCGGGCAACAGCCTGACGTCGCGCGAGACCGTGGAGCGCTATCTGCTGTACCGGGCGGCCGAGGTCACCGTGCAGCAGGGCTTCGACTGGTTCGAGACCGCCGACCGTCGCACCGAGCGCGACGCCCGGACCGTCATCGACAGTGACCCCTTCAGCCGGCCGTTCGGCTATGGGCCGGGTTACGGCTATGGCGGCTACGGCTACTGGCGTCCGGCCTGGCGTTACTATGGCCCGGCCTACGGCGGCTGGCGCGCCTGGGATCCCTACTGGGGAGACCCCTTCTTCAATCGCGCCGAGGTCCGCACGATCGAGAAGTTCGAGGCCAGCGCCGAAATCCTGCTGCACAAGGGCGCCAAGCCCGCGGGCGACCCGCGGGCCTATGACGCTCGCGAGATCATGGCCAACCTGGCTCCGGTCATCCAACGACCCGTGCCGAAGTAGATTCCTTCTCCCCTTGCGGGAGAAGGTGTCGCGAAGCGACGGATGAGGGGTCGAAAGACCGAGCCGCCGCGATCAGCCGAGAGGCCGGTCGCGGCGGCTTTCGTTTGGGGACCCCTCATCCGACCCGCCGTGCGGGCCGCCTTCTCCCGCAAGGGGGGAAGGAAGCAGAGTTATGGAAACCTATCGCGGCGCCATGCGGATGCCGCCGTCCAGGCGCACGTCCTCGCCGTTGAAATAATCGTTGGTGATCATCGTCAGGGCCAGCTGGGCGTACTCCGCCGGATTGCCCAGGCGCTTGGGGAACGGCACCGAGGCCGCCAGGCCGGCCTTCACCGCTTCGGGCGCGCCGTTCATCAGCGGGGTGTTGAAGATGCCGGGCAGGATGCAGTTGACGCGGATGCCCTCGCTCATCAGGTCGCGGGCGATCGGCAGGGTCATGCCCACCACGCCGCCCTTGGACGCCGAATAGGCCGCCTGGCCCATCTGGCCGTCTTCCGCCGCCACGCTGGCGGTGTTGACGATCGCGCCGCGCAGGCCGTCTTCCAGCGGCTCCAGGTCCAGCATGCCCTTGGCCGACTTGGCGATGCAGCGGAACGTGCCGACCAGGTTGATCTGGATGATGCGGTCGAAGGCGTCGAGCGGGAAGTGCTTGGTCTCGCCGGTGGCCTTGTCGCGGCCGGCGGTCTTGGCCGCGTTGCCGGTGCCGGCGCAGTTGACCAGGATCCGCTCCTGGCCGTGGGCGGCGCGGGCCTTCTCGAAACCGGCGTCGACGTCGGCGTCCGAGGTGACGTTGACCTTGCAGAACACCCCGCCGATGGCCTTGGCCACGGCCTCTCCGGTGGCCTCGTTCATGTCGAAGATCGCGACCTTGACGCCCTGGGCGGCCAGGGCGCGAGCGGTGGCCTCGCCGAGGCCCGAAGCGCCCCCGGTGACGACGGCGGCGACGGTGCTATCAAGTTTCATGGACGTTTCCTCGCGGCTTGCGTTTAATTGAACCTTGAGGAGCGGTTTAACCCGATGAGCGCCGACACCAAACCATCCCCTGACGTCAACCCCGAGGCTAACGCCCGCGAGGTGCTGGACCCGGCCAAGGCCCTCGTGCCGGCCACGGTGAAGGTCAACGAGCAGCGGGTGGCGCGCGGCTTCTGGCCGAAAATCCGCAAGGTGGCGTCCAGGGTGCCGTTCGCGGCCGACGCCCTGTCGCTGTGGTGGTGCGCCCGGGATCCGACGACGCCGGTCGCCGCCAAGGGCATGATGCTGGCGGCCCTGGCCTATTTCGTGCTGCCGACCGACGCCATTCCCGATGTGCTGCCGGCCATCGGCTTCACCGACGACGCCGCGGTGATCGCCGCCCTGATCGCCATCGTCGGCAAGAACCTGAAGGCCCGCCACAAGGACCAGGCCAAGACCTTCCTGGCCAAGCTGGGCGCGGATGACTGACGCTTGGAGATAGGGCGGCCGCCATGACCCTGTTCGAGACCCGCTCGATCACCGTGTCGATCGCTCGTCCGGCCGCCGAGGTCTACGCCTTCGCCCATCGACCCGAGAGCTTCCCGAAATGGGCCGACGGCCTGGGTGCGGGCCTCACGCGCGACGGCGACCGCTGGATTGCCCAGGGCCCGGACGGCGACGTCCATGTGAGGTTTTCGCCGGAGAACGCTTACGGCGTGCTCGACCACTGGGTGACCCTGCCGGACCGGACGGAGCTGTCGATCCCGCTGCGGGTGGTCGCCAACGGTGATGGGGCCGAGGTGACCCTGACCCTGTTCCGCGTCCCGGGCATGGATGACGCCACGTTCCAGCGCGACCAGGGCATGGTCGCCAGGGACCTGGCCGCTCTGAAGGCGTTGCTGGAACGATGATCACCCTGCGCGCGCCCCGGCCCGGCGACTTCGGCTGGATCGTCCAGCGGCACGGTCTGCTCTACGCCCAGGAGCAGGGTTGGGACGCCCGGTTCGAGGGCGTGGTGGCTGGCGTGGTCGCCGACTACATCAAGACCTTCGACCCGGCCCGCGAGGCCTGCTGGATCGCCGAGCATCAGGGCGTTCCGGTCGGTTCGATCCTGCTGGCCCGTGAGAGCGACACGGTCGGCCGCCTGCGTCTGCTGCTGGTCGAGCCCTCGGCGCGGGGACTGGGCGTGGGCGACAGGCTGGTGACCGAGTGCATCGCGTTCGCCCGGCTGGCGGGCTACGCCGAGGTCGTGCTTTGGACCCAGAGCAACCTGCTGCCGGCCCGTCGCCTCTACGAGCGTGCGGGTTTCGTGCTGGAGGAAGTCTGGCCCTATGACGGCTTCGGCGACGGCCTGATTTCCGAAACCTGGCGGCTGGTGCTGTCTTAGGGGCGCCTTCCTTCGCCTTTCCGACATTGGAACGATCCGCTCAGCACCGGGTTTGGCCGTCACCCCGGGCGCATCAGGAGTGGCGGACATGGACAGCTTCAAGACCGACGTCGGCAATGGCGGCGAGACCCACCAGCACGTGCCGGAGAAGGGGCCGCACACGCCCGAGGGGCACCTGACCACCAACCAGGGCATCCGGGTTTCCGACAATCAGAACCAGCTGAAGAGCGGCGAGCGCGGGCCCGTGCTGCTGGAGGATTTCGTCCTTCGCGAAAAGATCTTCCATTTCGATCACGAGCGGATCCCCGAACGGATCGTCCACGCCCGCGGTTCGGCCGCCCACGGCTTCTTCGAGCTCTATGAGTCGCTGTCGGACCTGACCAAGGCTGACATCTTCCAGCGGGCGAGAAGACCCCGCTGTTCACCCGCTTCTCGACCGTGGCCGGCGGGGCCGGCAGCGTCGACACGCCCCGCGACGTGCGCGGCTTCGCGGTGAAGTTCTACACCAAGGAAGGCAACTGGGACCTAGTGGGCAACAACATTCCGGTGTTCTTCATCCAGGACGCCATCAAGTTCCCCGACTTGATCCATTCGGTGAAGATGGAGGCCGACCGCGGCTATCCGCAGGCCGCCAGCGCCCATGACACCTTCTGGGATTTCATCAGCCTGATGCCGGAAAGCACCCACATGATCATGTGGGCCATGAGCGACCGGACCATCCCGCGTTCCCTGCGGACCATGGAAGGCTTCGGCATCCATACTTTCCGGCTGGTCAACGCGGCCGGCAAGTCGACCTTCGTCAAGTTCCACTGGAAGCCCAAGCAGGGCGTGGCCTCGACGATCTGGGACGAGGCGGTGAAGATCGCCGGCGCCGATCCGGACTTCCAGCGCCGCGACCTGTTCGAAGCCATCCAGCGCGGTGACTTCCCCGAATGGGAGCTGGGGATCCAGACCTTCGACCAGGCCTTCGCCGACAGCCTGCCCTTCGACGTGCTGGACCCGACCAAGATCATTCCGGAAGAGGTGCTGCCCGTCCGCATCGTCGGCCGCATGGTGCTGGACCGCTGGCCGGACAATTTCTTCGCCGAGACCGAGCAGGTGGCCTTCTGCCCGGCCAATGTGCCGCCGGGCGTCGACTTCACCAACGATCCGCTGCTGCAGGGCCGGCTGTTCAGCTATCTGGACACCCAGAAGAGCCGGCTGGGCACGGCCAACTTCCACCAGATCCCGATCAACGCGCCCAAGTGCCCGGTGATGAACTTCCAGCGCGACGGGCAGATGCAGATGGCTGTCCCGAAGGGGCGGGCCAACTACGAGCCCAACAGCCTGGCCGAAACGGCTGGCGAGATCGGCGGACCGCGCGAATGTCCGATGACCGGGTTCACCACCTTCCAGACGGCCGACGGCGCCAACGAGCAGGGCGACAAGCTGCGGATCCGCCCCGAGAGCTTCGCCGACCACTACAGCCAGGCGCGATTGTTCTTCCGCTCGCTTGACCCTCACGAACAGGCCCACCTGGCCTCGGCCATTGTCTTCGAGCTGTCCAAGGTCGGCATCGAGGCGGTGCGGACGCGGATGATGTCCAACCTGGTCAATGTCGATCCGGACCTGGCCAAGCGGGTCGGGGCGGGGCTGAACATGCCCGTTCCCAAGGCCTCGAAGACGGCCGCGCCAGTGCAGGACCTGGAGCCGTCTCCGGCCCTGCGGATCGTCAACGGCCCGCGCGCGCCTAAGGACATCAAGGGCCACGTGATCGGCATCCTGATCGCCGACGGCTCGGACGCGGCGGCGGTCGACAAGCTGAAGAGCGCGATCATGAAGGCTGGGGCGGTCGCCAAGGTCATCGCGCCGAAGATCGGCGGGGCCAAGGGCGCGGACGGCACGCTGATCCCGGCCGACGGCCAGCTGGCTGGAACGCCGTCGGTGACGGTGGACGCCATCGCCCTGGTTCTGTCCGACACCGGCTGCGCGGCCCTGCTCAAGGAAGCCGCCGCCGTGCAGTTCGTGATGGACGCCTTCGGGCACTTGAAGGCGATCGGCGCGACCGACGCGGCCAAGCCGCTGATGGACAAGGCGGGGGTCGAGGCTGACGAGGGCGTGGTCGGACTGGGCGCCGACTTCATAACGGCGGCGGCCAAGCGGTTCTGGGATCGGGAGCCGAAGGTTCGGATGCTGGCGTAGGAGCGGCGGCTCACCCGCTTGCCCTCACCTGACCGCTTCGCGGTCTGTCCGCCCCCATAGGGAGCGGAGCCTTCGCGTCGACACTGGCGACAGCGCTCTTCCCCCTTTGGCGGAAGACGGCCGAAGGCCCGCAGGGGGCAAGTGCTAGCCGCACTACCCCATCAAATGCCCCCGCCAGGCTTCGCGCAGCACCTTCTTGTCGATCTTGCCCGTCGCCGTCAGCGGCACCGGCGTGAACACCACGTCATCCGGCGTCCACCACTTGACGATCCGAGGCGCCAGGTAGGCCAGCACCTCGGCCTTGCCCACCGACGCCCCCTCGTGGGCCTCGATGACCAGCAGCGGCCGCTCCTCCCACTTGGGATGGGGCACGCCGATCACGGCGGCGATCTTCACGCCCGGACAGCCGACGGCGATATTCTCCAGGTCGATCGAGCTGATCCATTCGCCGCCCGACTTGATGACGTCCTTCTGGCGGTCGGTGATCCGCATGAAGCCGTGCTCGTCGAGGGTGGCGATGTCGCCGGTGTCGAACCAGCCGTCATCCTGAGCCGCGTCGGCCTCCTGGCGGTAGTAGCGGCGCACCACCCAGGGACCGCGCACCTTCAGGGCGCCGGAGGTCTCGCCGTCGCGGGGCGTTTCAGCCCCGTCCTCGGTCTCGACCCGTAGCTCGATGCCGAACTGCAGTCGGCCCTGGCGAGTCCAGATCGCCTCGTTCATGGCGTCCTCGCCCAGGGCGGCCAGGGACGGGGTCGGGGTGGCGACCACGCCGATCGGGCAGGTCTCGGTCATGCCCCAGATCTGCAGCACGTCGACGCCGTATTGGGTCTTGAAGGTCTCGGCCATGGCGCGCGGCACGGCGCTGCCGCCGATCACGACACGCTTGAGGCTGTCGGGCCGCTGACCGGTCTGCGCCAGCCAGGCCAGGTACATGGTCCAGATGGTCGGCACCCCGCCGGTGAAGGTGACGCCCTCGCCCTGGATCAGCTCGTGCAGCGAGGCCCCGTCCATCTTGTCGGCCGGCAGCACCAGCTTGGAGCCGCAGATCGGGGCGGTGAAGGGCACGCCCCAGGCGGTGGCGTGGTAGAGGCTGGAGCACGGCATCACCACGTCGAAGGGGCTGAGGCCGAAGGCGCTGGCCAGGCCCCCGGCCATGGCGTGCAGCACCACGGCGCGATGCGAATAGAGCACGCCCTTGGGATCGCCCGTCGTACCCGAGGTGTAGCAGAGGAAGGCCCCGGCGTTCTCGTCCAAGGTCGGCCAGTCTAGGCTCTCGGCTTCGCCCGCGATCAGCGTTTCGTACGACATCGCCCCAACGCCCGCGTCATGGGTTCGCTGCGCGTCCGACAGCATGACGAAGGTCTTCACGGTGGTGAGTTGCGGCGCGAGGCGCGCCACCAGCTCGGCGAAGTTGCGGTCGAACAGCAGCACGCCGCTGGCGGCGTGGTTGATCGTGAAGACGATCTGCTCGTCCGACAGCCGGGGATTGGCGGTGTGCAGCACCGCGCCGATGCCGGGGACGGCGTAGAACAGCTCCAGATGCCGGTGGGTGTTCCAGGCCAGGGACGTGACCCGATCGCCCGACCGCACGCCCAGCCGCGCCAGGGCGTTGGCCGCCTGGGCCGCGCGGCGGGCCAGGCCCGCATAGTCGTAGCGCCAGATGGGCTCGTCGATCAGCCGGGAGACGATCTCGCGTCCGCCGTGGGCGCTGGCCGCGTAACGCAGGATCCCGCTCACCAGCAGCGGCGCGGTCTGCATCAGGCCGGGGATCATGGATGCTCCTCCCTTGTGATTTTGGGAGGAGCTTAGAACGGTCGGCTGGGATCGGCCAAATCTACTTGGCCTGCCAAATGGTGAGCCAGTTAGAACTCTTCCCAGGTGTCGGTCGCGATCGCGGCGTTGCCGTTGAAGGCGGCGGCGGCCCGGGTCTGGGCCTTGCGGGCCGGGCTGGCCGCCGGGCGGGAATCCGGGGTCGCCGCGGCCGGGCGGCCGGCCTCGCCGCCGACCTTGAAGCGGCCGACCAGGACTGCCAGTTCGCTGGCCTCGCCCTTCAGCGAGTGGGTGGCGGCGGTAGCCTGCTCGACCATCGCGGCGTTCTGCTGAACGACCTGATCCATCTGGTTCACGGCGATATTGACTTGGTGCAGGCCGGTCGACTGTTCCTGGGCCGAGGCCGCGATTTCCTTGACCAGGCCGTCGATCGAGGCGACCTGGTCGACGATGGCCTGCAGGGCCTGGCCGGTCTGGCCGACCAGGCTGACGCCGGTCCCGACCTGCTGGGTCGAGGTCGAGATCAGGGCCTTGATCTCCTTGGCCGCGTCGGCCGAGCGCTGGGCCAGGGCCCGGACTTCCTGGGCGACCACGGCGAAGCCGCGGCCCGCGTCGCCGGCCCGGGCGGCTTCGACCCCGGCGTTCAGCGCCAGCAGGTTGGTCTGGAAGGCGATCTCGTCGATCACGCCGATGATCTGGCTGACCTGGTTGGACGAGGTCTCGATTTCCGTCATGGCGCTGACGGCCTGGGCGACGATATGGCCCGACTTCTCGGCGCCGTTGCGCGCGTTGGCGACCAGGCCGGACACCTCGTTGGCGCCGGTGGCGGTCTTGCGCACCGTGGCGGTGATCTGTTCCAGGGCGGCGGCGGTCTCTTCCAGCGAAGCGGCTTGCTGCTCGGTTCGGCGCGACAGGTCGTCCGAGGCCGAGGCGATCTCCTCCGAGCCGGCGCGGATGCCGGCGGCGGCGGTGCTGATCCCGCGCAGGGCGTCCTGCACGCGCTCGGCGGCGGTGTTGAAATTGGCCTTCAGGCTCTCGGCCTTCGGCGAAAAGGGGATGGTGATCCGGTGGGTCAGGTCGCCGGCCGCCAGGCGGCCGAGGGCCTCGTTGAGCGCCCCGACATTGACCGCGTCGCTGCGCTCGACCTCGGCTTTCTCCTCGGCCACGGTGGCGCGCTCGGCCTCGGTCAGGCGGCGTTGCTCGACGGTCTCGCCCTCCAGCCGCGCCTTGGCGACGGCGGCGTCCTTGAAGCTGAGGAGGGCGTCGGCCATCAGACCGACCTCGTCCTTGCGGTCGTTGGCCGGGATCTCGACGCCGTTGTCGCCGTCGGCCAGGCGGCGCATGACGCCGGTCATCCGCGACACCGGCGCGCTGATCGTGCGCGACAGCAGCCAGCCCATCAGGCCGGCGATGGCCAGGGCGGCCAGGCCGCCGATCACCAGCGATCCGGTCGCCAGCTTCATGGCGGCCTTCTGTTCCTTGGCGCGGATGGTCACCCGTTCGACGGCGGCGTTGGACAGGTCGTCCTGCATGGCGCGCAGGTCGTCCATGCTCTTCCTGCCGATCAGCGCGGCGGCCTGGGTCTTGCCGGCCACCGGGTCCTTCATGGCCGCCAGGGTCGGTTCGGCGATGTCGCGGCGCCACTCGGCCATGCCGGTTCGCATGCGCTGGACGCGCTCCTTCTGGGCGACCTGGATGGTCTTGGCCTCGAAGGCGTCCAGCGCCTTGTCCAGTTCGGCGGCGTTGTCCTGGTAGGCCGCGGCGAAGCTCGCGTCGTCGCTGAGCACATAGGCGCGCAGCGCGTTCTGTTGCTCCAGCATCAGGCTCATCATGGTCTCGGCCTGGCCGGCCAGCACTAGGCTGCGCTGGCTGGAGGTCGAGGCCTTGTCGATGCTTTGCAGGCTGGTGAAGACGACGCTGGACGAGATCACGAAGGCCAGGATCAACGCGCTGAACGCGATCCCCAGCTTCGTGGAGATTTTCAGGTCCTGGAATCGCATCGCTTGCCCCGCGCGCCGCTGTTGGTGTCGATGCGCAGATTTCGGCGGGAACCATTAAGGTTACGTTGCGAGGACTATCAAATAACGTCAGTATTTCAATGTCATAGGTGCGACAATACGGCATCGCCCATCTTAACGGTCGTTAAAGACCCGCCGAGATCCCGCGTCCGCGCGCCGCCGTCGAGGGCCGCCTTGACCGCCGCCAGCAGGGCGTCGGCCGCGTCGGCGCGGTTCAGCGACCAGCGCAGGGCCATCTCGAACGACAGGATGGCGGCCAGCGGATTGGCCATGCCCTTGCCGGCGATGTCGGGGGCCGAACCGTGGATGGGTTCGTAGAGGCCCGGCTTGCCCGTCGCGCCCAGCGCCGCCGAGGGCAGCATGCCCAGCGAGCCGGTCAGCATGGCGGCGGCGTCCGACAGGATGTCGCCGAACAGGTTGTCGGTGACGATGACGTCGAACTGCTTGGGGGCGCGGACCAGCTGCATGGCGCAGTTGTCGGCCAGGATGTGCTCCAGCTGGACGTCGGCGTAGTCGCGAGCGTGCAGGTCGGTGACCACCTGCTTCCACAGCAGGCCGCTCTCCATGACGTTGGACTTCTCGGCCGAGGCCACGCGGTTGCCGCGGCCGCGGGCCAGCTCGAAAGCCACCCGGGCCACGCGCTCGATCTCGGCGGTGGTGTAGACCTGGGTGTCGACGCCGCGCTTCTGGCCGTTGCCGAGGTCTTCGATGCCACGGGGCTGGCCGAAATAGACGCCGCCCGTCAGTTCACGGACGAACATGATGTCCAGGCCCGAAACCAGCTCGCGCTTGAGGCTGGAGGCGTCGGCCAGGGCTTCGAAGCAATAGGCCGGGCGCAGGTTGGCGTAGACGTCCATCGCCTTGCGCAGGTTCAGCAGGCCGGCCTCGGGGCGCAGGTGGCGCGGGGCGTTGGCCCATTGCGGGCCGCCGACCGCGCCCATCAGCACCGCGTCGCTGGCCAGGGCGGCGTCGCGAACCTCGTCGGTCAGGGGCGTTCCGTGGGCGTCGTAGCTGGCGCCGCCATAGATCCGCTCCTCGATGTTCAGGTCGGGGGTAAGGGCGGCGGCCACCCGGCGCACCTGCGCGCAAACCTCGGGGCCGATCCCGTCGCCGGGCAGGAGCAGAAGCGTGGACATGGAGGCTCTCTTTAGATTTCGCGGTAGTCTGACACGTCGAACGACGACATGCGTCGGTCGTGGACGCCCAGTTGAGGGAAGCAGGCGCGCCAGGCGGCCATGTGCGGGCTGGCGCGGTGGAAGGCCAGGGCGTCTTCGTCGATGAAATGCTCGAACACCCGGATCAGGCCGGGATCCAGCGGGTCCTCGCTGAGCGCGTAGTCCAGGCAGCCCGGCTCGGACCGACTGCCCTCGACCTGGGCCTTCAGATGAGGGCGCAGATCGGCCAGGCGCTCGGGCGCGACGCGGATCGTGCCGGCCAAGACAACGGTCATCAGGCTTCCAGCCAGGGACGGTCCAGCGCCCGCTTGCTCTCGTAGACGTCGATGTCGGCGCCGTGCATCAGCGTCTCGCCGATGAAGTCCAGGCCCTTGAGCATCTTGTCCTTGCGCACCGGATCGATGTCGAAGTGGAAGCTCTTGCCCGAGGGCGAGATCACCGTCTGGGCTTCCAGATCGACGCTGACCATGTGGTTGCCGCCCTTGGCCTCGTCCATCAGCTGGGCGACTTCCTCGGGCTTCAGCACCACCGGCAGCAAGCCGTTGTTGAAGCAGTTGTTGTTGAAGATGTCGGCGAAGCTGGTCGAGATCACGCACATGATCCCGAAATCCATCAGGGCCCACGGGGCGTGTTCGCGCGAGCTGCCGCAGCCGAAGTTGTCGCCGGCGATCAGCACCGACGAGCCCTTGTACTCCGGCCGGTTCAGCACGAAGTCGGCGATCTCCTTGCCCTCGCCGTCGAAGCGGAAGTCGTAGAACAGGCCCTTGGCCAGGCCTTCGCGCTCGACGGTCTTGAGGAACTGCTTGGGGATGATCTGGTCGGTGTCGATGTTGGCTAGCGACAGCGGCGCCGCGCGGCCGTCCAGACGGGTGAAGGCCTGCATCAGACGGTCTCCTGCAGCAGGGTGCGCACATCGACCAAGTAGCCGGCGATCGCCGCCGCCGCCGCCATGGCCGGCGAGACCAGGTGGGTGCGGCCGGCGCGGCCCTGGCGGCCCTCGAAGTTGCGGTTGCTGGTCGAGGCGCAGCGCTCTTGCGGCTGCAGCTTGTCGGGGTTCATGGCCAGGCACATCGAGCAGCCCGGCTCGCGCCAATCAAAGCCCGCGGCCTTGAAGATGGCGTCCAGGCCTTCTTCCTCAGCCTGTTCCTTGACCAGGCCGGAGCCCGGCACGACCATCGCCTTGACGTGCGGGGCCACCAGGCGGCCGTGCAGGAAGGCTTCCTGCACCACGGCGGCGGCGGCGCGCATGTCCTCGATCCGGCTGTTGGTGCACGAGCCGATGAAGACGCGGTCGATGCGGGCTTCCGAGATCGGCTGGCCGGCGGTCAGGCCCATATAGTCCAGGGCCCGATGGGCGGCGGCGCGCTTGTCGGGGGTGGCGAAGCTTTCCGGATCGGGCACGTTGCCGGTCACTGGGATGACGTCCTCGGGCGAGGTGCCCCAGGTGACCATCGGGACCAAGGCCGAGCCGTCGATCACCACGGTGCGATCGAAATGGGCGTCCTCGTCGCTGACGAAGCCTTTCCAGTACGACAGCGCCATGTCCCAGGCCGCGCCCTTCGGGGCCGAGGGCTTGCCCTGGATATAGGCGAAGGTCTTGTCGTCCGGCGCCACCAGCCCGGCCTTGGCGCCGCCCTCGATGGTCAGGTTGCACAGGGTCATGCGGCCTTCCATCGACAGGTCGCGCACCACCTGGCCGGCGAACTCGATGACATAGCCGGTGCCGCCCGCCGTGCCGATCTCGCCGATCACGGCCAGGGCGACATCTTTCGCCGTGACGCCGGGACCCAGCTGGCCGTCGACGCGGACCAGCATGTTCCTGGCCTTCTCCTGGCGCAGGGTCTGGGTGGCCAGGACGTGCTCGACCTCGGACGTGCCGATGCCGTGGGCCAAGGCCCCGAAGGCGCCGTGGGTCGAGGTGTGGCTGTCGCCGCAGACGATGGTCATGCCCGGCTGGGTGCGGCCCTGCTCGGGGCCGACCACGTGGACGATCCCATTGCGGATGTCGCCCATCGGGAAGAACTCGATGCCGTTGTCCTGGACGTTGCGGGCCAGGGTCTTCAGCTGCAGGCGCGCTTCCTCGTCGGCCACGGCGTCGACGCCCAGGGCCTGGCCCTCGGTCGGGATGTTGTGATCGGCCACGGCGAGGGTGCGGTCAGGCCGGCGCACCTTGCGGCCGGCCGCGCGAAGCCCGGCGAAGGCCTGCGGGGTGGTGACCTCATGGATGAGGTGCAGGTCGATATAGAGGATCGCTTCGCCGTTGGTTTCGCTGACGACGTGGGCGTCCCAGATCTTGTCGTAGAGGGTCTTGCGTGCGCGGGTCATGATACCCGCGCATCTAGGCCCTGAGGGCGGGCGCGTAAAGCGAGGAAGCGCCGAAAATTCACGTTCGCCGGCGGGTGTGGCGATCAATCCTGCCCCAGAGGCGCCGCGTGCAGACGTTCTGACGCAGTTTCTTGCCTCGAGAACTAGTCCGGGGACATGCCCTTGCGGCGTGTCCCCATTTGCAAGCGCGGCGCTCCGGGAGAAGGGACACGCCGCAAGAGCATGTCCCCCGAAACGAAAAGAGGGCGCGCTCTGTGGCGCGCCCTCATATCGTTATTTCCTTCAGTGGCCATGACGCCGTTTCTGAAGAGGGCCACTCCCTTGCAAGGGGGCGGTCTGTAAGCCCGTCGCAGAGCGGTGGGGGTGCATCCACCAAACACCAAAGAACGGTGTTTTGTCAATATATCCGTGTGGTTGCACTGAAGCTGAGCTGTAGAACCCGCGCGACCGCCCAAAGAAAAAGGCCCCGGCGTTTCCGCCGGGGCCCCATTCGTTTCGCGGATCGCGAAGCCTATTCGGCGGTCTCGGTCTTGCGGACGTTCGAACGCTCGGCGATGCGGGCCGACTTACCGCGACGGTCGCGCAGGTAGTACAGCTTGGCGCGACGGACGACGCCGCGACGCTTAACTTCGATGCTTTCGATGCTCGGCGAGAGCAGCGGGAACAGACGTTCCACGCCTTCGCCGAACGAGATCTTGCGGACAGTGAAGCTCTCGTGCACGCCGCCGCCCGAACGGGCGATGCAGACGCCCTCATAGGCCTGGACGCGTTCGCGCTCGCCTTCCTTGATGCGGACGTTGACGCGCAGGGTGTCGCCCGGCTCGAACTCGGGGATGGCGCGGGCGGCCAGCAGACGCTGGGCTTCTTCGCGCTCGAGTTCCTTGATGATGTTAGCAGCCATAGTTCAATCTCCTTTGGGCTTACCCGTTTTCGGGCCGCCTTTTGCCTGTTGATTGGCGAGATGCGCTTCCCAGAGGTCTGGACGCCGCTCGCGGGTGGTCTCTTCACGCATACTGGTCCGCCACTGGGCCACCTTCTTGTGGTCGCCCGACAGCAGCACCTCGGGGATATCCAAACCTTCGAACGTCCGCGGTCGCGTGTACTGCGGATGCTCCAGGAGGCCGTCCTCGAAGCTTTCTTCCTGCGTGCTCTCGAAATTGCCCAGAACCCCTGGAGCCAATCGAACGCACGCCTCGATCACAACCATCGCCGCCGCCTCGCCACCGGCGAGGACCGCGTCTCCGACCGAGACCTCCTCGAACCCCCGGGCGTCGAGCACCCGCTGGTCCACCCCCTCGAAACGGCCGCACAGGACGATGACGCCCGGAGCCTTGGCCCATTCCTTGACGCGCGCCTGGGTCAGGGGCCGACCCCGGGCGCTCATGTACAAAAGCGGCCGCCCACCGACCTCCACGCTGTCGAGCGCGGCGGCGATGACGTCCGCTTTTAACACTGCTCCTACGCCGCCACCCGCGGGGGTGTCGTCGAGGAAGCCGCGCTTATCCTTGGAAAACCCCCGAATGTCCAGTGTTTCCAATCGCCACAGGTCCTGCTCCTTCCACGACGTGCCGATCAGCGAGACGCCGAGCGGGCCGGGAAAGGCCTCGGGAAACATGGTCAGGACGGTGGCGGTGAACGGCATGGGCGCTCCATAGCGCCCAAAGCCCCCAAAAATCTAGGTCAGGATGGTTTTGGGCAGGGGCTTGCCGGCTTCCGCGGGCATCAGCGGCGGGGTCAGTTTCACGGGTTCACTGGTCGGATCAGGCGCCGGGGCGACATGATGCACGGGGGCCACGGCCAGCACGGTGGCGGTGGTCAGGGTGGCGGCGGCGAGCGCCGCACCGACGCGGATCTTCTTCCATGAAACCATGGGCCGGGGTCTTCCTGTGTTTCGGGTCGTTCAATCCAAAGCCCGGGAAAGGGGGAGGTTCCCGTTTTTTCGACCATGGCGAACGTCTTGCCTCTAGGCGAGGCGATTGACCTCGCCAAGGCGGCAATACGACGCGCTGGCCGTATTTCGACGAACGCCGTCTTCGTGGGCAATCGCCGCCAAAGGGTGTCAGCAGCCAGTCATCAAGGTCCGATTTCCGCGAGACGACTAGGGCTGGATTGCTCAATAGTCCGGCCGCCAGATCCTTCGGAGCCGCCGCCATGACCACGTCCGCCGATCTTTTCCACGCCCTGCACGTCGGTCCGGACGTGCTGGTCCTTCCCAACGCCTGGGACGCGGCCAGCGCCGCCTTGATGGAGGACGCCGGAGCCAAGGCCGTGGCCACCTCCAGCGCCGCCGTGGCCTGGGCGCGCGGCTATGCCGACGGCGACGCCTTGCCGGTCTCGGCCCTGATCGACGTGATCGCCGGCGTCGCCCGGGTCATCAGGGTCCCGCTGACCGCCGACATCGAGGGCGGCTACACCGACGATCTGGCCGAGCTCGCCGAGACCATCAAGGCGGTGATCGGGGCCGGGGCGGTCGGGATCAATCTGGAGGACGGCCGGCGCGACCCGACGCTTCACGCCCGCAAGATCCAGACCGCTCGCGCCGCCGCCGACCAGGCTGGGGTGAACCTGTTCATCAACGCCCGCACCGACGTCTATCTGGCCAAGCTGGCCGAAGGCGAGCCCGCCCTGGCCGAGACCTTGCGGCGCGCGGCGCTCTATGCCGACGCCGGGGCCAGCGGGATCTTCGTGCCCCTGCCGGTCGAGGAGGACCTGCTGTCCCAGCTGGCCGCCGGGATCGCCCTGCCGCTCAACGCCATGGGCCGCCCCGGCATGCCTTCGGCCAAGCGCTTGGGAGCGCTGGGCGTGCGCCGCCTCAGCTCGGCCACCGGCCCGTTCCGCGCCGCCTACGGCGCGATGCTGGCGGCGACCCGGACCTATCTGGCCGACGGCGACACCACCGGCTATGCGGCTTCAGCCAAGGACCTGCCGGACTTGAACGCCCGGTTCGACTGAAGGCGGCGTCTTGGGTGTTCAGGGGGTGTTTCCGCCTCGCCCGTGACCGCCTATCTTCCCGGACATGACCGACACGCTCGCGCCCGATTCCGCCGCTCCCCCTCTTCCGACCGAGGCGGAAGCTGACCGTCCCCTGACCCAGGACGGCCCGGCCGTGCGGCTGTTCCTGGTGGACGGCTCGGCCTATCTGTTCCGCGCCTACCACGCCCTGCCGCCGCTGACCCGCAAGAGCGACGGCCTGCCGGTGGGCGCGGTCCAGGGCTTCTGCAACATGTTGTGGAAGCTGATGCGCGACATGCAGGGCGACGCGCCGACCCACCTGGCGGTGATCTGGGACCATTCGGAAAAGACGTTCCGCAACACCCTCTACGACAAGTACAAGGCCCACCGCCCGCCGCCGCCCGAGGACCTGATCCCGCAGTTCCCGCTGGTGCGCGAGGCGACCCGCGCGTTCGGCGTGCCGGCCATCGAGCTGCCCGGCTACGAGGCCGACGACCTGATCGCCGCCTATGCCTGCAAGGTCCGCGACCTGGGTGGCGAGGCGGTGATCGTCTCGTCCGACAAGGACCTGATGCAGCTGGTCGGCGAGGGCGTTTCGATGTTCGACCCGATGAAGGGCCTGCGCATCGACCGCGAGCAGGTGTTCGAGAAGTTCGGCGTCTATCCCGAGCGGGTGGTCGACGTGCAATCGCTGTGCGGCGACAGCGTCGACAACGTTCCCGGCGCCCCGGGCATCGGCATCAAGACCGCCGCCCAGCTGATCAACGAATACGGCGACCTCGACACGCTGCTGGCGCGGGCCGGCGAGATCAAGCAGCCCAAGCGCCGCGAGACCCTGATCGAGTTCGCCGACCAGATCCGCCTGTCGCGCCAGCTGGTCCAGCTGGACTGCGACACGCCTCTGCCCGAGCCGATCGACGATCTGGTGGTGCGCGAGCCGGACAAGCAGGTGCTGGCCGACTTCCTGGAGCTGATGGAGTTCCGTTCGCTGGCTCGCCGGGTCGGCGACGGCAACGCCTCGGCCTCTCCGCGCACGCTGGACCGCCCCGCCGCTACGCCGACCGCGCCGGTGCTCGGCGTTTCCTATATGGGCGCGGCCGCCCGCGCCGCCGCCAATCCGGTCGCCCAGCCGGTCAGCATCGACACCGCCGCCTATGTCCGCATCCAGGATCTGGAGACCCTGAACGCCTGGGTCGCCAAGGCCACCGCCAAGGGGATCGTCGCCTTCGACACCGAGACCGACGCTCTGTCGTCGGCCACCGCCGGCCTGTGCGGCGTGTCGCTGGCCATTTCGCCGGGCGAGGCCTGCTATATCCCGGTCGGCCACTGCGAGAAGGACGGCCTGGCCCTGGAGGCCGCCGCCGACCTGGTCCAGATCCCGCTCGACCAGGCGATCGCCGCGCTGAAGCCGCTGCTGGAAGATCCGGCGGTGCTGAAGGTGGCTCAGAACGCCAAGTACGACATCGCCGTCCTGGCCCGCCACGGGATCCAGGTGGGTCCGATCGAGGACACCATGCTGATCAGCTACGTGCTGGAGGCGGGGCTGCATGGCCACGGCATGGACGAGCTGTCGGAGCTGCACCTGGGCCACAAGCCCATTCCGTTCAAGCAGGTCGCGGGCAGCGGCAAGAGCCAGATCAGCTTCAAGCACGTGACCTTGGACCAGGCCACCGCCTACGCCGCCGAGGACGCCGACGTCACCCTGCGGCTCTATCATGTGCTCAAGCCCCGCCTGGCCGCCGAAGGCCTGCTGACGGTCTATGAGACCCTGGAACGCCCGCTGCCCACCGTGTTGGCGGCCATGGAGAACGACGGCATCCGCGTCGACCCCGAGACCCTGCGGCGGCTATCCAACGAGTTCTCCATGCGCATGGCCCAGTTCGAGGCCCGGGCCCAGGAGCTGGTCGGGCGTCCGTTCAACCTGGGCAGCCCCAAGCAGATCGGCGACGTGCTGTTCGGCGAAATGGCCCTGAAGGGCGGCAAGAAGACCGCCACCGGCCAATGGTCGACCGACAGCGACGTGCTGGAAGCCCTGGCCAACGAGCACGAACTGCCGCGCGTGCTGCTCGACTGGCGCCAGCTCTCGAAGCTTAAGGGCACCTATACCGAGAACCTGATCGCGGCGATCGCGCCGGGCGGCGGCAACCGGGTGCACACCTCCTACGCCCTGGCCTCGACCACCACCGGCCGACTGTCGTCGTCCGACCCCAACCTGCAGAACATCCCGATCCGCACCGAAGAAGGCCGCAAGATCCGCAAGGCCTTCGTGGCCGCGCCGGGCAAGGTGCTGATCAGCGCCGACTACAGCCAGATCGAACTGCGCCTGCTGGCCCATATCGGCGACATCCCCCAGTTGAAGAAGGCCTTCCAGGAAGGTTTGGACATCCACGCCATGACCGCGTCGGAGATGTTCAACGTGCCGATCGAGGGCATGCCGTCGGAAGTGCGCCGCCGGGCCAAGGCGATCAATTTCGGCATTGTCTACGGCATCAGCGCGTTCGGCCTGGCCAACCAGCTGTCGATCCCGCAGGGCGAGGCGGGGGCCTATATCAAGACCTATTTCGAGCGTTTCCCCGGCATCCAGGCCTATATGGAGGCGACCAAGGCCTTCGTACGCGAGCACGGCTATGTCACCACCATCTTCGGACGGAAGATCAACATCCCCGACATCGGCGGCAAGTCGGTGGCCCACCGGCAGTTCGCCGAGCGGGCGGCGATCAACGCCCCGATCCAGGGCGCGGCGGCCGACGTCATGCGTCGGGCCATGATCCGCATGCCGGGGGCGCTGAAGGCGGCGGGGCTGTCGTCGCGGATGCTGCTGCAGGTGCACGATGAACTGGTCTTCGAGGCGCCCGAAGCCGAAGCCCAGGCCACGATCGATGTCGCCCGCGAGATCATGCAGGGCGCGGCCGAGCCCGCCGTGGCGATCACGGTGCCTCTGACGGTCGAGGCGCGGGCCGCCGCGAACTGGGACGAGGCGCACTGAGGGGCCCCTGGCGCCCCGCGACGGAAGGCTCCTCACCCCCTTATGCGTCAATCTTCGATGACGATAATTGGCAAAACGTTGTTATTGTTGAGGAATGGATTTTGACGGTGCGACGTTGCGTCACAGCACGGTTAATGTCGCCGAAACCTTGCAGCGCTCATGAGTTGATCGTGCGACGCGTATTCCTGGCTGCAATTTAACGATCGCGGCCCATGGGGTTTGCGTCGCGGTCCCATTTGGAGCGCGACTATGAAGTTTGGTGACCTGAAAATTCCGCACAAGCTGTTGGCGGTTTTCGCGGTGATGCTCACCACCATCGCAATCATGGGCCTGGCGCTCTTCATCAACCAGATGGAATTCGAAGGCTCGGTCCAACGCACCGAGCGCGCACACCAGGCGCTGCGCGCCGCCGACACCGCCGCCTTCCGCCTGACCCGTCAGGAAAACTCGCTGCGGGGCTTCCTGCTCTCTGGCGACGAATATTACGTCAAGCGGTTGGAAGAGGCCCACAAGCCCAAGTTCCTGGCCGCCGTCGAAGAACTGCGCACCCTGGCCAACGGCGACGAAGCCAAGCTGGCCCAGATCAACGCCGTCGGCGCGGCCTATGCCGACTACCGCAAGGCGGCCATTGAGCCTGGCGAGATCCTGGCGCGCGACCCGGCCACCCATCAGCAGGCCGTCGACTTGGTCAAGCATGACGGCATCGCAGACCAGACCGTCTCGGTGGTCGAGGATTCCATCGAAGTGATCGTCAAGGACGCCGAAGCCGTCGTCGCCGCCGAGGCCGCCGCCCAGCGAAAGTCGTCGCTGGAAGCGAGCCTGACCCTGATGATCGGCACCGCCATCGCCATCGCCATCGCCTTCGGCGGCGGACTGCTGCTGTCGGGCGCCATCGCCGCACCGGTACAGGCCATGACGGCGGCCATGCGCCGCCTGGCCTCGGGCGACAACGGGATCGACATTCCGGCCACCGGCCGCAAGGACGAGATCGGCCAGATGGCCGCCGCCGTCGGCACCTTCAAGGAAGCCGCCCTGGCCAAGATTCGCCTGGAAGCCGCCGCCGAACAGACTCGCCTGGCGGCCGAAAGCGAGCGCGCCGCCAATGACGACGAGCGGCGCGTGGTCGCCGCCGAGCAGAGCGCGGTGGTCGACGTGCTGGCCGCGAACCTGGCGCGCCTGGCCCAGGGCGACCTGACCTGCGACATCGAGGCTGAATTCACCGGCCGCTATCGCCAGCTGCGCGCGGACTTCAACCTGGCGGTCGAAAAGCTGCGCGAAGCCATGGGGGCGATCATCGCCTCCACCAACGGCGTCCGCAGCGGCTCCGACGAGATCGCCGACGCCTCCGACAGCCTGGCGCGCCGCACCGAGCAGCAGGCCGCCAGCCTGGAGGAGACCGCCGCCGCGCTCGACCAGATCACCGCCACCGTGCGCAAGACCGCGTCGGGCGCCAAGGAGGCGTCCTCCGTGGTCGCCACCGCCCGCACCGACGCCGAGGAGTCGGGCCGGATCGTCAGTCAGGCGGTCCAGGCCATGACCGAGATCGAAACCTCGTCGGCCCAGGTCAGCCAGATCATCGGCGTGATCGACGAGATCGCCTTCCAGACCAACCTGCTGGCCCTGAACGCCGGCGTCGAGGCGGCTCGCGCCGGTGACGCCGGCCGCGGCTTCGCGGTCGTGGCTCAGGAAGTCCGGGCCCTGGCCCAGCGCTCGGCCGAAGCCGCCAAGGAGATCAAGACCCTGATCTCGACATCCGCCCAGCAGGTCGGCGCCGGCGTCGATCTGGTCGGCCAGACCGGCCAGGCCTTGCAGCGCATCGTCACCCAGGTCGCCTCGATCGACGAGCTGGTCACCGAGATCGCCGCCTCGGCGGTGGAGCAGTCGACGGGCCTGCACGAGGTCAACAACGCCGTGAACCAGATGGACCAGGTGGTGCAGCAGAACGCCGCCATGGTCGAGGAGGCGACGGCGGCCAGCCATTCGCTGAAGAACGAGGCCAACCAGCTGGCGGCCCTGGTCGACCGCTTCCAGGTCGGCGGGACGTCCGCGGCGGCCCCGGCCAAGCGCGCGCCCGCCGCGCGTTCGGCCCCGGCC
>NZ_JBAPVS010000267.1:0-4030 GCF_049283275.1 Caulobacter sp. | reverse complement strand
ATCCCCGACTGCGGCCCCTGGTGCTGGTCCTGGGCGCCGCCGCGCCGCTGTTGGCCCTGGGCCTCTACGGGCTGGTGGGCGCGCTCGGCGTGCCCGATCAGCCGTTCCTGGTGCGCGTGGCCCAGTGGCGCAACACCGACCCCGTCCAGCTGGAGCCGGCGAAGATCGCCGCGGTGCTGGAGCAGATCGCCCGCCAGCGTCCCACCGATCCCGAACCGCTGAAGAACCTGGCCCTGGCCCGGATGGCGGCCGGCGACGCCTCCGGCGCGTCCCAGGCCCTGCGCCGCGCCGTGATCCTGGCGCCGAACCGCGCCGACCTGTGGACCGGGCTGGGCGAGACCTTCGTGGCCGAGGGCCAGGGCGAGATCGGGGCCGACGCCCGCAAGGCCTTCGCCGAGGCGCTCAAGCGCGACCCCGCCAACACCAGCGCCCGCTACCACCTGGGCCTGGCCCGGATCATCGACGGCGACGTCGAGGGCGGCCTGGCCGACTGGAAGGCGCTGCTGGCCGACCTGCCGCCCAACGATCCGCGCCGCATGGGCTTTGGCCGCCAGATCGCCCAGGTCGAGGCCGAGGGCGGCCTGCCGCCGTCGGCCGCCCCGACCGGACGGCCCGCCGAGACGGCTGGGGACGGCGATGTCCAGGCCATGATCCAGGGCATGGTCGCGGGCTTGGCCGCCCGGCTCGAGGCCAATCCCGACGACCCCGACGGCTGGATCAAGCTGGTGCGCGCCTATTCGGTGCTGGGCGACGCCGCCCGCCGCGACGAGGCCCTGGCCAAGGCCGAGGCGCGCTACAAGGATCAGCCCAAGGTGCTGGCCGCCCTGCGCCAGGCGGCTCAAACGCCCGCCCAGAAGACCCAGCCATGAGTTTCCTGCCCAAATCCCGCAAGGCGCGCCGCCGCCTGACCGTCCTGGCCGTCGCCGCCCCGGTGGTGGCCCTGGCCGTCGGCCTGGCCCTATGGGGCATGCGCGACGCCATCTCGCTGTTCTACACCCCGGCCCAGGCCGCCGCCGCCCATGTGCCGGCCGGCCGCAAGGTGCAGCTGGGCGGGCTCGTGAAGACGGGCAGCGTCGTCAAACATCCCGACGGGCTGGTCGAGTTCGTGGTCGCCGACCAGCGGGCCACGGCCCTGGTGCGCTACCAGGGCGACCTGCCCGACCTGTTCCGCGAAGGGCAGGGCATCGTCGCCTCCGGCGCCTTCGACCAGTCCGGCGCCTTTGTCGCCAAGCAGGTGCTGGCCAAGCACGATGAGCGCTACATGCCGCGCGAAGTCTCCAAGGCCCTGAAGGAACAGGGCGAGTGGCGCGGCGACGGCGCCAAGCCGGCGTATGACGCGCCCGCCTATGCCCCGAAGACCAAGTCATGATCACCGAATTCGGGGCCTACGCCCTCGTCCTGGCCCTGGTCCTTTCGGCGCTGCAGCTGCTGTTGTCGGCGGTGGGCGGCGCGCGGCGCTCGTCGCTGCTGGCCGGAGCCGGACGCGGCGCGGCGCTTGGCGCTTTCCTCTGCACGGCCCTGACCTTCCTGGCCCTGGTCCACGCCTTCGTGGTGTCGGACTTCTCGGTGGCCAATGTCGCGGCCAACTCCCACACCGCCAAGCCCATGCTCTACAAGGTGGCCGGCGCCTGGGGCAGCCACGAGGGCTCGATGCTGCTGTGGTGCCTGGTGCTGACCGGCTACGGCGCGGCCGTGGCCCATTTCGGCGAGGCCCTGCCGCCGCGCCTGCGGGCCTATGCGATGGCGACGCAAGGCGCGCTGGGCGTGCTGTTCCTGGCCTACACCGTCTTCGCGTCCAACCCGATGGCCCGACTGTTCGACGTTCCGGTCGAGGGCGCGTCGCTGAACCCGCTGCTGCAAGACCCGGCCTTGGCCTTCCATCCGCCGTTCCTCTATTGCGGCTATGTCGGTTTTTCGGTGGTGTTCTCGTTCTCGATGGCCGCCCTGATCGAGGGTCGGGTCGACGCGGCCTGGGCCCGCTGGGTGCGGCCCTGGACCCTGGCGGCGTGGAGCTTCCTGACCGTCGGCATCACCCTGGGCGCCTTCTGGGCCTATTACGAGCTGGGCTGGGGCGGCTGGTGGTTCTGGGACCCGGTCGAGAACGCCAGCTTCATGCCCTGGCTGATCGGCACGGCCCTGCTGCATTCGGCCGTGGTGCTGGAAAAGCGCGGCGCCCTGCCGGGCTGGACGGTGTTCCTGGGGCTGGCGGCCTTCACCTTCTCGATGCTGGGCGCCTTCCTGGTGCGCTCGGGCGTGCTGACCAGCGTCCACGCCTTCGCCGTCGATCCGACGCGCGGCGTTCTGCTGCTGACCATCATGGGCGTGGCGGCCGGGGCCGGCTTCGTGCTGTTCGCCCTGCGCGCCCCCAGCCTGAACAGCGGCGGCCTGTTCGCGCCGGTCAGCCGCGAGAGCGCCATCGTCCTGAACAACATCATCCTGTCGACGGCCACGGCGGTGGTGCTGGTCGGCACCCTGTTCCCGCTGATCCGCGAGGCGATGGACGGCGAGGCCGTGTCGGTCGGCGCGCCGTTCTTCAACATGACCTTCGTGCCGCTGATGATCCTGGCCATGGCGGTGCTGCCGGCGGGGCCCCTGCTGGCCTGGAAGCGCGGCGACGCCCGGCTGGTGGTCCGCCGCCTGTGGCTGGCCCTGGCGCTGGCCGCCATCCTGGGCCTGATCGCCTTCGCCGTCGTCGCGCCCCGCAACGCCCTGGCCAGCGGCGGCCTCGTCGTCGGCTTCTGGCTGATCGGCGGCGCGCTGCTGGAGCTGGCCGAACGGGTCAAGGCCTTCCGTGCGCCGTGGGCCGAGGTCCGCCGCCGCACGACCGGCCTGCCGCGCGGCGCCTGGGGAACCACCCTGGCCCATGCGGGCCTGGGGATCTTCGTGCTGGGCGCGTCGTTCGAGACCACCTGGCGGGTCGAGGCGGCCCAGGCGCTGGGCGTGGGCGGGCAGCTGAAGCTGGGCGCCTATGAGCTGGTGCTGACCGATGTCGGCACGGTGGAGGGCGGCAACTACATCGCCGAGCGAGGCCTGGTGAAGATCACCAAGGCCGGCGCGCTGATCTGCGAGGCCAAGCCCGAGCGTCGGTTCTATCCGGCCGGCAAGCAGACCACGTCGGAAGTGGCGATCTGCCCAAGGGGTCTGGACGACCTCTATGTCGTGCTGGGCGAGCGCCGGGCGGGCGAGGGCGGCCAGCCGGCCTGGCTGGTGCGGGCCTTCGTCAATCCGTGGGTGCGGCTGATCTTCCTGGGTCCCCTGATCATGGCGATCGGCGGCCTGATCTCGTTGTCGGACCGGCGTCTGCGGTTCGGCGTGGCGCGCAAGGCGGAGACGGCGGCATGAAGCGGCTGCTGATCGCCTTGGCCGCGATCGCCTGCATGGCCGGCGCCGCCGCCGACCCGGCCGAGCGCCTGCCCGATCCCGCCCAGGAGGCCCGGGCCCGCGAGATCTTCCGCGAGGTGCGCTGCCTGGTCTGCCAGAACGAGTCGATCGACGATTCCGAGGCCGACCTGGCCGGCGACCTGCGCCAGGTCGTACGCGACCAAGTGAAGCAGGGGCGCAGCGACCCGCAGATCCGCGCGTTTCTGGTGGCGCGCTACGGCGAGTTCGTGCTGCTCAAGCCGCCGTTCTCGCTGGGCAACGCGTTGCTCTGGCTCACGCCGGGGATTGCGTTGATCTTGGGCGGTGTGCTGATGGCGTTGCTGCTGCGTCGGCGAACCGGGCCGGCGGCGGGTGGCGAAGATGCGCAGGCGCTTTCTCAGGTGGAGGAGGCGCGTCTTCAGGTGTTGTTGAAGGACGAATGACACGATTGCGCCGCGAAGACGCCGCAAGACCATCTTGAGCGTGGACGCATGATCTCTTCGAAGACCATTGCGCCTTTCGCCAGCGCAACTAGGTTCTCAAGCCAAGGACCCGGCGCCGCGCGCCGTGGGTGAGGAAAGACGTAAGATGGCTGCTAGGAAGTCTGGTTTCTTTGTCGGCGCCGTGGCCGGCGCGGGCGTGGCCTGCGCGGCCCTGGTCGGGGTGGGCA
>NZ_JBAPVS010000266.1:0-14032 GCF_049283275.1 Caulobacter sp. | reverse complement strand
CCGTGGCCCAGGCCGCCGCCGCCCGCGCCGCCGTGGAACAGGCCCGCATCGACCTGGACCGCACCGTGATCCGCGCGCCCGCCGCCGGCGTGGTCGGCGCCCGCTCGGTCCGTCCCGGTCAGCTGGTCCAGCCGGGCATGGCCCTGATGTCGATCGTTCCCGTCGGCCAGGGCTATGTCGTCGCCAACTTCAAGGAGACCCAGGTCGCCCGCCTGCGTGTGGGTCAGCCGGTCGAGATCAAGGCCGACGCCTTCGGCAAGGCCGTGATCAACGGCAAGCTGGACAGCTTCGCCCCGGCCACCGGCCAGGAGTTCGCCCTGATCCCGGTCGAGAACGCGGTGGGCAACTTCACCAAGATCACCCAGCGCCTGCCGGTGAAGATCGTCGTCGAGAAGTCGGCGTTGGGCTCCGCCCTGCGTCCGGGCCTGTCGGTCGACGTCAAGGTCGACGTGCGCGACCGCTCGGGCCCGACCTTCGCCCAGTCCGGCCTGCCGAACAGTTCTCAATACGCCCAGAAGGGCCCGACGGGAGACCAGGCGCGCTAGGAGCGCCGGTTCGGATCGCCGCCATGACCGACGCCGCCCTCTCCGCCCCCCCTAAATCTTCAGGGGCCGCGCCCGCCGCCCCGGCCCAAGAGGTCGATTGGGGCAAGCTGTTCCTCGGCTTCGGGGCCATGGTCATCGGCCAGTTCATGGCCATCCTCGACATCCAGATCGTCGCGGCCTCCCTGCCGCAGATCCAGGCCGGGGTGGGCGCCAGCGCCGACCAGGTCAGCTGGATCCAGACCGCCTACCTGATCCCCGAAGTCGTGATGATCCCCCTGTCGGGATACCTGTCGCGGCTGTGGGGCACCCAGCGCGTCTATCTGATGTCGTGCCTGGGCTTCATCATCATGAGCGTGCTGACGGGCCTCAGCTCGTCCATCGACATGATGATCCTTACCCGGGCCCTGCAGGGTTTCATCGGCGGGGCGATGATCCCGACCGTGTTCGCCGTGGCCTTCACCGCCTTCCCGCCCGAGCGGCGGATCACCGCCAGCGTCATCATGGGCCTGATCGTCACCCTGGCGCCCACCGTCGGCCCCACCCTGGGCGGCCACCTGACCGAGTGGCTCAGCTGGCGCTGGCTGTTCTTCATCAACGTCCCGACCGGCATGCTGGTGCTGTTCGGCGTCGCCCGCTGGGGCCAGTTCGACAAGGGCGACCCGAGCCTGGCCAAGGGCTTCGACTGGTTCGGCCTGGCGGTCATGGCCACCTTCCTGATGAGCATGCAGTTCGTGCTCGAGGAGGGCTCCAAGAACAGCTGGTTCGAGGACAGCGGCATCCTGGGCCTGACCGTGCTGGCCGTGGTGAGCGGCGTGGTCTTCATCTGGCGGTCGCTGAGCTATCGTAATCCGATCGTCGAGCTGCGGGCCTTCGCCAACCGCAACTTCAGCATCGGCGTGGCCATGACGGCCGTGTCGGGGGCCAGCCTGTTCGGCGGCACCTTCCTGCTGCCGCAGTTCCTGGGCCGGGTGCGGCACTATTCGGCCTCCGAAGTCGGCACCACCATGGTGGTCTCGGGCCTTTCGATGTTCGCCACCGGCCCGCTCGCCGGCCGCCTGGTCCGCCAGATGGACCCGCGCATCCCGATGTTCATCGGCTTCCTGCTGGCGGGTTGGGGCATGTACATGGCCCACGGCGTGACCAAGGACTGGGGCTTTTGGGAGTTCGCCGGGGTCCAGGCCTGCCGGGGCGTGGGGGTGATGATCGCCATGATCGCCACCCAGCAGGTGACGATGAGCACCCTGCCTCCGCATATGATCAAGAACGCCTCGGGCCTGGTGAACCTGGCGCGCAACACCGGCGGCGCGGTCGGCCTGGCCCTGCTGGCCACAACGATCACCAACCAGACGGCGCTGTACTACATGGGCTTGTCGGACCAGATGAGCCAAGGCGACGCTCGGATCGCCGGCATGATGCAGAGCCTGGCGGCCCGGATGACCCAGCTGGGCGTCGCCGATCCGGAAGGCGCCACCCGCAAGGCCATCGGCGGCATGCTGGAGCAACAGGCCACGGTGCTGGCCTTCGGCGACAGCTTCACCTTGCTGGCCTATGGCTGTTTCGTCGCCGCCGCCGTCGCGCTCCTGGCCAAGCCGGCCAAGAACGCCCCTCCCCCGCCTTCGGACGCCCACTGAGATGCCCCGAGTTGTCGGCCAGATCGACGTCGCCAAGACCGAAGCCATCCTCGACGCCGCCGTCGAGGTGATCGGCCAGCGCGGCCTGGGCGCGCCGATGGAGGCCATCGCCCGGCAGGCGGGCGTCTCCAAGCAGACCGTCTACAACCACTACGGCTCCAAGGCCGAGCTGGTGCGGGCCCTGATGGCCCGGCGGGTGGCGGCGATCACCGCCCCGCTGCGCGATCCGGGGGCCATCGACAATCCCGGCGAGGCGCTGGAGGCCTATGCCCGCTCGATGCTGGAGACGGTGATCACGACCAAGGGCTATTCGGTCATGCGGGTGATCATCCAGGGCGCCGGCGAGATGCCCGACGTGGCCCAGGAGGTGTTCGAGGCCGGGCCGCGCCATGCGCGCCGCCAACTGGCCGCCTTCCTGGAGATGGAAACCAAGCTCGGCCGCCTGAAGGTCGAAAACTTCGATCAGGCGGCGGAATTCTTCTCGGGCATGGTCATGGGCCACAGCCAGTTGCGCGCCCTGCTCCGCCTGCCGTCCGACAAGACGCAGGCCGAGTTCGACGACCTCGCGCGCGAAGCCGCCGAACGGTTCATGCGAGCCTACGCTCCATAGAAAAAGGCCCTCGCCGCGAGGCGAGGGCCTTATCGTCTCATTCCGGCGGAGCCTAGGCTTCCACCTCGTCGGGCATGCCCATCATGTGGAAGCCGGCATCGACGTGGACCACCTCGCCGGTGGTCGAGCGGCCCAGGTCCGAGACCAGCCACAACGCCGCGCCGGCGACGCCTTCCATCGAGGTGTCTTCCTTCATGGCGCTGAACGCCCGGCCTTGAGCGATCATGCCGCGGCCCCCGGCGATGCCGGCCAGGGCCAGGGTGCGCATGGCGCCGGCCGAGATGGCGTTGCAGCGGATGCCCTTGGGACCCAGGTCGCGGGCGATGTAGCGGGTCGCGGCTTCCAGGGCGGCCTTGGCCACGCCCATGGTGTTGTAGTTGGGGATGGTCCGTTCCGACCCGAGATAGGTCATGGTGATCAGCGAGCCGCCGTTGGGCATGATCTTGGCGGCGCGCTTGGCGACGTCCACGAAGCTGAAGGCCGAGATGTTCAGGGCCATCAGGAAGCCCTCGCGGGTGGTGTTGTCGACGAACGAGCCCTTCAGCTCGTCCTTGTTGGCGAAGGCCACCGAATGGACGACGAAGTCGATCGTACCGAACTTGGCCTCGATCGCGGCGAAGGCGGCGTCCATCGAGGCGTCGTCGGTGACGTCGGCCGGGACCAGGGTGGTGACGCCGATGCTCTCGGCCAGCGGCCGCACGCGGCGCTCCAGGGCTTCGCCCTGATAGGTGAAGATCATCTCCGCGCCCTGGGCGGCCAGCTGCGAGGCGATGCCCCAGGCGATGGAGTTGTGATTGGCCACGCCCATGACGAGGCCCTTCTTGCCCCGCATCAGCTCGCCCTTGGGGAATGCGTATTCGTCGGCCATGGCTTGGCTCTCCTGGAATCCTTGAGCGCTAGCTAGCAGGAGCGATCGCCCGGAGAAACCCCGTCGAGCCGTTCGGTCACCGCGTCAACCAACGTAGACGGCGCGCTTGAGGGCTTCCTTGAACGCCCTGGCGACGGTTCGCGGCTCCAGGGGCATGCGCTTGCCGGCGCGGCGCGGCCAGACCCAGCCGCCCGTCTTCAGGTTGGCCGGCAGGCGCAGCTGAAACCGCCCCTCCTCGGGACTGGAGTACATCGGCGTGTAGTAGAGGCAGTCTTCGAAATAGTAGTGGGTCACCAGCGAGCGCCGCGTCGCGCCTTCGCGGCGGATGGCGGTGCCGCCATGGGCGACATTGGCTGTCCACACCAGGGCTTGGCCCTTCTTGAGCAAAGCCAGGTGGGGTTGGGTCTTCAGCTCCTTGGCGAAGGCGGGCACGTAGAACCTGTCGTAGTCGCCGAGCTCCGGCGCGCGATCGACCACGCCCGCCTCGCGCATGCCGAACACCGGGCGCTTGTGACTGCCCAAGTGGTAGAACAGCGGCCCCGCGTCCGGCTGGACGTCCTCGAGCGCGAACCATACCCCGCACATGAAGCGTTGCGGCTCACTGTGGAAGTGCACCGCGTCGGCGTGGGCTGCCTGCTCGCTGCCGACCAGGAAATTGAGCGTTTGGAACGGGAAGGGCCGCCGGCCATAGGCCAGGGCCAGCATCTTTTCGATGACCGGCAGGTTGGACAGCGACCGCACCGCGGCCGACCGCCGCCAGGTGTCCTGGACGCGACGGTTTCCGCCGGTGAAATACCTGTCGGTGTCGGCCACCACGGCGTCGCAAAGGGCCAGGCCCTCGGGACCGAGGTCCAGGATCGCCACGCCATCGCGATGCAGGTCGGTAACGAAACGGCGCTGGGCCTCGTCGGCGCCGACGGCGTCAAGATAGGGCAGCACATCCTCGGTCTCGACCCAAGGTTTGGCGGCCTTCTTTTTGAAAGGCATGTCTGTTCCCCCGATAGAAAATCGCGCCCGTCATAGCTCGCGATCGCCGCGCGGATCAACCTGGAGCCAGAGCCTTGCGCCCGCCGTCAGCGGCGTGAACCCGACAGCCGAAATCCAGGGCCGGATCGCGAGGGCGAGCCGGTGGTCGAAGGCCGCGTGGACGGTGGATCAATCCGCCTTGCTGAAGATCAGCGTGCCGTTGGTGCCGCCGAAGCCGAAGCTGTTGGACATCACCGTGGTCAACGGCTTGTCCGAGCGCTGCAGCAGGATCGGCAGGTCGGCGAACTCCGGATCAAGGTTTTCGATATTGGCGCTCTTGGCCGCGAAGTCATTGTTGAGCATCAGGATCGAATAGATCGCCTCCTGCGCCCCGGCCGCGCCCAGGCTGTGGCCGGTCAGCGACTTGGTCGAGGAGATCAGCGGCGCCTTGTCGCCGAACACCTCGCGGACCGCCCCCATCTCCTTGCTGTCGCCCACGGGCGTCGAGGTGCCATGCGGGTTCAGATAGTCGATCGTGCGGCCGCCGGCCTCGGCCATGGCGATCTTCATGCAGCGCGCCGCGCCCTCGCCCGAAGGCGCGACCATGTCGAAGCCGTCCGAATTGGCCGCATAGCCGACCAGTTCGCCGTAGATCTTGGCCCCGCGCGCCTTGGCGTGTTCGTATTCCTCGAGCACCACGATCCCGGCCCCGCCGGCGATCACGAAGCCGTCGCGGTCCTTGTCATAGGCGCGGCTGGCCACGGACGGACGGTCGTTGAAGTTGCTGCTCATGGCGCCCATGGCGTCGAACAGGTTGGACAGGGTCCAGTCCAGCTCCTCGCAGCCGCCGGCGAACACGATGTCCTGCTTGCCCATCTGGATCTGCTCGGCGCCCGCGCCGATGCAGTGGGCGCTGGTCGCGCAGGCCGAGCTGATCGAATAGTTGATCCCGCGGATCTTGAACCAGGTCGACAGGACGGCCGACGGGCCCGAGCTCATGGCCTTGGGGACCGCGAACGGACCGATCCGCTTGGGACCCTTTTCCTTCGTGGTGGCCGCCGCCTCGACGATCACCCGCGTGGACGGGCCGCCCGAGCCGACGATCAGGCCGGTGCGTTCATTGGAGACCGCGGACTCTTCCAAGCCGGAATCCGCGATCGCCTGTTCCATGGCGATGTGAGCATAGGCCGTGCCAGGCGCCAGGAAGCGCGCGGCGCGGCGGTCGACCAGGGCTTCCCAGCTGTCGAGCTTGACCGTGGCATGGACCTGGCAGCGGAAGCCCAGCTCCGCATATTCCGGCGCGGAGACCACGCCGGACTTGGCTTCACGCAGTGAGGCGAGCACCTCATTGGCGTTGTTGCCGATGGACGAGACGATTCCCAGTCCGGTGACGACGACGCGACGCATGAACAATCCTCTTTTCTTCCCCCTGATCCAGAAGGGGTCGGCTCTAAAAGCGGCCGACCCTGCGACAGGATCAGGACGCCATCTGCTCGGCGGTGAACAGGCCGACCTTGAGGTCCTTGGTTTCGTAGATGACCTTGCCGTCGGCTTCCAGCACGCCGTCCGCGATGCCCATCACCAGCTTGCGCATGATGACGCGCTTGAGATCGATCTTATAGACGACCTTCTTGATGTCCGGTGTGACCTGGCCGGTGAACTTCACTTCGCCCACGCCCAGGGCGCGGCCGCGGCCCGGGCCGCCCGACCAGCCCAGGAAGAAGCCGACCAGCTGCCACAGGGCGTCCAGGCCCAGGCAGCCGGGCATGACGGGGTCGCCGATGAAGTGGCAGGCGAAGAACCAAAGGTCCGGATTGATGTCGAATTCAGCTTCGACATAGCCCTTGCCGTACTTGCCGCCCTCGGATTCGATGCGGACGATGCGATCGAACATCAGCATCGGCGGCGCCGGCAGCTGGGCGTTGCCGGGGCCGAACAGTTCGCCTCGGCCGCAGGCCAGGAGCTCGTCGAAGGTGAAGGAACTTTGTTGCATGGCCTCGCCCTAGCACGGCGGCGGGCCGCGCCTCAATGTTACTTTCGGTAACGCCTGTGAACGCCGAGCGCTGCAATGGGGTGAAAACGCCCTAATCCTTGCGCTAATCCTTGCATTGCGCCCGCGGGGCCGCGCCCCAGATCTCGCCCTGCGGCGCCCAGCCTGATTCGCCCCCCGCCTTCAGTTTGCACCAGCCCTTTTCACAGCGGTCGAGACTGGCGGTCGAGCGACCGGCCAGATAGGCGCTGATCCGAGCGTCGGCCTTGGGCTGGGCCCGCAGCGGAAGGAACGTGGCCTGGACGCGCATGGCGGTGCGACGGCCGTCGATGGTGCGCTTGTGCACCCAGGCCAGGTTGCCCTCGGGATCGCAGATCCTGCGCCATTCCCGGGTTTCGGCCACAACCTGCACCGGCAGGCCCTTGGCCTTGTAGATCCACAGCAAGCGGTGGGCCTCGTCAGGCCCGACGCGCGCGTTCACCTGGCCGTACTTCAGCGACACGTAACGCGGCACCTCCATGCCCGACGGGGTGACCTTGGGACCCTGGGCCTGGGCGACGTCCCCAGCGAGGACGGTCAGGCCCAACACGGCGCCGAACACGGCGAGGGTCATGGCGCCGAGCGAATGATGTTTGCAATTCGTCGGCATGTTGCTTGGCCGCATGGGGCCCCTTTGCTACAGATTCAAACGCCCGTCTGGGAAATGCCCAATTGGGAAAGGCTTTTCGAACCGCTCATGTCAGCTCGCAAGCTCAAAGTCATCGTCACCCGCAAACTGCCTGACCCGGTGGAGACGCGGATGTGCGAGCTGTTCGACACCCAACTGAACGTCACCGACAAACCCTTGACGGCCGATGAACTGGTCGAGGCCATGAATTCGGCCGACGTGCTGGTGCCCACCATCACCGACCGCATCGACAGCCGCCTGCTGTCGCGCGCCGGCGACCGCCTCAAACTGATCGCCAATTTCGGGGCCGGTGTCGACAATATCGACGTCGCCACCGCCAACGCGCGCGGCATCATCGTCACCAACACCCCCGGCGTCCTGACCGAAGACACCGCCGACCTGACCATGACCCTGATCATGGCCGCCTCGCGCCGGGTCGTCGAAGGCGCCGAAGTGGTCAAGGCCGGCGGCTTCCACGGCTGGTCGCCGACCTGGATGCTGGGTCGCCGCCTGTGGGGCAAGCGCCTGGGCATCATCGGCATGGGCCGCATCGGCCAGGCCGTGGCGCGTCGCGCCAAGGCGTTCGGCATGCAGGTGCACTATCATAACAGGAAGCCCGTCAGCCCGCGCATCGCCGAGGAGGTCGGGGCCACCTACTGGGAGAGCCTGGACCAGATGCTGGCCCGGATGGACTTCATCTCGGTCAACTGCCCCCACACCCCGGCCACCTATCACCTGCTGTCGGCCCGCCGGCTCAAGCTGCTGCGGCCCCAGAGCATCATCGTCAACACCGCCCGCGGCGAGGTGATCGACGAAGGCGCCCTGGCCAACATGCTGGCGCGCGGCGAGATCGCCGGGGCGGGCCTGGACGTCTACGAGCACGAGCCCGCCATCAACCCCAAGCTCCTGAAACTGCCCAACGTCGTGCTGCTGCCCCACATGGGCTCGGCCACGGTCGAGGGCCGCATCGACATGGGCGAGAAGGTCATCGTCAACGTGAAGACCTTCATGGACGGCCACAGGCCGCCTGACCGTGTGATCCCGTCGATGCTGTAGGGCGCTGCCCGCTTAGCGACGAGCCATGGCGTCCACCATGCCCCTGAAGCGGTTCAGCATGGCCTCGGCGATCACCGGTTCCAAGTCCACCGCGCGCATCGCTCGCTCCATCGCCGCGATCCACTGGCCCGCTGTGGTCGCGGTGATCGGCATGGCCCGGTGCATCGACATCACGCAGACGCCGGGATGGGTCATGAACCAGTCGCGGGGTCCGCCCAACCAAGCGCTCAGAAAACCCGCCAGCGACTGTTTGACGGCGTCCATGTCGTCGGCGTGCATGACCCGCAGCTCGCCGTAGATCGGATCCGCCGCCATCAGGTCGTAGAAGGTCTCGGCCAGCCGTTGCACGGCGGGCGCCCCGCCCACGGTTTCGAACGGCGAAGGGGACTGAACATCGGCTTTGGACATGACGGACTCGCGAGCGGCTGGCGCGGCCAGGGATCAGCAGGCCGCGACGTTCGCATTGATCTGGCGCAAGGACCCGGCCTAGCGCCTCATCGTGCCCGTCTCCATGAACCGCTGATGCCAGGACAGCGCCTCGCTGGGCAGGATCGGGGTCTGCTGGCCGTAGGCGCCGGCCTTGGCGCGGATGAAGTAGTCGTTCAGGTCCGGCCGGAAATCGGGATGGGCGCAGTTGTCGATGATCACCCGGGCCCGCTGCTTGGGCGACAGGCCGCGCAGATCGGCGAGGCCCTGCTCGGTGACCAGCACCTGGACGTCCTGGTTGATGTGATCGACATGCGAGGCCTGGGGCACGATCGCCGAGATCTTGCCGCCCTTGGCCGTCGAGGGCGTCATGAAGATCGACACATAGGCGTTGCGGGCGAAGTCGCCCGAACCGCCGATGCCGTTCTGGATGCGCGAACCCATGACGTGGGTGGAATTGACGTTGCCATAGATGTCGGCCTCGATCAGGCCGTTCATGGCCAGGCAACCCAGGCGGCGGATCAGTTCAGGGTGGTTGCTGATCTCCTGGGGCCGCAGGATCATCCGGTCGCGATAGCGGCCCATGTCGGCGTTGAGCTTGGCGGCCGCCTCCGGGCTCAGCGAGAAGGCCGTGGCCGAGGCCATGCGCAGCTTGCCGCTGTCCAACAGATCAAGCATGCCGTCCTGGATCACCTCGGTATAGGCGGTCATGTTGTCGAAAGGCCCGTCGACCAGGCCGGTCAGCACGGCGTTGGCGATGTTGCCCACGCCCGACTGCAGCGGCAGCAGCGAAGCCGGGAGCCGCCCCTTCTTCACCTCGTGAGCGAAGAACTCCAGCAGGTGGCCGGCGATGGCCAGGGCCGCGCCGTCGGGCGGGGCGAACGGCAAATTCCGGTCGGGCGCCTCGGTCTCGACGATCGCGACGATCTTGGCCGGATCGACCCGGAAATAGGCCTCTCCAATGCGGTCGTCGGGGCGGATCAGCGGGATCGGCACGCGGTTGGGCGGCAGGGCCGTGCCGTAATAGATGTCGTGCATCCCCTCCAGCGCCGGGTTCTGCCAGCGATTGACCTCGAGGATGATCTTGTCGGCGCGGTCCAGCCACGTCTTGTTGTTGCCAACCGACGAGGATGGGATCAGCGAGCCGTCGGGACGGATCCCCGAGACCTCGACCACCGCGGTGTCCAGCGGCCCCAGGAAGCCCTGCCAGGCCATGGGCGCGACCTGACTCAGGTGCATGTCGAAATATTCCATCTCGCCACGATTGATCTTCTCGCGGGCGATGGGATCGGAATTGTAGGGCAGCCGGAACTCGATGCCGTTGCTGCGGGCCAGGGCGCCGTCCAGCTCGGGGCCGGTCGACGCGCCCGTCCAGACCCGCAGGCGGAAGGGGTCGCCGGCCGCATGGGCCGCGTCGATCCGCGAGGCGAGGGCCGTGGGCACGGCCTTGGGATAGCCTGAGCCCGTGAAGCCGCTCATGCCCACCGTGCTGCCGGGCGCGATCAGCGCCGCCGCCGCATCGGCGCCCATCACCTTGGCCCGCAGGCCCGCGCTGCCGATCCGCCTATCGCTCATCCGCCGTCTCCGGTTCAATCTGGTCGCCTGCAAACTAGACCCGCGATCGGCGCTTGGCCCCTACGTAGCGGTCCTTAGCCCGCCGCAGCTCGGACAGGCCGGATCCGCGCCGATCCGGACCGTCCGCGTCTCGGCGGCCAGAGCATCGTAGATCAGCAGACGGCCGGCCAGGCTTTCGCCGGCGCCGGTGATCACCTTCACCGCTTCGAGCGCCATCATCGACCCGATCACCCCCGCCAGGGCCCCGACCACCCCGACCAGGGCGCAGGTCTCGGCGTCGGGCGGAATTTCGGGCACCAGGCAGCGGTAGCAGGGCTTTGCCTGGAACACGCCGACCTGGCCGGTCCAGCGGCCCAGGGCCCCGCTGACCAGGGTCCTGCGCTCGGCCACGCAGGCGTCGTTGACGGCGAAGCGGGTGGCGAAGTCGTCCGTGCCGTCCAGCACCAGATCATACCGCGAAACGATCTCGCGGGCGTTGGCCTCACCCAGCCATACCGGATGGGTTTCGACGACCAGATGGGGGTTCAGGGCGGTCAGATGTTCGGCGGCGGCCTCGACCTTGGGCCGGCCGGCGTCGGCGGTGGCGAACAGCACCTGGCGCTGCAGGTTGGACAGCGAGACGGTGTCGGCGTCGACCAGACCCAGGGTCCCGACCCCGGCGGCGGCCAGATAGAGCGCGGCCGGCGCGCCCAGGCCGCCGGCCCCGACCACCAGCACCCGGGCGGCCTTCAGCTTCTGCTGGCCCGGCCCGCCGATCTCGCGCAGCACCAGATGGCGGGCGTAGCGTTCAACCTCGGCGTCGGAAAAACTCATCGCGCTTGATCCTCGGGCACGGCCACGCCACATGCGAAGCCATGCAAAGCTCCAATTCTTTCCCCGACTGGCACGGCACGACCATTCTGGCGGTGCGCAAGAACGGCTCGACCGTGATCGCCGGCGACGGACAGGTCTCCATGGGCCCAACCATCGTCAAGGGCAACGCCCGCAAGGTGCGCCGTCTGGCCGGCGGCAAGGTGGTGGCCGGTTTCGCCGGGGCCACGGCCGACGCCTTCACCCTGATCGAGCGGCTGGAAGCCAAGCTGGAGCAATATCCCGACCAGCTGGCCCGAGCCTGCGTGGACCTGGCCAAGGACTGGCGCACCGACCGCTACCTGCGCCGGCTGGAGGCCATGCTGCTGGTGGCCGACGCCACCGCGATCTACACGGTGACCGGGGTCGGCGACGTGCTTGAGCCCGGCGAAAGCCAGGGCGGCGGCGCGGTGGCCGCCATCGGCTCGGGCGGCAACTACGCCCTGGCGGCGGCCAAGGCCCTGATCGACCAGGACCTGAGCGCCGAGGAGATCGCCCGCAAGGCGATGGCCATCGCCGCCGAGATCTGCGTCTACACCAACGGCAACCTGACGGTCGAAACCCTCTAACACCTTCAAGTTACGGCGAATTCACGAGCGGACCGAGCGTCGGCGCGCTTAGTTGCGAGCGGAGGGACCCTGATGCTCAAGACCGTTTTGATCGCTTCGCTGCTGTGGGCCGCGCCGAGCCTGGCCGCAGAATCCTCGCCTTCCGGGCCGTCACCCGCCGAGATCGAGAAGGCCGAACGCGCCTTCGCCGCCGACGGCCTGGCGCTGGGGATCCGGGACTCGTTCCTCCGGCACATGGCCGACGACGCCATCGTGTTCCGGCCTGGGCCGGTCATGGCCAAGCCGCTCTACGAAAAGCGCCCGTCCAGCAAGACCCCGCGGCTGGAATGGTGGCCGCAAAAGGTGGTGATCGCCCGTTCCGGCGACCTGGGCCTGTCGATCGGCCCCTCGGCGATCAATGGTCGGCGCGGCGGCTATTACGCCACGATCTGGCGCAAGGGCCCGGACGGCCAATGGAAGTGGATCTATGACGGCGGCGCCGAGGCCGACGCGGCCGGGGCGCCCGATGCCTCGATCCCCCCGATCCAAGGCCCGACGGCCGCGGAAGGCTCCAGATCGCCCGCCGAAGCCCTGGCGACGGTGCGGTCCGCCGAGGACAGGCTGGCCGAGCTCGCCGCCGGCGACGCGCCCAAGGCCTATCGCGCCGCCCTGGCGTCCGACGCCTGGCTGACGGGTCCAGGCGGAACAGAAGGCCTCGCCCCGTCGAACCTCGCCGCCCGGATCGATCAACGCCCGTCTCGGATGACGATCAGGATGGACTACGGCGGCGCCTCGGCGGCCGGCGACCTGGTCTGGACCCATGGAACGGCCCGTTGGACCGGCCCGTCTGACGCTCCGGTCAACACGCACTATATGCATGTCTGGCAAAGGCGCCCCGAAGGCTGGCGCCTGATCTTCGAGACCTTGAACACGGACACATGACCGAATTCTCCCCCCGCGAAATCGTCTCCGAACTCGACCGCTACATCGTCGGCCATACCGAGGCGAAAAAGGCCGTGGCCGTGGCCCTGCGCAACCGCTGGCGCCGTCGCCGCGTGCCGGCCGACCTGCGCGACGAGGTCACGCCCAAGAACATCCTGCTGATCGGCCCCACGGGCGTGGGCAAGACCGAGATCGCGCGCCGCCTGGCCAGGCTGGCCCAGGCGCCGTTCCTGAAGGTCGAGGCCACCAAGTTCACCGAGGTCGGCTATGTCGGCCGCGACGTCGACCAGATCGTCCGCGACCTGGTGGAAAGCGCCCTGTCGATGGTCCGCGACAAGCGCCGGTCCGGCGTCCGGGCCAAGGCCGAGGCGGCCGCCGAGGAGCGCATCCTGGACGCCCTGACCGGTCCCGGCTCGACCGCGGCCCGCGACAGCTTCCGCAAGAAGCTGCGGGCCGGCGAGCTGGACGACAAGGAAGTGGAATTGCAGCTGGCCGACACGGGCGGCGGCGGCATGTTCGAGATTCCCGGCCAGCCGGGCGCCTCGGTGCTGAACCTGTCGGAAATGATGAAGTCGTTCGGCGGCGGGCGCACCAAGACCCACAAGACCACCGTCACCGGCGCCTGGGCCCCGCTGATCGCCGAGGAAAGCGACAAGCTCCTGGACCAGGAAGCCCTGACCCAGGAAGCCCTGGAGCTGGCCGAGAACCACGGCATCGTCTTCTTGGACGAGATCGACAAGGTCGCGTCTTCCAACCAGCGCGGCGGGGCCGACGTGTCGCGCGAGGGCGTGCAGCGCGATCTGCTGCCGCTGATCGAGGGCACGACGGTCTCCACCAAGTACGGGCCGGTCAAGACCGACCACATCCTGTTCATCGCCTCGGGCGCCTTCCACGTGGCCAAGCCGTCGGACCTGCTGCCCGAGCTGCAGGGCCGCCTGCCGATCCGGGTGGAGCTTAAGGGCCTGACCCGCGACGACCTGCGCCGCATCCTGACCGAGCCGGAAGCCAACCTGATCCGCCAGCACCAGGCCCTGCTGCTGACCGAGGGCGTGACCTTGGTGTTCACCGAAGAGGCCATCGACGCCGTCGCCGACGCGGCCGTGGCGGTCAACGCCTCGGTCGAGAACATCGGCGCCCGCCGCCTGCAGACCATCCTGGAAAAGGTGGTCGAGGAGATCAGCTTCTCGGCGGCGGATCGTTCGGGCGAGACGGTGACCGTGGACGCCGACTACGTGAAGGCGCGGATCGGGGCCCTGGCGGCCGACGCGGATCTAAGCCGGTTCATTCTTTAGTGGATCGCCCTCGTCCTTCGACAAGCTCAGGATGAGGTCGATTTTTGGCGCCGGCTGTTTGAAATCC
>NZ_JBAPVS010000265.1:0-2337 GCF_049283275.1 Caulobacter sp. | reverse complement strand
GGCGCCGGGCAGCTCGATTCCGCGCCGGGCCTGCAGGGCGTCGGCGACGATCTCCAGCGCCTCCAGCACCTCGGGAAAAGCGCCCTGCGCGAACCAGCCGCCCAGCACGCCGACGCGAAGGGGCGCGTCGGCCGCGGCTTGCAGGCGGGGGGCGGCTGGTTCGGCGGGCCGACGGCAGAGCGGATCCAGAGGATCGGGGCCCTGCATCAGGTCGTAGGCGAGAGCCAGGTCGGCGACCGAGCGGGCGAACGGGCCCACATGGTCCAGGCTCTCGACAAAGGGAAAGGCGCCTTGGCGCGACAGGCGGCCCAGGGTGGGCTTGAAGCCGAACACCCCGCACAGGCCGGCGGGAATGCGGATCGAGCCGTTGGTGTCCGAGCCCAGGGTCAGGGGAACCAGGCCGCCGCTCACCGCCGCGGCCGAGCCGCCGGACGAGCCGCCGGCGATGCGGGTCAGGTCGTGCGGATTGCGGGTCGGGCCGTCGTGGGCGTTCTCGGTGACGAAGCCGTAGGCGAATTCGTCCATGTTCAACGCGCCGATCAGCACGGCCCCGGCGGCGGTCAGGCGCTGGACGGCGGTGGCGTCGTGGACGGCGGGGGGCGCGTCGCGGCGGATGCCCGAGCCGGCGATGGTGGTCACGCCCTCGACGTCGAACAGGTTCTTGACCGCGAACGGCACGCCGGCCAGCGGCCCCACGGGACGGTCGGCGGCCAGGTCGGCGTCGATGGCCTCGGCCTGGGCCAGGGCGCGCTCGGCGAAGACGGCGGTGTAGGCGTTGAACGGGTCGCTGGCCGCGCGGGCCAGGGCGGCCTCGGTCTCGGAACGGGCGGTGGTCTTGCCCCATTGGACGTCGTCGGCGACGGCCTGGGCCGAGCGGAAATCGGCGGCGCTCATGGCTCGAACGCCTCGGGGGCGGGCGCTAGGCTGTCGTCGAGGGCGGCCGTGAAGGTCACGGTCTGGCGACGCAGCAGCGCCAGGTTCTCGATCACCCCGTCCCGGGTCTCAGGGGGCAAGACCAAACCCAACGCCTCGGCGCGAGCGTCCGCATAGGCGGCGACCGCGTCGTCGTCGAGGGCCAGGAACGCTGCGAGCGCCGGATCGGTCGCCATGCGGGCGAGCTCCACAAGTAAGAAATTTATTCATAACCGGGATGTCCGGTTGGGACCAGCATCATACCGTCCCGAACGCCCCAACGCCCGTCCACGCGTCAGGCCGATCCCCGCGCTGCACGCCGGATGGGCGCCGACGGCCTTCGCGGGCCTGGGCGATGGTCGAGACTAGGGCGGCGGGCTCGACGCGCGTCAACTGCGCTTTGGTAATAGAGGACTTACTTCATGCTTCACCACCTGGCCTCGACCCCGGACACCGTGCGCTTCGGGATCTTCGACGCCGCCTTTGATCCGGTGCTGACGGTGGCGCCCGGCGACACGGTGGTGATCGACTGCGTTTCGGGCGGCCCCGAGGTGATGCCGGCCCCGGACTCCGGCCTGGTCATCCCGCCGGCCCTGCAGGCGATCCACGACGCCCGCCTTGAGCGCATCGGGCCTCACATCCTGACCGGTCCGGTGGCGATCGCGGGCGCCGAGCCCGGCGACACCCTGGAGGTGCGGATCGAGGCCATCGAGCCCAACAACACCTGGGGCTATTGCGCCGTCCGGCCGCTGGCCGGGACCCTGCCGGACGAGTTTCCCGAACGCTATGTCAGTCATATCGCCATCGACGCCGCGGCGGGGACCTGCAAGCCCGCCTGGGGCCCGACCCTGCCGCTGCGGCCGTTCTTCGGCACCACCGGCGTCGCGCCGCCGGCCCGCTACGGCAAGCTCTCCAGCCGCGAGCCGCGCGAGCACGGCGGCAACATGGACTGCAAGGAGCTGGTGGCCGGCTCGACCCTGTTCCTGCCGGTCTGGGTTGCGGGCGCGAATTTCTCGGCGGGCGACGGGCACGGACGTCAGGGGGACGGCGAGGTCTGCGTCAACGCCTTGGAAATGGGCCTGACCGGGACCTTCACCTTCATCCTGCACAAGGCCGCCGACGTCGGGGTTCGGACCTGGCCGAGCGCCGAGAGCCCGACCCACTACCTGACGCTGGGTTTCAACGAGGACCTGGACCTGGCGATGAAACAGGCGTTGCGGGCGATGATCGACCTGATCGTCTCAAGGTCGTCGCTGAGCCGGGTGCAGGCCTATCAGTTCTGTTCGCTGGCGGTGGACTTCCGGGTGACCCAGACGGTCAACGGGGAGAAGGGCGTGCATGGGATGCTGGAGAAGGGGGTGTTGTTTTAGGGGCGGGGAAGACCCCCTCCGGCCCTTCGGGCCACCTCCCCCAGAGGGGGAGGAT
>NZ_JBAPVS010000264.1:0-13017 GCF_049283275.1 Caulobacter sp. | reverse complement strand
CGCTCGCGACGCACCTGGCCATGGCCGTGGCAGCCCTGGCAGGGGTCCAGCACCAGGCGGCCCGAACCGCCGCAGCGGGGGCAGGCGCGTTCGACCGCGAAGAAACCTTGGGTGGCCCGCACGCGGCCGGCGCCGCCGCAGGTGCCGCAGACCGTCGGGCTGGTGCCGGGCTTGGCGCCCGAGCCGTCGCAGACCTCGCAGGTGATGGCGGCGGGAACCTTGATCTCGACCTCGGCGCCGGCATAGGCCTGCTCCAGGGTGATCTCCAGATCGTAGCGCAGGTCCTGGCCGCGCTGGGGGCCGTTGCTCGACTGGCGGCGGCCGCCGCCGAACATTTCGCCGAACACGTCGCCGAAGACGTCGTTGAAGATGTCGCCGGCGTCGGCGCCGCCGAAACCGCCCGGACCGCCTTGCGGACCGTTCACCCCGGCATGGCCGAAGCGGTCGTAGGCCGCGCGCTTCTGAGCGTCCGACAGCACCGAATAGGCTTCGTTGATTTCCTTGAACCGCGAAGACGCGTTCTCGCAGCCGCCGTTGCGGTCGGGATGGTGCTCCATCGCCATCTTGCGGAACGCGGCCTTGAGGGCGGCGTCATCGCAGCCTCGGGCGACGCCCAGGACTTCGTAATAGTCGCGCATCGTCAGGGTCGATCACTAGCAATGTTTGAAGGAGAGGTGGGGGCGCCCCCGCCCGGCCGCAAGCGGCGGGCGGGAGCCTGATCCCCGAAGGTGGGGGCGGAGGGAACCAGAGTCAGGCCGTCCGCCCCGCGCCCCATGGTCACGCCGACGGCTTGGAGTCGTCGACTTCTTCGAATTCGGCGTCGACGACGCCGTCATCGGCGGCGGCTTCGTCGCCGCCCTCAGCGCCCTGCTGGGCGCTGTACATCGCTTCGCCCAGCTTCATCGACGCCTGGATCAGGGCTTGGGTCTTGGCCTGGATGGCCTCGACGTCCTCGCCTTCCAGCGCCGACTTCAGCTCGGTCAAGCCGGTCTCGATCGCTTCCTTCTCGGGCGCGCCGACCTTGTCGCCGTGCTCGGCCAGAGCCTTCTCGGTCGAGTGCACGATGGCCTCGCCCTGGTTCTTGGCCTCGACCAGCGCCTTCTTCTTCTCGTCCGAAGCCTTGTTGGCCTCGGCTTCCTTGACCATGCGCTCGATGTCCGCGTCCGAGAGGCCGCCGTTGGCCTGGATGCGGATCGAGTGCTCCTTGTTGGTCGCCTTGTCCTTGGCGTGGACGTTGACGATGCCGTTGGCGTCGATGTCGAAGGTGACCTCGATCTGCGGCACGCCGCGCGGCGCCGGCGGAATGCCCTGCAGGTCGAACTGACCCAGGAACTTGTTGTCGACGGCCATCGGACGCTCGCCCTGGAAGGCGCGGATCGTCACGGCCGACTGGTTGTCGTCGGCGGTCGAGAAGGTCTGCGAGCGCTTGGTCGGGATGGTGGTGTTGCGCTCGATCAGCGGGGTGAACACGCCGCCCAGGGTTTCGATGCCCAGGGTCAGGGGGGTCACGTCCAGCAGCAGCACGTCCTTGACGTCGCCTTGCAGGACGCCGGCCTGGACGGCGGCGCCCAGGGCCACGACTTCGTCAGGGTTCACGCCCTTGTGGGGTTCGCGCCCGAAGAAGTCCTGCACGGCTTGCTGGACCTTGGGCATGCGGCTCATGCCGCCGACCAGGATCACTTCGTCGATGTCGCTCTTCTTCAGGCCGGCGTCCTTGAGGGCCTGTTCGCACGGACCGATGGTCCGGGTGATCAGGTCTTCGACCAGGGCTTCGAGCTTGGAGCGCGACAGCTTGATGTTCAGGTGCAGCGGGCCCGACGCGTTCATCGAGATGAAGGGCAGGTTCACTTCGTACTGAGCGGTCGACGACAGCTCCTTCTTGGCCTTCTCGGCCTCTTCGCGCAGACGCTGGAGGGCCAGCTTGTCCTTGCGCAGGTCGACGCCCTGCTCCTTCTTGAACTCGTCGGCCAGGTAGTCGACGATCCGAAGGTCGAAGTCCTCGCCGCCCAGGAAGGTGTCGCCGTTGGTCGACTTCACTTCGAACACGCCGTCGCCGATTTCCAGGACCGAGACGTCGAAGGTGCCGCCGCCCAGGTCGTAGACGGCGATCTTCTTGCCTTCGCTCATGTCCAGGCCGTAGGCCAGGGCGGCCGCGGTCGGCTCGTTGATGATGCGCAGGACTTCCAGGCCGGCGATCTTGCCGGCGTCCTTGGTCGCCTGACGCTGGGCGTCGTTGAAGTAGGCCGGAACCGTGATGACCGCCTTGGTCACCGGCTCGCCCAGATGGCTCTCGGCCGCTTCCTTCATCTTCTGCAGGATGAAGGCGGAGACTTCCTGCGGGCTGTAGTCCTTGCCGTGGGCCTTGACCCAGGCGTCGCCGGTCGGACCCTTGACGATCTCATAGGGGACCATGGCCTTGTCCTTGGCCACGACGGGGTCAGCGAAATTGCGCCCGATCAGGCGCTTGATCGCGAAAAGGGTGTTGGTCGGGTTGGTGACGGCCTGGCGCTTGGCGGGCTGGCCGACAAGGCGCTCGCCGTCCTCGAGGAAGGCGACGACCGAAGGGGTGGTGCGAGCGCCCTCGGCGTTCTCGATCACCTTGGGGTTCTTACCGTCCATGATGGCCACGCACGAGTTCGTGGTGCCAAGGTCGATGCCGATAATCTTGCTCATGTTTAGACCTGTAGCTCCTGAATGGCGGACGGCGGTGACAAGGGCCTTAAGACAAGCGCCCCGGTTTTTCTCGAGCCGTCCCCGTCTGGTCGCGTTCTAACGGTTGATCCAAATCCTCGCCGCTCAAACAAAGTTCAAGCGGAAAGCGTTCGTTCAATCGAAGTTGACGAGCCCGTCAACCCCGCTTCGAAGCCGATATGGGGGATAGAGGCCAGCCTGCAAGCCCAATCCCGCACGGAACGAAGGGGAATCGTGCCCTGTGACGAAATAGGCCGCGCTCGAAAAAGCGCGGCCCTTCCGTCATATAGGCGCCGAGAGCGGCCCGAAAGCCTCAACTCACGTTCGCTGAATCCGCTCTTCGAGCGGGTTTTTGAGGCCGCGTTCGCCTCAGCCCTTCTTGGCCACCCAGGCGGTGATCTGCGGCAGAGCGGCCTTGCGGGCCTTGATGCGGTCGGTGATCGCGGCGACCGACTTCTCCGCCTCGCCGCGCGAACCGGCCGGCAGGTTGGCCGCGGCATAGGCCCGGACCTTGTCGATCATCGCCGGATCGGCCGACCCCTTGGCCAGGCTCGGGATGAACTTGGTGCTGGAGGCCGCGTCGACCTTGCCGTTGACCGCGTCCTTGTGGGCGACGGCGAAATCGAAGGCCAGATCCGGGTGCAGCTGCGACACCCTGGAGATCATGTTGGCCGACAGGGTCTCGCCGGGCTCGTCGGTCAGGGCCAGATCCAGGGCCTTGGCGGCGAGGGCGTCGTTCTCGGTCGAGGCCAGCTGGGTGTAGAGCTGGTCGCGGATCAGCGGGGTCTTCTCGGCCTTGGCCTGCTCACGCAGGGCGTCCCAGGTCGCGGCGTCGGCGTTGCGGGCGACGGTGGCCAGGATGGCCTTGCGCAGCGGGCCGGGCACGGCGGTCGGGTCGGTCTTGTCGGCGGCGTAGCGACGCTTGGCCTCCGCGACCACCGCCGGATCGCCCAGGGCGCCCAGCGTGGTGATCAGGGTCGTGCGCAGGGTGGCGACCGGGGCGGCTTCGCCCGGCTTGGCCGTCCAGCCGATCTTGGCGAACGCCGGCGACAGGCGGGCGATCGCCAGCTTGCGGAAGGCGGCGCGGTCGGCCGGGGCGCTTTCGTACATGCCGTTGACGTTGGCCAGCACGCCCGCGACCTTGCCCCACACTTGCGGATCGGCCTCGGCCGGCGTGGCCATGGTCAGGTCCAGGGCGTCGGTGACGGGCTGCTGACCGTTCAGGCCCAGGGCCCAGGCGTCGGAGATCACGCCCAGCTGGTCGATGGCCGGCAGCTTGGCGAAGCTGGCCGACACCCCGGCGAAGGCCTTGGGCGTGTAGAGGATGCGGTAGTAGCCGGCCTGGCCGGCGTTGACGATCACCGGGCCGCAGCCGTCGACGCTCAGCGAACCCTTGCCGCCCTTGACCAGGGTCTTGGCGACGGTGCTGGAGCCGGCGACCTGGGCCGAGACCGGCACGCGCCAGGCCAGGGGGGTCTTGGTCGGCTTGTCGCGGCTGAACTCGCCCTGGGTCAGGGTGACGGGGGTCTTGCCGGCCGCGCAGGCGCCGGTGTCGGCGGTGATCAGCGGAATGCCCGGCTGCAGGGTGAAGTCGTGGGCGATGGCGGTGATCGGCTTGCCGGCGGCGATTTCGACCTCGCGCCACAGGTCGTCGGTCTGGGTGCTGCCGTGGGCGTTGGCCTTGATGTAGGCGCGCACGCCGCTGCGCCAGGCCTCGTGACCGACATAGGCCTCGAGCATGCGGATGACCGCCTCGCCCTTCTCGTAGGTGATGGCGTCAAAGGCCTGGCTGGCCTGATCGACGGTCTCGACGTGCTGAACCACCGGGTGGGTGGTGGCCAGGGAATCCAGACCCATGGCGTATTCGCGGTTGTTGATCGCGCCCAGCTGGGTGTTCCATTCGGGGTGGAAGTGCTCGGTGGCCCGGCTTTCCATCCACGAGGCGAAGCCTTCGTTCAGCCACAGATCGTCCCACCACGACATGGTGACCAGGTCGCCGAACCACTGGTGGGCCATTTCGTGGGCCACGGTGGTGTAGATGTTCTGGCGGTCGGCCTGGGTCGAGATCGCGGGATCTTCCAGCAGGGCGTACTCGAAGTAGAAGATCGCGCCCCAGTTCTCCATGGCGCTGAAGAACTGGCTCTGGCCGGGGGCGGCGATGTGGTCCAGCTTCGGCAGCGGGTAGGGGGCGCCGAAATAGTCGTTGTACCACTGCAGGATCGGGCCCGACGACTTCAGGGCGAAGTCGGCCTTGGCCAGGTCGCCCTTCTTGGTGATCACGCCCATCTCGACATCGCCGACCTTGGCCGTGCCGCGCTCGAAATCGCCCAGGCCGAAGAACAGCAGATAGGTCGACATCTTCGGCGAGGTGGCGAAGGTCACCTTCGACTTGCCGCCGCCGAGATCCTCGGTCTTGGCGATCGGCATGTTGCCGATGGCCATCTGGCCGGTCGGGACGGTGACCTGGACGTCGTAGGTGGCCTTGAAGAACGGCTCGTCCCACGAGGGGATGAAGCGGCGGGCGTCGCTGTTCTCGAATTGGGTGTAGAGCGCGCGCTTCTTGCCCTGGGCGGTGTCGTAATCCAGCGCGAACAGACCGGCGGCCTGCTTGTAGATCTTGCCGCTATAGTCGATGGCCAGGACGTGGCTGCCTTTGGTCACCACCTTGTCGAAGGTGAAGGTGGCGGTCTGGGCCTCGGCGTCGACGGTGATCTTGGCCGCGCCCACGCCGGCCATCTCGGCCTTGGCGAAGGTCAGGTCGGCGGCTTGCAGGGTGATGGTGTTGGTCGGCGCGGTCACATCGACGGCGACCTTGACCGAGGCGGTGAAGGTCAGCTTGTCGGCGTCGGGGGTGAAGGCCAGATCATAGTGGGTCGGCACAACGCCGCGCGGCAGCTGGGTGGTGACGGTGGCGGCGGTGATCGCCGACTTCATCGGCGCGGGGGTGGCGGCCAGGGCCGAACCGGCGGCAAAAACGAGCACGGCGGCAGCCGTGGAAGAAAGAAGTCGACGCATGAACGGCCCTGGATTGCAAAATTGTTCGGCGGATGTGCCTCCGGCGCGCAAACCAACACTGTCACGGCGCGTCTGGCGCATTAAATCTACGTAATGATTAGGCCGATCAATGTCCTGCCGGGTTTCGACCTCTGGCCAGGAGCGCTGGATCCAGGCGCCCAGAACGCTCTGCTGCGCCAGACGCTGGCGGCGTTCGAGACCGCCCCGCCCGCACAGTACGAAACCGCCTATGGCAAGGTCATGAGCGTGGCCATGACCAGCTTCGGACCGCTGGGCTGGACCAGCGACAAGGCCGGCTATCGCTATGCCGACCGCCATCCGGGAACCGGACGGCCCTGGCCGGACATGCCCCAAGCCCTGCTCGATCTCTGGGCGGAACTGGGCGATCCCGAAACCCCGCCCGACGCCGCCCTGGTCAATCTCTATCGCGGCGACGCCCGCATGGGCCTGCACCAGGATCGCGACGAGGCCGATCCGCGCTTTCCGGTGCTGTCGGTCTCGCTGGGTGACACCGCGGTGTTCCGGATCGGCGGGACCTCGCGCAAGGACCCGACAAGGTCGCTGAAGCTGTCGTCGGGAGACGTCTGTCGATTGTCGGGTCCGGCGCGGCTGGCCTTCCACGGGGTGGACCGCATCCTGCCGGGGTCTTCGGGGCTGGTGCCGGGCGGAGGCCGGATCAACATCACGCTAAGACGGGCGATGGCGGCGTAGAACCCCCGCAGTCGCTTCGCGACAGCTCCCCCCGAGGGGGAGCATCTAGCGCGATCAGATCCTCCCCCGCAGGGGGAGGCGGCCCAGAGGGCCGGAGGGGTCTAGGGCGCTGGACTGGCCTAAGAAAAAGGGCCGCCCCGAAGGACGGCCCTGTTCGTCGGCTTCAGGAGCCCGATCACCCCCGCAGCTTGCGGGAGATCGTCTCCAGGTCCTGGCTCAGGACCGGATCCTCGGCGCGCAGGGCCTCGATGCGGCGCACGGCGTGCAGGACGGTGGTGTGGTCGCGGCCGCCGAACCGCCGGCCGATGTCGGGCAGCGAGCGGGTGGTCAGCTGCTTGGCCAGCCACATGGCCGCCTGGCGCGGGCGGGCGATGGCGCGGTTGCGGCGCTCGCTGAGCAGGTCGGCCTGCTTCATGCCGTAGTGCTCGGACGTGGCCTTCTGGATGTCGTCGATGGTGATGCGCTTCTCGCCGGCCCGCAGGTGCGGCCGCAGGATCGCCTGGACCTCGTCCAGGGTCAGGCGCGAGACGCCTTCGCCGGCCCGGGCCGACAGGGTGTTGAGCGCGCCTTCCAGCTCGCGGACGCTGTCGGTGAAGCGGTCGGCCAGGAAGTTCAGCACGTCCTGGCGCAGGGTCGGCTCGAAGCCGTGCTGGCGCGACAACGACTGCAGCTTGCGCTCCAGGATGCCCAGACGCAGGGCGCGGTCGGCCGGCTCCAGGCCGCAGACCAGGCCCGCCGACAGGTGCGAGCGCAGACGGGCGTCCATCTCGGTCATGGCGGCGGGCGCCCGGTCCGAGGAGAACACCACCCGGCGGCCGTCCTCCACCAGGGCGGTCAGGGTGTGGAACAGTTCTTCCTGGCTGGACTGCTTGCCGGCGATGAAGTGCACGTCGTCGATGATCAAAAGGTCGGCGCCGCGCAGCTCTTCCTTGAAGGCCGCGGTCTGGCGATCCATCACCGCCCGCACGAAGGTCGACAGGAAGCGCTCGGCGGTCAGATAGACCACGCGCTTGGTCGGGGCCTGGCGCATGGCCTCCCAGGCCAGGGCGTTGAGCAGGTGGGTCTTGCCGAAGCCGTAGGGGCCGTGGAACAGCACCGGATTGAAATGGCCGTCGGCCCAGCTCGCCACCCGGCGCGCCACGGCGTGGGCGAATTCGTTGGCCGGACCCGGCACGAAGGTGTCGAAGGTGAAGCGTTCCTGCAGACCCTGGACGGGCGAGGGCTTGGCGCCGTTGGCCGAGGCCGTCGCATGGGCCAGGGCGGGAATGTCGCTGGAGACCGGCAACACGATCTCGATCGGCTCGGCCTTGGCGTCGTGCCCGGCGTTTACGCCGCCTGAGGCGCCATTGGCGGCTTCGAATTCCAGACGCGACTTGAGATCCAGTCGGCGCGTGGTGGGATCGTTGGCCGCCCACAGTTCGCTGACGCGGCGCCAGGCGCTGCGGCGAATCCAGTCGCGCGCGATCCCGGTCGGCGTCACCACCACTACATCGCCGCCTTGGCCTTCACGCAGCACGGCCGGCGCGATCCACGAGCCGAACGCCGCATCGCCCAGCTCGCGTTTCAGGACGACGCACACCTTGCTCCAGACGACGCCCGCGGGCTCGCAGGCAACCGTCGAAAACGCAGCCGAAAACTCCTGGCTCACTACCCCGCCCTTGATCGTCATCGGTCACCGCCTCGTATGTCGTGTTATCCCGATCGCCGCCCCCCATGGCGCACGACCGTGTCTCAAGCCTTCGCTGTCCAGCAGGCACAGGGGGTTGATCGGCGAACGCAAGGGTTCGGCCGCCGCCAGTGATCTCCATGGACTGGAAGAGCGTTGAGACGCTTAAACTAGCCAGCGGCCATCGCCGGTCAAACGGAAAACTTGAGTCCGTCGGCGGATATTTCTGTTGACTCGACAGACGTCCTCGCCAGCCAAGGGAATGCAATTTCGGAGCCCCGCGTTCACCCAGCCGAATGTCTCGCGGACAATCTTGAGTTTTAAAAAAGGCAATAGAAAAAGCCGACCGAGTTTCCTCGATCGGCTTCTCTAAGTCTTTGATTTTGCTAGCCGAACGGTGTTCGGCGAGAATCTTGATTTAGGCGGCGGCCTGATCAAGCTTCTTCAAGCGGGCCGCCAGGCGCGAAACTTTGCGCGAGCCGGTGTTGGGGTGGACGACGCCCTTGGAGACGGCGCGCATCAGTTCCGATTGCGCTTCGATGAAGGCGGCCTTGGCGACGGCGGCGTCGCCGGCGGCCAGGGCGTCTTCAAACTTGCGCAGGAAGGTGCGCACGCGCGAGCGGCGAGCGGTGTTCACTTCGGTGCGACGAGCGATCTTGCGGATCGCTTTCTTGGCGCCGGGATTATTGGCCATTAGTTCGGACCTTCAAACGGACAGCCGCGCGGGCGGCCGCGAAGCAGGAGAAATCAAGAGCGCGCGGATATACGGGAACGACCGCCCGGGGTCAATCCACAGACGCGCCAGAATCTCGCGCGCCGGTCAGACGGGCGTTCACGACCCCTTGAACGCGGGTTTGCGCTTCTCGACGAAGGCGGCCATGCCCTCCTTCTGGTCCTCGAAGGCGAACAGTGAGTGGAACAGGCGCCGTTCCAACTGCACGCCCGTGCTGAGCGTGGTCTCATAGGCGGCGTTGACCAGCTCCTTATTCATGGCCGTGGCCAGGGGCGACTGGGCGGCGATCTTGGCGGCCACAGCCAGGGTCTCGGCGACCAGGGTGTCGGCCGGGAAAATCCGCGACACCAGACCGGCCCGTTCGGCTTCTTGGGCGTCCATCATCCGGCCGGTCAGGATCATGTCCATGGCCTTGGACTTGCCGACCAGGCGCGTCAGGCGCTGGGTGCCGCCGATGCCGGGCGCGACGCCCAGATTGATCTCGGGCTGGCCGAACTTGGCCGTATCGGCGGCCAGGATGAAGTCGCACATCATCGCCAGCTCGCAACCGCCGCCCAAGGCGTAGCCGGACACCGCGGCGATGATCGGCTTGCGCACGCCCTCGACGGCCCGGGCCCCGGCGGCGAAGAAGTCGTCCTTGAACATCTGGGCGTAGGACTTGTCGGACATCTCCTTGATGTCGGCCCCGGCCGCGAAGGCCTTGGCAGAGCCGGTGATCACGATGCAGCCGACCGCGTCGTCGGCCTGGGCCGCCGCCAGGGCCTGGGCCAGCTCGGCCAGCAGGGTGGTGTTCAGCGCGTTCAGCGCCTCGGGCCGGTTCAGGCGGATCAGGGTCACGCCGGGCGCGGCCTCGGGGGTCTCGACGATCAGGGTCTGGTGCGCGGCCATCGACGGGTCTCCTGTTGAACGCCGCTGTTATAGAGGGGCGGGCCGCGTTGGGGAGTCCCGGGATCACGGATGGGCCGCCCTCACACCTGACACACCGGGCAAAAGAACGTCGAGCGCCCGGCCTGGACCTCGCGGGCGATCACGCCCTTGCAGCCGGGCGTGGGGCAGGGCTGGCCTTCGCGGTCATAGACCCGGAAGCGGTGCTGGAAATAACCCAGGGCCCCGTCGGCCGCCGCGAAATCCTTCAGGGACGAGCCGCCGACCTCGACGGCCTCGGCCAGCACGTCCTTGATCGCCGTGGTCAGGGGCCCCAGCCGCTTGCCGGCGATCATTCCGGCCGGCTTGAACGGCGAGATGCGGGCCCGGTGCAGGGCCTCGCAGACATAGATATTGCCCAGGCCCGCGACGGTCTTCTGATCCAGCAGCAGGGTCTTGGGCCCCTGCTTGCGGCCGCTGAACCCCTCAACCAGGGTCTTGGCGTCGAAGGCGTCGCTGAGCGGTTCGGGGCCCATGGTCGCGAACCAGGGATGGCGATCGAGCCGGTCGGTGGCGATCAGGTCCATGAAGCCGAACCGGCGCGGGTCGTAATAGGTGACGGTCGCGCCCTCTTGCCCGTTGGAGGCCTCGGTCACGAACACCACGTGGGCGTGCTTGTCGTCGGGCCTGACCTGGCGGGCGAAGTCGCCAGGACGGATCGAGCCTTCAGGGGCGGCGATCTCGAAACGCCCGGTCATGCCCAGGTGCATCACTAGGGTGTCGCCGCGATCCAGCGGCGCCAGCAGGTACTTGGCGCGGCGATCCAGCCGCAGGATCCTGGCCCCCGTCAGCCGCTGGACGAAACCGTCGGGCAGCGGGAAGCGCAGGTCGGGACGATTGGCGCGCACGCGCGCCAGGCGCGCGCCGCTCAGCACCGGCTCCAGGCCGCGGCGCACGGTCTCAACTTCAGGCAGTTCGGGCAAGAGCGACCTCGGATTAGGCTTGGCGCAGGATCTGGGGGCGACAGATATCGGGCATCCCGCGCGCCGTTCCTAGGGCCGGCCAAGCAAAACCGGTGACGGCGAAGCCCGGGCGGTTATAAGAGCCCAACGACATGGGGCCGCGCCCCGGACGAATTTCGAGCGCCAACTTCGAGCGATGACATGACCAAGGCCTCCGCCACTTTCGGATTCAAGGACGTCGACGCCTCGGCCAAGGCCGGCCTGGTGCGCGGCGTGTTCGACCGAGTCGCCAAGAACTACGATCTGATGAACGACGTGATGAGCGGCGGGGTGCACCGGCTCTGGAAGGACGCGGTCGCCGCGCGCCTGAACCCGCAGCCGGGCGAGATCATCATCGACTGCGCCGGCGGCACCGGCGACATGGCCCGGCGCTTCGCCAAGATGGCCCGGGCGGCACAGGAGCGGCGGGGCGGCCCCGACGCCCTGATCAACATCATCGACTACAACGCCGAGATGATCGGCGCGGGGATCGAAAAGGGCGGCGCGCCCGAGATCACCTGGACGGTCGGCGACGCCCAACGCCTGCCGCTGCCCGACGCTTATGCCGACGCCTATGTCATCTCGTTCGGCATCCGCAACGTCACCGACATCGACGCGGCCCTGCGCGAGGCCCGCCGGGTGCTGAAGCCGGGCGGCCGCTTCATCTGCCTGGAGTTCTCCAAGCCGGTGACCGAGGCCCTGTCCAAGGCCTATGACGCCTATTCCTTCAAGCTGATCCCGCAGTTCGGCGAATGGCTGGCCAAGGATCGCGACGCCTACCAGTACCTGGTCGAAAGCATCCGCCGCTTCCCCGACCAGAAAACCTTCGCCGGCATGATGGAGAACGCCGGCTTCAAGCGGGTGACCATCACCAATTTCACCGGCGGCGTCGCGGCGATGCACCAGGGCTGGGCGCTTTAGGGGTCGACGGCCTCGACACGGACCCGTGGGCGCCTACCCGACCGCCCGACGTTCCGCATAGCTGTTGCGCGCGATGTCCATTCGGGCCGAGTTGGCGACAACCCATTCGGCCAGCGCCTTCACCGGCGTCAGAAAATCGCGGCCAAGATCGGTCAGGGCGTATTCCACCTGGGGCGGCGTCGTGGGCGTCACGGTGCGCGAGACGAAGCCGTTCTCCTCGAGGTCTCGCAGCGTCGAGGCCAGGACCTTCTGGCTGATCTCGCCGACGTCGCGGCGCAGGGCGTTGAACCGCCGAGGGCCGTGGCCGAGCATCCGAACCACCAGCAGGGTCCACTTGTCGCTGATCCGCGCCAGCAGACGGCTGATGTGCTCGCAGTGGGCGGTGTCCCCCTGACAAGAGGCGGTTTCCCCAAGGTTATCTAGTGCCGACAAAGTGCCTCCTTACGCGGGCGCGGATAACTTTCGTAATCTGGTTTCCTCTTGAAACCAGCATACCCGAGGTAATCGTGACCGCCAAACCCCGCATCGCCGTGATCGTCGGCTCCACCCGCCCGACCCGCTTCGCCGACGTCCCGTCGCAGTGGATGCTCAAGCAGGCGCAGGCCCGCGGCGACATGGAGGCGGAGCTGGTCGACCTGCGCGACCATCCGCTGCCGCTCTTCGACGAGATCGCTTCCAACCGCTGGATGCCCAGCCAAAGCCCCGAGGCAGTGCGGTGGCAGGAGACGCTGGCCCGTTTCGACGGCTTCATCTTCGTGGTCGCCGAATACAACCACTCGATCACCGGCGTGCTCAAGAACGCGCTGGATCAGGCCTACAAGGAGTGGGAGCACAAGCCGTTCACGGCGATCGGCTACGGCGGCGTCGGGGCCGCGCGGGCCGTCGAACACCTGCGGGGCATCGGCTCGGAGCTGCAGATGGTCTCGACGCGCAGCATCGTCCACATCGCGGGCGCCGATTTCATGGCGATCCATCCCGGGCTCGGCGGCAAGCAGTCCGTCGAGGACATCGAAAGCCACCTGCTGCCGTCCGCGACCGCCGCTCTGGACGAGCTCAGCTGGTGGGCCAAGGCGACCATGGCCGCGCGAGCGCTCGGCGCCTAGGTCAACAGACCGGGTGGCGGGAGGCTCTCTCGTCACCCGCCGATGACGGGGCGCGGGGTCGAAAGCGGACGTCTTTTCTCTCACGGCAAGGGTTTGGCGCGCCGGTTTCCGCGGCCCGCGACCGGTCAGCGGCGAAAGCGGCCTTGACCGGAGCGCCCGGAGCGGGCTTTCAGGCCGGGACATGAGCTTTTTCCCGTCCGCCCGTCGTTCGCCGATCGAGACCCTCGCCGCATGAGCCGGGTCGCCGCGTACCTGCGCCTGACCGCCACCGGCTGGGCCCTGGTCCGGGCCGACGCCCTGATCCCGCGCGAG
>NZ_JBAPVS010000263.1:0-16618 GCF_049283275.1 Caulobacter sp. | reverse complement strand
CCTGGGGACTGGTCGCCGCGCCAGCGGTCGGCGGCGCCCTGGCGACCTGCGGCGCCGGCCTGCCCGACAGCCATCGGGCGCTGACCGGCGGGGGAGCCTGGCTCAATACCTCGCCGCTGCGCGCGGCCGATCTGCGGGGCAAGGTCGTGCTGGTCAATTTCTGGACCTACACCTGCATCAACAGCCTGCGGCCCTTGCCCTATCTGCGCGCCTGGGCGGAGCGTTATCGCGATCGCGGCCTGGTGATCGTCGGCGTGCACGCGCCGGAGTTCGCCTTCGAGCACGAACTGCCCAAGGTCCGCCAGGCGGTCGCCGACCTTGGCGTGCGCTACCCCGTCGTGCTCGACAACGATTTTCAGATCTGGCGGGCTTTCGGCAACTCGGCCTGGCCGGGTTTCTATTTCGCCGACGCCCAGGGACGTGTCCGCGATCGCCGTCTCGGCGAAGGCGACTATGACCAGTCCGAGCGGTTGATCCAGGCGCTGCTGCGCGCCGCCGGCGGCCAGACCATCGCCGACCCCATTGTCCCTGTCGCGGGGGAGGGGACGCAGGCCGCTCCGGATTGGGAAGACCTGGGAAGTCCCGAGACCTACGTCGGCTACGCCAAGGCCGAGAACTTCGCCTCGATCGACGGACCTCGCCGGGACCGGCCGGCGGTCTACCAATCCCCCACGCGGCTGCCGTTGAACGGCTGGAGCTTGTCGGGGACCTGGACCGTGGGGTCCGAATTCGCCGCGCTCGCCGGCGACGCCGGCGCGATCACCTTCCGCTTCCATGCGCGCGACCTTCACCTGGTGATGGCGCCGCCGGCCGATGGCCAGGTCGTCCGCTTCCGCGTCCGGCTGGATGGCGCCGATCCGGGCGCGGACCATGGGACCGACACCGACCCGCAGGGGTGGGGCGAGTTGCGCCAGGCCCGTCTCCACCAACTCGTTCGGCAGGCCGGCCCGGTCCGTGACCGCCTCTTCGAGATCGCGTTCCAAGGTCCTGGAGCGCGCGCCTACTGCTTCACCTTCGGATAGCGGAGACATCGGATGTCCTTGATCATCGATCCCTTGCGTCGCAGCCTGCTCGGCGCCGCGGTCGCCACAGCGGCGGCGCCCGCCATCGGCCTGGCCGCGCCCTTGGCCGAGGCGTCGAGCGACCCCTTCGCATCGCTTCGCAGCGTTCGGGCGGGCGATCTGGAGATCGCCTATGCGGAGCTGGGACCATCGGGCGGTCCGCCCGTCATCCTGCTGCATGGCTGGCCCTATGACATCCAGGCCTTCGCCGAGGTCGCGCCCCTGCTCGCGGCCCAGGGCCACCGCGTGATCGTCCCGTTCCTGCGGGGCTTTGGGGCCACGCGCTTCCTTTCCGCCGACACGATGCGCAACGGACAGCCCGCGGCGGTCGCGCTCGACACCATCGCCATGATGGACGCCCTGGGGATCAAGAGCGCCATCCTCGGCGGGTTCGACTGGGGCGCGCGCAGCGCCGACATCATCGCCGCGCTGTGGCCCGAGCGCTGCCGGGCCCTGGTCGCGGTCAGCGGCTATCTGATCGGCGGCCAGGCCTCGGGCGCCAAGCCGCTGCCGCCCGAGGCCGAGCTGCAGTGGTGGTACCAGTTCTACTTCGCCACCGAGCGCGGTCGCGCCGGCTATGAGGCCAACCGCCAGGCGTTCGCGCGCCTGATCTGGAGTCTGGCGTCGCCGAAATGGACCTTCGACGACGCCACCTTCGCGCGGTCGGCGCCGGCCTTCGACAATCCCGACCACGTCGCGGTGGTCATCCACAACTACCGCTGGCGGCTGGGCCTGGCGCAGGGCGAGGCCCGTTACGACGCGCTCGAGCAGAAACTGGCCGGTGCTCCGACGATCGGCGTCCCGACCATCACCCTGGAGGGCGACGCCAACGGCGCGCCGCATCCCCCGCCCGCGGCCTATGCCGCCAAGTTCACCGGCCGCTACGCCCACCGCCTGATCGACGGCGGCGTGGGCCACAACCTGCCGCAGGAAGCGCCGAGGGCCTTCGCCCAGGCCGTCATCGACCTCGCGCGCCTCTGAATTCTGGAAGGAAAGACCCCATGGAAGACAACATCATCGTCGACTCCAGCTTCACGGCCGTGATCAACGCGCCGCTGCACGCCGTCGACATTCCGACCTGGTGCTTCGGTCTGCCCGACGAGGAATACCAAGGCTGTTCTCCCGCCCACGTCGCCGCCGGCGCGACCACGGCGCCGGACGGTCGGCGCATGTCGATCAATGTCGAGGTGATCGGCGGCACGCCGATGGTGCAGCACTATGTCGAGCAGCTCGCCGAGCCCCACCACCTGATCCTGCAATCGGTCTCGGATCTGTTCACCGCCGCGGGCCGCACGACCATGGTGGTGATGTGGGAGCTGAGCGTCACGGCGATCGACGACGAGCGATGCGAGTTCACCAACCACGTGCGGACCTGGCCCACCGAGGAATTCAGCGCCTATCTCGATCGCCAGGGCATCCCGTTCGAGGTCTTCCAAGCTCAACGCCAGCCGTACAGCCTGGCGCACAACGCCGGCGAAACCCCGCTCTTCGCCGCCAGTCTCGAGCGCTTCGCCCTGCGCCAGGCCGCCGGAGCCTGAGCCATGACCTTCGATCCCAAGACGACCGCGATCCTGCTGGTCGACCCCTATAACGACTTCCTCAGCGAGGGCGGCAAGACCTGGCCGCGGCTGAAGGCGGTCGCCGAAGAGGTGAACCTGCTCGACCATCTTCGCACGGTGGTCGCCGAGGCGCGGGCGGCGGGCCTGCAGATCGTCTTCGTGCCGCACCGCAGGTGGGAGCCGGGCGACTACGAGCGCTGGCGCAACGCCACGCCCTATCAGCGCGCCGGCGCCCAGCGGCAGATCTTCGCGCGGGGCTCGTGGGGCGGAACGTTCCACGACGACTTCCAGCCCCGCGAGGGCGACATCGTGGCCAAGGAGCACTGGGGATCGAGCGGCTTCGCCAACACCGACCTGGATCTTCGGCTCAAACAGGTCGGGGTCCAAAGCGTGATCCTGATCGGCCTGATCGCCAACACCTGCATCGAGGCCACCGGCCGCTTCGCCATGGAGCTCGGCTACGAGGTCACCCTGGTGAAGGATGCGACCGCGGCCTTCACGCCCGAGGCGATGCACGCGGCCCACGAGATCAACGGCCCGACCTACAGCCGCGAAATCCTCGCGACCGAGGCGCTGGTGGCCCGGCTCCGGGAGATTCCGAGATGAGCGGCGCCCATCACCTCTCCGTCGACCGGTCCACGCCCGGCGTGTGGCGGGTCACGTTCGACAACCCGCCGATCAACATGCTGGCGCCCGCCGGGATCCTCGAGCTTCAGGCGCTCGTGACGCAGGCCGAAGCGGACGCCGAGGTGAAGGTCCTGATCTTCCAGTCGGCCGATCCGGACTTCTTCATCGCCCATTTCGATACGGGCAAGGCCGCGGAGCTGCCGCGCGAGCCCGGGCCCAGCGGCCATTCGCCCTGGATCGACGTGGTCGTCCGCCTGGCGCGCTCGCCGGTCGTCAGCATCGCCAAGATCGCCGGCCGCACGCGTGGGGTCGGCAGCGAATTCGTGCTCGCCTGCGACATGCGCTTCGCCAGCCGGCAGAAGGCGATCTTCGGCAATCCGGAGGTGGGCGTGGGCCTGCCGCCGGGCGGCGGAGCGCTGGAATGGCTGCCGCGCCTGATGGGTCGCTCTCGCGCGCTCGAGATCGTGCTCAGCGGAGACGATTTCGACGCCGAGACCGCCGAGCGCTACGGCTGGATCAATCGCGCGCTCGATGACGACGCCCTCGATGGCTTCGTCGACGCCCTGGCCGCCCGGCTGGCCTCGTTCGATCGCCAGACCCTGGGCGACTTGAAGACCCAGGTGAACCGGATCGGCGTGCCGACCGGCGCGGAGCTGGAAACCAGCAACAGCATGTTCTTCGAGGCGCTGAAGCAGCCGGCCTCCCAGGCGCGGCGGGCGCGGTTGGCCGGGCTGGACTACGGCCAGCGCGGCGACTTCGAGCTGAACTTCGGGCGCTACCTGCCCGGACTGGGCCGCGACTGAAGACGCGGCCCAAGCGCCAGCAAACAAGGAGACTCGGATGTCTGAGTTCAAGCTTGAGGTCGTTGTCCTGCCGGTGTCGGACGTGGACCGCGCGGCGGGGTTCTATCGCCGGCTGGGCTGGCGCGTGGACGCCGACATCACGACGGATGGCGGCGGCCGGATCCTGCAGTTCACGCCGCCCGGCTCGCCGGCGTCGATCCTGATCGGCACGGGCCTGACGCCGTCCGCGCCCGGCTCGGCGCAGTTCCTCCACCTGATCGTCAGCGATATCGAGGCCGCTCGGGTCGAACTGCTCGCCAAGGGGGCGGCGCCCAGCGAGGTCTTTCACGATGCGAGCGGCGGGTATAACCGCTTCGCCCCCGCGCTGCGGGCTTACGGTCCCGATCCGGACCGCCGTAGCTACGCCTCCTTCGTGACGTTCAGCGATCCGGACGGCAACGGCTGGGTGCTGCAGGAGATCACGACCCGCTTCCCGGGGCGGATCGACGCCGGCGTCACCCGCTTCGGCTCCGTCGCGGAACTGGCCGCGGCGCTGCGACGCGCGGCGGACGCCCACGGCGAGCATGAGAAGGCCAGCGGCGGGCCGGACACCAACTGGCCCGACTGGTACGCGGCCCATATAGCCGCCGAGCAGGCCGGCGGCTGAAACGCCATGAAGGCCTTTACGCTGGCGCTCGGCGCATTCGCCCCCGGATGAAACCTATCCATCGGCCAGGGATTGCCTGGCTGTCACGACGCTTGAATTGGGAGAGACGGATGACCACGGTTGAAGGCAGCAGGGGTGCGGCGCTCCATCCCATTCACGCCATTCTGCTGGCGTTTCCGGTGGCTCTGTTCGTGTCCGGACTGGTCACCGACATCGCCTATCTGAACACCGCGGTGATCCAATGGTCGAATTTCTCGGCCTGGCTGATCACCGGAGCGCTAGTGTTCGGTGGGCTCACCCTGGCTTGGGCGATCCTCGGCGCGCTGTTTCCCCGGCGCACCACGCGCGGCCGGGCGCTGGCCTTTCTGGTCATGGTCGCGATCATGTGGATCGCCGGCCTGATCAACGCCTTCCAACACAGCCACGACGGCTGGCCTTCGGTTGGGGCGTTGGGCCTGACCCTGTCGATCATCTCGTCGCTGTTCGCCCTGGTCGCCGCGGCGATCGGCTATTCGAGCCAACCTGTTGAGGGGATCGTGCGATGAGCGCGCGCTGGATCATCGTCGCCGCCACGGCGCTCACCCTGCAGGCTTGCGGTCGCAGCGACCCGGGCCTTGACCAGACCGGCCCTGGCAAACCGCCGCTGCCGGGTCAGCAGGAGACCCTGCTGCCGCCGATGAAGATCGCCACGCCCAGGGGCTGGAACGGCCAGGCGCCGGTCGTACCGAAAGGTTTCGTCGTCACCGCGATGGCGACCGATCTGAAGATCCCGCGGCAGATGCTGGTCCTGCCGAACGGCGACGTGCTGGTGGCCGAAGGCTCGGGCGGCAGCGAGGCCAAGCTTCGCCCCAAGGATTTCATCGCCGGCTACATCAAGGCCCAGGGCAAGACCAAGGTGAAGGGCGGCAACCGCGTGACCCTGCTACGTGACGCCGACGGCGACGGTCGCGCCGAGCTCAAGACGGTGCTGATCGACCACCTCAACGCGCCCTACGGCCTGGCCTACCTGAACGGCGCGATCTACGTCGCCAACCAGGACGCCCTGCTGCGCTTCCCGTATCAGGACGGCCAGACCCACATCGCCGCGACCGGCCAGGAGGTCACCAGGCTGCCGTCCAGGATCAACCACCACTGGACCAAGTCGCTGGTCGCCAGCGCCGACGGGACCAAGCTCTATGTGGGCGTGGGCTCCAACAGCAATATCGGCGAGCACGGCCTGGACGCCGAAGAAGAACGCGCCGTCGTCTGGGAGATCGATCCGATCACGGGCGCGCATCGCACCCTGGCGCGCGGCGTGCGCAATCCCACGGCCCTGGCGATCGAGCCCCAAACCAAGGCGCTGTGGTTGGTCGCCAACGAGCGCGACGAACTGGGCCCGCAGCTGGTGCCGGACTATCTGACCTCGGTGCGCGACGGCGGCTTCTACGGCTGGCCCTACAGCTATTGGGGCCAGAACGTCGATCCGCGCGTGCGTCCGCAGAAGCCGGACCTGGTGGCCAAGGCCATCGTCCCGGACTACGCGATGGGCTCGCACGTGGCGACGCTGGGCCTCAGCTTCGCGCGCGACGGCGGCTTTGGCGGGGCGTTCACCCAAGGCGCCTTCGTCGGCGAGCACGGCAGCTGGAATCGCCAGGATCTGTCCGGCTACAAGGTGGTCTGGGTGCCCTTCGCGGGCGGCAAGCCGGCGGGCAAACCGGTCGATTTCGTCACCGGCTTCCTCGACGGGAAGGGCCATGCCCGTGGCCGGCCGGTGGGCGTGGCCTTCGATCCGAGCAAGCGCATCCTGCTGATCGCCGACGATCTCTCCAACACCGTCTGGCAGGTCGCGCAGGTCCGGTAGACGCGCCGATCTTCGCGCCCGTTCGCCAGGCGTGGTCTGGCCAAAGCACAGGCCAAGCCGCAGCAGGTCGCTCGGACGGCGCGTCGTGGCCAAGGCCGGCGGTCGCCCGGCCGCTGACACGGACGGCGACGACAGGCATGCCCAGATGCCCGTCGTCGCCGGTCGACGAATTAATCGTAGAGCTGGCCCAGGTGGCGGCCCAGGTGATCCTCGACATCCCCCGGCTTCTGGAAGCCGCGAGCGGTCAAGGCGGCGATCCCGTCCTGCGCGGCGGCGCGACCGAGCGAGGCGATGCAGGCGTCCCAGCCGGCGCCAAGCTCGACGTCGGGCGCGAGGCTGGTGTTGACCAAGCGCTTGGTCTGGGCGATCGCCCACTTGTCGAATCTGGCGATGCGGGTGGCCAGCGCCTCTACGAAGCCGTCCAGCTCGGCGTCGGGAAGGGCGCGGTTCACATAGCCGTAGGCCTGGGCCTGCTCGCCCGAGAAGTCCTCCGAGCCCAACAGCACTTCCAGGGCGCGATTGCGGCCGATGAGGTGGGGCAAGCGCGCCATCGGGCCGCCGCCGGCGACCATCCCGACGCCAACCTCCCACTGGGAGATGATGGTCTTCTCGAGACTGGCGAAGGCCATGTCGCAGGCCAGCGCGATTTCGCTGCCGTTACCCGTGGCGCGTCCGCGGATCAGCGCGATCGAGGCCACCGGCGCCCGGGGCAGGCGCGCCAGGAAGTCCGGCCAGGCCGCCAGGCCGGTGGGACCCGGCGGGATGCGCGTCAGGTCTTCCAGCGGCGCGTTGAAGTCGGAGTGGTTGAGGAAGAAACCGTCGACGGCGCTGTCGAACACGACGACGCGCAGATCGCTGTCGGCCTCGATCGCCGCGATGAGGCTCTGGAACTGGCGGACGGTTTCGGGGCCCATGACATTGAGCGGCGGATTGTCGATCGTCACGCGCCAATAGGCCGGCGAGTGTCGGGTGATGTGAAGCTGTCTTGCGGTCACGGGGCTTCCCTTCGTGCTTAGGATGCAAGTCCTGCAAATGGGGCGCGCCGACTGGTCTGCGATTGGACGATGGTGTCGGTCGCGCCACGCGCGCCGGCCGACGACCGTCGATGGGGACGACCCGACCGATACCAAAGGCCACCTTTCATCCGTCGCCGCTCTGACCATCTCAAGGCGATGAAGGTGCAGGTCGATACGGCGCGAGCCGTTCGCCGCGACGGCCAGCCGGCGTCTCCCGCGCCTTTCGATGTCCGTTCAATTCCACCGAGGGAGAAGTGTCCTTGCCAGGTTCCCAGCCGAAAAGCCCCCCGACGCCGGCCCATTTTCCAGGCCAGGACAGATTCGTCGCGATCCATGCCGAGGACGTCGAATGGCGCCCGTTCCCGGCCTTTCCACCTCAAGCGCGATTGGCGATCCTGGTTGGCGACCCGACCAAGGCGGGTCCCTATGTGATCCGGGTCAAGCTACCCGCCGACGTCAAGATGGCGCCGCACCGCCATCCCGAGGACCGCATCTACACCGTCCTGTCCGGGGTGTTCTACATCGGCCTGGGCGACGACTTCGATGCTGACAAGCTGATGGCGTACCCGCCGGGCAGCGTGATCGTTCTGCCGGGCGGACAATCTCATTTCCATTGGGCCAAATCCGGGGAGTACGTCACCCAGGTCAGTGCGATCGGACCGCTGGGGCTGCATTATGTCGATCCCGCCAGCGACCCGCGCAACGCCGCGGCGGCGTTCGGGGGTGGGGGACGCAGCTGCGTGTTCGGGCGGGATTGAGGCAGCGCCAGCCAACAAATTGCCGGGCGCCTTTTGCCGGGCAAGTCTTTCTTTCGGACCCCCAGCTTTCCTTTCCACCCTAGGTTTTGCGGGGCCTCCGCCTGGCGCCCGACTTGCACGAGCTTGACCATAAGTAACCCAGCGTGAGGACTTGTAATGGTCAGTGCTACAGGCGTGACGGTCAGCTACGCGCCGACGACGCAACTTCCCCTTTCGCAGTTGGCCGTGAAGAACGGCTGGAAGGTTTCGACCGATCCGAACGGTGGTTCGACGCCCGCTGGCGAAACGGCCCAGGCGGAGTTCAGCCGGGTCGCCAAGACGACCCCCGCCGAGCAGATGCGTGGCGCGATGCTGAACAAGCTGGGCTTCGCCGAGGATCAGCTGGGGTCGATGAGTCTGGAGCAGCGCAAGGCTGTCGAAGACAAGCTCAAGGACATGGTCAAGCAGATGGCCGAAGCCGACACCTTCAAGGGAGCCCAGACCGGCTTGATCGCGGACATCAAGGCCTAGGTCTTTGTCTGGTCCGCAGGCATGGCGGGGTTGATGTCGGGGGGCGGGTCCTCCTGCCTCCGAGGACTCAGCCAGGGCGCGAGCATCGACGGGTGCGCGTCGACGACGGCCTTCGACCTTTCCGTCGTCGCGGGCCGCCATGTTGCGAATATCCGACCGGCAGCGGGCGAAGTCTTGTCCGCGAGTTGCGCGATTGGGCCGGGCTCGAAAGTTCAGTGACTTAGCCGGCTACCCCAACCTGCGCCGACAGGCGCGGAGCGTGCTTCCGCTCAGGTCGGGAGGAAAATCCAGTTGAAGATGTACTGGCCCTTGGGGGGGAGCTGGCTGTGGCGGCGCACGAGGTCCAGCGTCTCCACCCGTCGCAGCAGGAGCCCGTCGAGCGCGAAGGCGTCATAGCCGTAGGCGCACACCTCGGCGATCATTTCGGCGATCGGGACCTTGGAGTGTCTTTCCTCCATCTCGATGATGAGATTGGGCCGGCAACGCCGCAGGGTCTCTTGCGCGCCCTTGAGAACGGCCAGTTCATGGCCCTCGACGTCGACCTTCATGAAGCCGATGTCCCCCAGGTCCATGTCGTCCAGCCTGCGGGTCTCGATGGAAACGGCGCCGTATTCGTCGTCTCCGATCTTCTCCCGGCTGAGCGAGGCCCCTTGGTTGGAATAGCCACGGCGACCGCGAGGAATGCGCAGTTCCGCCGTTCCCGACGCATCCGACAGCGCGATGGCGTGGGGCGTGACCGTGGGCGCCGCGCCGCGTTCGAGCAGACGGAACATCTTTGGGTTCGGCTCGAAGGCGTGAACCGCCGCCGCGTGATGGCGCATCGCCTCGGCCCACACGCCCTTGTTGGCTCCGATATCCAGCGAAACGCGATCGGGGTCGGAGAGGAAGGGCACGAGCCGGATTTCGCGTTCCCCCTTCCGCATTTCCCGGCGCAGGGAATGGAGCAGGTGCAGGCGTTGAGGCACGAAGATGTCGCGAAGCTTCTCCTCGAAGGAGGGCGGAGGCTCCCAGCCCGGGGGCGTGGAAGACGGGGTTCGGGACTTGGCTGAAGTCATATCGGCGCGCCTGTGAATGCGTTTCGACCCAGGAAGGTCGCATCAATTAACGAGAGGGAAAATCGGACCGGGTGTCCGGCGGTCTCGGCCCTAATCCACCCGCATGAGCTCCGTCCGATACCGCTTCCAGTTTTCGACATAGTGCAGGGCCGAAGCCTGCAGGACGATGGCGTGGCTCTCGCCGATCTCGCGGATCACCTTGCCGGGCGCGCCCACGACCATCGAATTGTCGGGGATCTCCTTGCCCTCGGTGATCAGGGCGCCGGCCCCGATCAGGCAGTTCTTCCCGATCTTGGCGCCGTTGAGGATGATCGAGCCGATGCCGATCAACGAGCCGTCGCCGATCGTACAGCCGTGGAGCATGACCATGTGGCCGATCGTCACATTGGCGCCGATGGTCAACGGGCTGCCCGCGTCCGTGTGCAGTACTGATCCGTCCTGAACGTTGGTGTTTTCGCCGATATCGATCGGATCATTGTCACCGCGAACTATTGCGCCCCACCAAACGCTTGAATTCCTTCGCATGATGACGTTCCCCATTACCGAGGCATTGGGCGCGATCCAATATTCGCCCTCCGCGGGAAGCGAGGGATTTGCGGCGCCCAAGGAATAGACAGTCATCCGTACACCTCGTGTTCTAAAATCAGCCAGGGGCTTAACGGCTCATAAACCATGCCTGCCCCATTGTATTTGTGCGATTCGAGGGGGAACACTCCCACATCGGGAGACATTCTTCTCGTATCCGAGCCGTGCTCGATCATCGATCGCGGCCTCCCGACGACGGAGACCTTGAGTGTCGGTTTTGGGGTTTGGGCGTTCACTACCGCCTTCGGGGGCAAGCTCCGAACCGCCCGGCCGCGCTCGCGTCTTCGTCTATCTCCCCTGCTCCAAGGACGTCGCCATTCGGCCGCGTCCTTTTTTCATGCCTGAATGGAGGCTTACATGACCAAGCGAGCTCTCAAGCGGACCGTGCGCGAAGGTGCGAACGACGCAGGCCATTACGACGACGGCAAGGTGCGCCGCCTGCCGGTGGAGCATCGCAGCGCGTGGTCGCCGCTTGGGAATCCAGGGCATGAGGACCGGGACCAGAGTTATCTCAAAACGATCAAACCCAAATCGCCAGGCCAGGCCAGCCTGATGGAGGCGATCGACGACAAGAACCTGATCATGGCGCTGGGCCCGGCCGGCACCGGCAAGACCTACATCGCCATCGCCAAGGCCGTCGAAGCCCTGGAGGCCGGCAAGGTCGGCCGAATCGTGCTGTCGCGGCCCGCCGTCGAGGCCGGCGAGTCGCTGGGCTACCTGCCGGGCGACATGGAAGAGAAGCTGGCCCCCTATCTGCGGCCGCTCTACGACGCCATGAGTGATCGCCTGTCGGTCAAGCGGATGCGCGCTCTGATGGCCGAGGGGGCGATCGAGATCGCGCCGGTCGGCTTCATGCGCGGCCGCACCCTGAACAACGCCTTCGTGGTGATCGACGAGGCCCAGAACTGCACCTACATGCAGCTGAAGATGCTGCTGACGCGCCTGGGCTGGAACTCGACCATGGTGGTGACGGGCGACCCGAACCAGTCGGACCTGCTGCCGGGCATCTCGGGCCTGGGCGACGTGGCCGAGAAGTTCGAGGCGCTGGAGAACATCGCGGTGGTCCGCCTGGCCGACCGCGACATTGTCCGCCACCCGCTGGTCGCCGAAATGCTGGGCGTCCTCTAGCCCTTTCCGGGAAGGCGCCGTGAAGGGCAGCGTCGACCCGCAAAACGCGAAAATGCGGAACAACACTTGAGTTTGGGGCGGTCGGACGTGCAAGGTCCGACCGCCTTAACTGCTTTGGGACCCTTCATGTCGTCCGACGCCGCCGCGACTCCTCGTTCGGAGTTCACTATCCGAGGGGTCCTCCTCGGGATCGCCATCACCCTCGTCTTCACCGCCGCCCAGGTCTATCTGGGCCTGAAGGTGGGCCTGACCTTCGCCACCTCGATCCCCGCGGCCGTCATCTCGATGGCCCTGCTGCGCGCGTTCAAGACCGCGACGATCCAGGAAAACAACATCGTCCAGACCATCGCCTCGGCGGCGGGGACCCTGTCGTCGGTGATCTTCGTGCTGCCGGGCCTGCTGATGATCGGCTGGTGGAGCCACGTGCCGTTCCTGACCACCTTCGGCGCCTGCCTGATCGGCGGCATCCTGGGGGTCATGTACACCATCCCCCTGCGCCGGGCCTTGGTGACCAATTCCAACCTGCCCTATCCCGAAGGCGTCGCGGCCGCCGAGGTGCTGAAGGTCGGCACAGGCTCGCGGGCCGGCGCCGCCGAAGGCCAAGCCGGCTTGGTCGCCGTGGTGCTGGGCACCATCGCCTCGGCCCTGTTCGCCGCCCTGGCCGCCGCCAAGATCTTCGCCGCCGAAGTCGCCGGCTACTTCAAGGCCGGCGCCGGCGCGACCGGCCTGGGCGCTTCGAGCTCGCTGGCCCTGATGGGCGCGGGCCACCTGATGGGCATCACCGTGGGCGTGGCCATGTTCGCCGGCCTGGCCATCGCCTGGGGCGTTCTGGTGCCGGTCATGACCAGCCTGCATCCGATCCCCGGAGTCTCGGTGGCCGACCACGCCCTGACCGTCTGGAAGACCGAAGTGCGGTTCATGGGCGCGGGCGTCATCGGCGCCGCCGCCATCTGGACCCTGGGCAAGCTGGCCCTGCCGATCTGGTCGGGTCTGATGTCGGCGCTCGAGGCCAGCAAGGCCCGCAAGGTCGGCGGCGCCGTCATTCCGCGCACCGAGCAGGACATCCCGATCGGGATCGTCGGCCTGGTGTCGCTGTTGCTGCTGGCCCCGGCCGGCTGGTTCCTGGCCCACTTCCTGACCGGCGGCCCGATCACCAGCCTGGCCGTTCCGCTGGTGGCGATCGGCGTCGGCTACGTGCTGATCGCCGGCCTGCTGGCCGCCGCGGTCTGCGGCTACATGGCCGGCCTGATCGGTTCGTCCAACAGCCCGGTCTCGGGCATCGCCATCCTGACCGTCCTGGGCGCCTCGCTGATGGTCGGCGTCGTCGGCCGCGGGGTGATCGGCCCCGACATCGCCAAGGCCCTGGTCGCCTACGCCCTGTATGTCACCACCATGGTGCTGGCCGTGGCCGTGGTCGCCAACGACAACCTGCAGGACCTGAAGACCGGTCAGCTGGTCGACGCCACGCCCTGGAAGCAGCAGGTGGCCCTGATCATCGGCGTCGTCGCCGGCGCCATCGTCATCCCCTTCGTGCTGGAGCTGCTGAACCAGTCGAACGGCTTTGCCGGCGCCGCCAATCTGGCCACCGTGGCCGGGTCCACGCCGCTGAACGCCCCGCAGGCCACCCTGATCTCGACCCTGGCCAAGGGCGTGATCGGCCACGACCTGAACTGGAGCCTGCTGGGTTATGGCGCCTTGATCGGCCTGGGCCTGGTGATCGTCGACATCATCCTGCGCCGGTCCAGCAACGGCCGCCTCAGCCTGCCGCCGCTCGGCGTGGGTCTGGCCATCTACCTGCCCAGCACCGTCACCGCGCCGGTCGTGGTCGGGGCGGTGATCGGCTGGCTCTACGACAAGATGGTCGACAAGGACCGGATGGGCGAGGCGGCCAAGCGCCTGGGCGTGTTGATCGCCTCGGGCTTCATCGTCGGCGAAAGCCTGTTCAACGTCGCCCTGGCCGGCCTGATCGTCGCCACCCAGAAGCCCGGCCCGCTGGAGGTCCCCTTCGCGCCGTCCGAGCACGTGGGCATGATCTTCGCCCTGATCGCCGCGGCGGTCGTGGTGGCCGGGCTGTACGGCTGGGCGCGCCGGTCGGCGAACAAGATCCAGGCCTAGGTTCAGGTCTGAGCGCTTAGAGGGGACCCGGAGGGCGAGAGCTTTCCGGGTCCTTTTTCATTTCCCCTGCGATTGTCATCCCGGGCGTAGCGAAGCGAAGACCCGGGACCGCCGGAAGCTCCTAGCTCAGACGTCGGTCCCGGATCGGCGCGCTGCGCGCTTGTCCGGGATGACAACTATCTTGAAGGTTGGGTCTAGTCCGCCGCCAGCATCGTCAGCATCTGCTCGCAGCGGAACCGGAACCCCAGCGCCTCGTAGAGCGCGATGGCGCCGGCGTTGTGATCGTAGCTGTGCAGGAACGGGATCTCGCCGCGCGCGACGATCTGGCCGGCCACGTGCAGCATCAGCGTCGCCGCATAGCCCTTGCCGCGATGGTCGGGATGGGCGCAGACGCCGCTGACCTCGGTGAAACCGTTGGGCTGAAGACGCTCGCCGGCCATGGCCACCAGTTGGCCGTCGACCTTCACGCCGACGAAATTACCCAGCTGGTGGGTGCGTGAGAAGAACGGTCCCGGCGCGGTCAGGGCGGCCAGGGCCACCATCTGCGGCGAATCCGCATCGCCCAAGGGCTGGATCTCGAAATCCACGGGCTTGGGCCGGGCCAGGGTCTCGGCGACCATCTGGTTGAGCACGGCACGCTTGATGACCTGCGTCCCCGGCACGGGCGGAAGATCGAACCGCTCCACCACCCCAACCTCGCCGGGATGGGCATGAACCAACCGGCCCAGGGCGGCCAGGCTTTCGGGCGCGTGGTTGGCCGTCGCGGCGAACAGGCCGAAGTCGGGATGGACCCGAAACGCCCCGCCGTCGACCAGAGCCACATGCGCCTGCCGCGTCGTAAAGGCGTTCCACACCACGCGATCCAGCGGGTGCCCGCTCATCGGCAATAGGCCGCGATCAACGCCTTGACCGCGCCGACCACGGCCAGGGCCGGCTTGTCGTCGTCGTCGAACATCTGGCTGGAGGTGAAGACGCCTTCGATCAGCAGCATCATCGCATCGCCCAGGGCGCCGGGGTCGGACGCGCCCATCGCCTCGGCCTTGGCCCGCAGGCGGGCGCGCAGGTCCTGCTTGTGGATCTGCGCCACCGCTCGACCGGCGTTATCGCGGTCCGGATACTCGACCACGGCGTTGCTGAGCGCGCAGCCGCGATAGTCCGCGCCGCCCGAGCGTGCGGCCAGACCCTCGAAATAGGCGATCATCTGGGCCTTGGGATCGTCCGGAAACGCCCTCTCGGCCGACTCGAAGCGCTCCCAGAACCCGACCTCGACCTCGCGAAGCACGGCGGCGACCAGTTCGTCCTTGGACTTGAAACTGCGATAGAGGCTGGGCTTGGTCACGCCCGCCTTGGTGACGATCTCATCGACCCCGACCGCGCGGATGCCCTCGCGATAGAACAGGTCCCGCGCGGTGTCGAAGATCCGCTCGGCGGCGCGCGCGCCCGGATTGTACGGCAGCAGGTGCTCGGCGACCTTATCCGAGAGCTGCGGGGCGGAGGTTTTTTCGTCGATTTTCGTCATGGCGCTTGACGATGTTACTTACCGGTACGTATGCAAGGCGACAAGCCCCGTACCGATCGGTTACATCGCATGATCCAGACGCTTCGCCGCACGCTCGGAAACCGCTACGCCTTCGTGGTCGCCGCCGCGACCTTCCTGGCGCTTTTGTCGGCCGCAGGCCTCAGGGCCGCGCCGGGCGTGCTGATCCTGCCGCTGGAGAAGGCCTTCCATTGGGACCGGGGCTCGATCTCGCTGGCCGCGGGGATCGGCATCTTCCTCTACGGCCTGACCGGCCCTTTCGCGGCGGCGCTGATGCAGTCGTTCGGCGTGCGGCGCACGATCAGCCTGGCCCTGCTGCTGATGGCGGTCTCGACCGGCCTGTCGGCGTTCATGACCCAGAGTTGGCAGTACGTGGCCACCTGGGGCGTGATGGCCGGCGTCGGCAGCGGGGCGGTGGCCATGGTGCTGGGCGCGACCATCGTCAATCGCTGGTTCGTCCAGCGGCGTGGCCTGATGCTGGGGCTGCTGACGGCCGCCACGGCGACCGGCTCGCTGATCTTCCTGCCGGCCATGGCCTGGATCGCTGACCAGGGCGGCTGGCGGCCGGTGGTGCTGACCGTGGCCGCGGTCGCCGCGATCATGGCCCCGATCTGCTGGCTGCTGATCCCCGAGAGCCCCGACGCCATCGGCCAACGCCCGTTCGGCGCGCCGGACGACTGGACCCCGCCGCCCAAGGGCTCGGCCGCCAACGCCCTCGCCGTCGCGTTCGGCGCGCTGCACCGGGCCAGCAAGACCCGCACCTTCTGGCTGCTGTTCGGCGGTTTCTTCATCTGCGGCCTGACCACCAACGGCCTGATCGGCGTGCACATGATCGCCTTTTGCGGCGACCGGGGCATGCCCGAGGTCAGGGCCGCCGGCCTGCTGGCGCTGATGGGGCTGTTCGACCTGTTCGGCACCACGGCCTCGGGCTGGCTGACCGACCGCTACGACCCGCGCAAACTGCTGTTCATGTACTACGCCCTGCGCGGGCTCTCGCTGATCTACCTGCCGTTTTCCGACTTCTCGCTGATGAGCCTGTCGGTGTTTGCGGTGTTCTACGGGCTGGATTGGATCGCCACGGTGCCGCCGACCGTGCGGCTGGCGACCGAGGCGTTCGGGGATCGCGACGGTCCCATCGTGTTCGGCTGGATCGGGGCGGGCCACCAGCTGGGCGCGGCGACGGCGGCGATCGGCGCGGGGGTGATCCGCGCTCAGCAGGGGCAATATCTGGAGGCGTTCGTCATCGCCGGCGTCGCGGGCCTGTTGGCGGCGGGGGCGTCGCTTATGGTGCGGCGGTCGGTGGTGGCTGGAGCTGTGGCCTAAACCCCCTCAGTCGCTACGCGACAGCTCCCCCAGAGGGGGAGCATCTAGCGCGGAC
>NZ_JBAPVS010000262.1:0-14966 GCF_049283275.1 Caulobacter sp. | reverse complement strand
GCCTTCATCGGCGGCGGCGCGGCCCTGGCCGCCGGCCTGGCGGGCCTGGCCTATGTCGGGCGCGACACGCTCTTGCGGGTGGGGGTCAACACCGCGGTGGGCGAGCGCCGCACCGTAACCTTGCCGGACGGCAGCTCGGTGGAGCTCAACACCGACACCCGTCTGGCCTGGCGCTTCGACGGCAAGGCCCGCAAGCTGTGGCTCGACCGCGGGGAAGCGGCCTTGACCATCGCCGTCGACGACACCCGGCCCTTTCTGCTGATGGCCGCCCAGGCGGTGACCCATTTGACGTCGGGTCAGTTCAACGCCCGTCTTCGGTCAGGGGCGCTAGACCTGATCGTCCTGGCCGGCCGCGCGGCGGTGCGGACCGCGGCCGGCGCCGCTCAGGCCGAGGTGAGCGCTCCCGGGGACCCGCGCCGGGTGCTCGAGATCGGGCCGTCGCGGATCGCGGGCGCCCCCTTGGCTGAGGCGCAGGCGCAGAACGTCCAGGCCTGGCGCCGCGGCGAGATCGTCTTCGACGGCCAGCCGTTGTCGGCCGCGGTTGAGGAATATAATCGCTACCTGACCAAGAAGATCGTCATCGGTGACCCCTCGGTGGGGGCGCTGCGGCTGGGCGGGCGGTTCCTGACCGGCGACCCCGAAAGCTTCCTCACCGCCCTGAAATATTCGTTCGGTCTACGGATCATCGACGACGAACAGTCAAGAATTCTTCTTAAAACCACATAGCGGTTTTCCAGGCTCCGCCCGTCTTGTCTTGCGAACCGCCGATGTCCGGCGAACAAAACGGGGGACTATCCGATGTTGAAGACCTGGGCGCCGCGCGTGGGCGCGTTCGCATTGCTGGCCACGACCGCTCTGGTTCCGGTTCAGGCCGCCATGGCGCAGACCGCGACCGCCGAGCGGATCACCTTCAGCATTCCCGCCGGCGACACCGCCCAGGCCCTGACCACCTTTTCGCGCCAGGCCGGCGTGCAGTTGATGTTCCCCTTCGAGGCGGCCGCCAAGCACGCCAGTCCGGCGGTCAAGGGATCGTACAGCCGCGAGCAGGCCCTGCGGATGTTGATCGCCGACAGCGGTCTGGAAGTGGCTTCCGCCGACGCCAGCGTCATCACCCTGCGTGAGCGCGCCGACGCCGGCCCTTTGGCCGCGAACCCGGTCGACGTGATTGACGAACTGATCGTCACCGCCCGGGCCGGTTCGGACGCCCGCACGCGGCTGGCCACCAGCTACGCCGTCACCACCCTGAACGAAGAGACCCTGCGCATGCGCGCGCCGATGGGCGTCGCCGACGCGCTGAAATCGGTGCCCGGATTCTGGGTGGAGGCCTCGGGCGGCGAGGCCAGCGCCAATATCCGCGCCCGCGGCATCCCGCAGGAGGGCTTCTCGGCCATCGCCCTGCAGGAGGACGGCGCGCCCGTGCAGCATGACGGCGGCCTGGGCTATCTCAACGCCGACCAGTCGTTCCGCCTCGACGAGACCATCGACCGCATCGAGGTGGTGCGCGGCGGGCCGTCGTCGATCTTCGCTTCCTACGCCCCCGGCGGCACGGTCAATTTCATCACCCGTAAGGGCGGCGACACTCCCGAGGGCCTGATCAAGGCCCAGGTCAGCGACTACGGCCTCAAGCGGGTCGACGCCTGGTACGGCGGCCCGGTCGCCGGCTGGCGTCTCGGCGTCGGCGGCTTCTATCGCCAGGACGACGGCGTCCGCGATCCCGGCTTCACCGCCAACAAGGGCTATCAGGTGCGGGTTTCGGCCGGCCGCGACTTCGAGCGCGGCAGCATCGACTTCAACATCAAGCACCTGGACGACAACGTCATCCTGTTCGCCGGGGTGCCGCTGAAGTTCAACGCCGACGGCGAGCCCAGCGACGCCCCCGGCTTCGACGCGCTGAAGGGCACCCTGGCCGGTCCCGAGACCGCCAAGCTGACCCTGCGCGGCCCCAAGGGCCCGTTCGACTGGGATCTGACCCGCGGCACCGAGGTCAAGCTGACCCAGGCGACCGCCGCCCTGACCTATGAGATCCTCGACGGCTGGAAGCTCACCGACACCCTGCGTTATCGGACCTCGGAGTCCAAGCGCATCGGCCTGTTCCCCAACACCCCGGTGATCGCGACCGATCGCCTCGCCCAGTACCGCGCCGCCCTGCTGGCGGCGACGCCGGGGGCCACCGACGTTCAGCTGCGCTACGCCACCTCGCCCAGCCAGGTGTTCGACACCGCCGGCGCCGGCCAGAACGGCAACGGTCGGGTGATCGACGGCTCGCTGCGCTATGTCTCCGTGCCGCTCGACGAGCTGATCAACGACGCGCGCCTGCTGCACAAGTTCGAGGTCGGCGGTCAAACCCACGACGTCGCCCTGGGCGTCTACACCGCCCATGTGGAGGAAGCGTTCAATCGCTATTCGGCCAATGTCCTGCTCGACATGCGTGACAACGCCCGCCGTCTGGACCTGGTGGCCGTCAACGCCGGCGGCCAAGTGCTGTCCAGCCTCACCGAGAACGGCGTCACCCGCTACGGCGCCGAATTCGCCAATGGCGATGGCAAGTCCAACACCACGGCCCTGTATCTGACCGACGAATGGAGCCTGACCCCGTCCCTGCGCGTCGACGCCGGCGTCCGCTGGGAGAAGACCGAGTTCACCGGCCGCAGCGAGCGCAGCGCGACGATCAATCTGGGCCAGTCGCCGACGGCGGCCGACGACACGGTGCTGGCCGGAACCGGCGTCTATGACCGCTTCAAGCGCAAGTTCGATCACACCGGCTGGACGCTCGGCCTCGACTATCGGCTGACGCCGCGGATGGGGGTCTTCGCCCGCTACACCTCGGCCTTCCGCCTGCCGTCCCTGGGCGACTACATCACCAACGCCACCAATGTCGCGCCGTTCGTGCAGACCATGGACCTGGTCGAGGGGGGCTATAAGTGGTCGACGCCCAAGGCCGATCTCTACGCCACTGTCTTCCACACCGCCTATGACGCGCTCAGCTTCGGCAGCCTGGTTTTCAACCCCGCCACCGGCGGCTACGTCCAGCAGACCAGCATCACCGACACCAAGACCCTGGGCCTGGAGCTGGAAGGCACGCTGCGCCCGCTGGATTGGTTCGACCTGGGCTTCAGCGCCACGATCCAGGACCCGAAATTCGGCGACTACAAGTTCGAGGAGACCTGCAGCGTCTCGGCCAGCGATCCCACCTGCCAGGTCAAGCCGCCGGCCGCCACCGCCAGCCGCACCCGCGACTTCACCGGCAACCAGCTGATCCGCGTGCCCAAGACCTCGTTCCGCCTGACCCCGGGCGTCAATCTGCTGGACCGCCGGCTGCGGCTGGAAGCCAGCGTCGAACGCTATGACGACCGCTATTCCGATGCCGCCAACACCTCGAAACTGTCGGCCTACACCCTGGTCAACGCCACGGTGCGCTTCAACGTCACCGATCAGCTGTCGTTCTATGTCTACGGCAACAACCTGACCGACGAGCTCGGTCTGACCGAGGGCAATCCCCGCGCCGGCCAGATCATCAGCGGCGAGGCCGGGTCGCTGTACGGCATCGGTCGGCCGGAGTTCGGTCGCAACGTCCGCGCCGCCGTTCTGTACCGCTTCTAGTCCAAGTCCTCCCCTCGACTGGGCGGCCGGTTGACGCCGGCCGCCCGTTTTTCTTCCGAGGCCGCCCATGCGCTTCCTGTTGCTGATGCTCGCCTGGCTGATCGCCGTTCCGGCCCTGGCCGATCCACGCGCGCCGGACCTGGTGCTGCGTGGCCAGATCACCGGCGTCGACCACCAGACCTACAAGCCGGTGGCCTTCGAGGTTCCCGCGGGCGTCACCCGCCTGACCATCGTCTTCGATCATACCGGCCAGGACCAGAAGACCGTCGTCGACCTGGGCCTGCTGGACGCCGAGCGCTTTCGCGGCTGGAGCGGCGGCAACAAGACCGAGTTCACCCTGGCCACCGAGGACGCCACGCCCAGTTTCCTGCCCGGACCGATCCGGCCTGGGCGCTGGACCCTGCTGCTGGGGATCCCCAACGCCCGGCCAACGACCGTGGCCACGTTCGAGGCCAAGGTGTTCTTCGACCGCCGGGACCTTGGTCAGGGCTTCACCGCCGCGCCCTTGGCCGGGCCCGGCTGGTATCGCGGCGACCTGCACATGCACACCGCCCACAGCGATGGATCCTGCCCGTCGCAGTCCGGAGCCCGGGTCCCGTGCCCGGTCTACCGCACCGCCCAGGCCGCCGCCGCGCGTGGGTTGGACTTCATCGCCATCACCGATCACAACACCACAGCCCAGTACGAGGCGATGCGGGAGCTGCAGCCCGCCTTCGACCGCCTTCTGCTGATCCCGGGTCGCGAGATCACCACCTTCCAGGGTCACGCCAATGTCTTTGGCCCCACGGCGGACATCGATTTTCGCCTGGGTGATCCGGCCGTTCCCGACATCAAAAGCCTGGCGCGGGCCGTCGCCAAGGCGGGCGGGCTGATGTCGATCAACCATCCGGCCTTGCCGTCGGGCGAGATCTGCATGGGTTGCGGCTGGACGGCCGCCAACACCGACGGCACCCTGTTCGGCGCCGTCGAGATCATCAATGGCGGAGCGGTGCGGGCCAGCGGCGGCTCGGCCGAGGGGCCGTTGTCCGGCGTGCCGTTCTGGGAGACGCGGCTCAACGCCGGTCTGCACCTGACCGGCGTCGGCGGCAGCGACAATCACGACGCCTCGCTGCCGGCGACGACCCCCGGCGCCGTCGGCTCGCCGACCACCGTGGTCCACGCCCAGGCGCTGTCGACGCCGGCCATCGTCCAGGGCCTGAGGGAAGGGCGGGTGTTCGTCGATCTCGACACCGCGCCGGACCATAGGCTCGACCTGCACGCCACTCGCGGCGACCAGACCGCCGACATGGGCGGACGCCTGACCGCCGGGGCCGGGGAGGTCGTCACCTTCGTCGTCCAGGTCGCCGGCGTCACCGACGGCCGCGTCGAGGTGGTGCGCGACGGCAAGGTCGCCGCCGTCGATCTGATCGCCACCGCCGATCCCCAGGCCCGTCTGTTCAAGATCGTCAGCACCGGCCGACGCGGCTGGGTGCGGGTCAATGTCCGCGCCGTCGACGGCCGGCTGCTGATGATCGGCAATCCGATCTATCTCAACTGAGCACCGGCTGCTGGTCTTTGAACTTGTTCCAGTGCTCGAAGTCGAAGGTCGGCCTCGGCGCGGCATGACGGACCATGGCTCGCCCTGGTCGCGGGTGACCGTGACGGGCGACGGCGGCTGGAGGCCAGGCCGCTTGTCCGGCGCTTGAAGCGGTGGCCACCCCGCCGCGCGCCGACGACGGGTCTTCGAGAGTTGATCACCATCAATTGGCAGGCGACGGCGAGGTGGAGAATGAGGGTCGCGCCAGATCGGCCGTCCTTCTTATGGAGCTTCACGCGTGACCACCCAAGCCAAGGTCCAGACCTAAATGCTGGCGATGGCCCTAGAGGGCGGGCGACTGGCTCCCGCTCTTCGACACACGCCCAGGCCCGGGCCGGGCGAAGTCCTGATCCGGGTGCGGACCTGCGGCGTCTGCCGCACCGATCTGCATCTCCTGGACGGCGATCTCCCCGCTCGGGAAGGCCTCATTCCAGGTCACGAGATCGTCGGCATCGTGCAGGCGCTCGGGCAGGGCGTGACGACCCTCGCCCTGGGGCAACGCGTTGGAGTTCCGTGGCTCGGCGGCGCCTGCGGGCGCTGCCGTTTCTGTCGTCAGGGCGCGGAAAACCTCTGCGATCGCGCCCAGTTCACGGGCTGGACGCGCGACGGCGGCTATGCGGAAATGACGGTCGCGGATGCACGCTTCTGCCTGGCCTTGCCCGATGAGCTCGGGGACGTCGAAGCCGCGCCGCTGCTCTGCGCCGGCCTGATCGGTTTTCGCGCCTGGCGCAAGGCGATGGAGGGGCGGGTCGTCGATCGGCTGGGTCTCTATGGTTTTGGGGCCGCTGCTCACCTTCTGGCGCAGCTTGCGGTCGCCGAGGGGCAGAAGGTCTACGCCTTCACCAAACCCGACGATCTGGCCGCGCAAAATCTCGCGCTCGACCTGGGCTGCCTGTGGGCGGGAGCCTCGGACGCCGCTCCGCCCGAGCTTCTGGACGCCGCTATCCTGTTCGCGCCGGTCGGCGCCCTGGTGCCGCTGGCCCTGAAGGCGGTCCGCAAGGGCGGCGCGGTGGTGTGCGCGGGGATTCACATGAGCCAGATTCCGGCGCTCGACTATGCCGATCTGTGGGGCGAGCGAGCCTTGATGTCGGTGGCCAACCTCACCCGCGCCGACGCTGAGGATTACCTTCCGCGCGCCGCGGCCGCGCGCGTTCGGCCTCACACGAAGGTCTACGGTCTGCGACAGGCCGCCGAGGCGCTCGCCGACTTGCGCGCCGGCGCCATCACCGGGGCTGCGGTGTTGCGGATCGACCCGCCGCTATGATCGTCCGGACGTGGGGCGGGCGCGGCTCCGGCGGCGCTGCTCTAGAGTCTCGGCCCGAAGGCCAGGCTAGGCGAGCGTGGGCGCGAACAGGTCGTCCAGGCGCGTGCGAACCTGGTCCAGCATGTCGGCCACCGACTCCTCGGTGATATTGGACACGATGGAGCCAAAGTGCTCGTGGCCGAGCACCCGCAATCCGCAGACGCCCGATAGGTGCAAGTCGAACACCGTCATCAGGGCCTTCAAGGCCCCGGTGCTGTTCACCCAGTGCTCGGGCGCGCCGGAGGTCGAGAAGCTGAGAAGGGTCTTGTCGTCGAGCAGCGATTGCGCGCCGCCCGCGCTCGGCGCGTAGCCGAAGCCCATGCTGAAGACCCGATCGACATAGCCTTTCAGAATGGCGGGCGGCGCGTTGAACCAGAAGGGATAGACGAAGATGAAGCTGTCGACGTCGCCGATCAGCCCGCGTTCGGCGACGATGTCGGCGGCGGGCTGCGCGCCCGATTGCGAGGGCAACTCCTCGGCTTTCAGCCGGGGGTCGAAATCCAGCCCATAGAGATCGCGCAGGATCACGTCGTGGTTGGTCGCGCGCAGATGCTCGACGCAGGTTCGGGCGATGGCCGCGCAGAAGCTGGTGGGCTTGGGGTGGGCCAGGATGACGGCGTGTTTCATGGGGGCTCCCAACAGCGACGGGCTGATCCGCAGCAGGGTAGTGGCCGGAACGGACGCCGAATTGATCCAGATCAGGGAGCGCGGCGCGGCCTGGCCGATCTTCTCGCCTGCGGGAGGCGACAATGATCACGATGGTCAAGATCTCAGCTATGGCGGCCGGCGGCGCGTGCGTCCGGTTCCTGGTGATCGCGTCATGACCCCGATCCTGTCCTTCCACGGCGCCGCCGGCTGCGTCACCGGCTCGTGCGCGCGCCTGCAAACCCAGGACGCCACGATCCTGATCGACTGCGGCATGTTCCAAGGCTCCAAGACCCTCAAGGCGCTGAACTATGGCGAGTTTCCCTTCGATCCCAGTCAGATCGACGCTGTTCTGCTGACGCACGCCCATGTCGACCATTGCGGCCTGTTGCCCAAGCTGATGCTGGCTGGCTTCGAAGGGCCGATCTATGCGACGGCGGCGACCCGCGACCTCTGCGCGGTAATGCTGGCCGACGCCGGCGGCATCCAGGAAGGCGAGGTGGCGGCGCTCAACCGGCGCAACCAGAGGCGAGGCCTGGCCCCCGTGGAGCCAATCTACACGGAAGCCGACGCGGCTCGAGTCATGAGCCAGTTTCGAAAGGTCAAGCTGGGCGAGCCGGTGGCGATCGCCCCGGACCTGTCGGCGGTTTATTGGGAGGCGGGCCATATCCTGGGCTCGGCCTCGATCGAGGTCGCCGTCGGTCCCGCCGGAGCGCGGAAGCGGTTGCTGTTCTCGGGCGACCTGGGGGCCGGCGGCAGCGACTTTGTCGCCGATCCGCAAGGTCCCGAAGGCGTCGATCATCTGATCCTGGAATCGACCTATGGCGACCGCGAGCGCACGGCCGTCAGCGGCGCCGCCCGCCGCGCGGCCCTGGCCGAGGAACTGAAGGCGGCGTACGCCGCGGGCGGACCGCTGCTCATCCCGGCCTTCGCGCTGGAACGCAGTCAGGAACTGCTGGTCGATATCCTGCAGCTGATGGAGGACGGGCAGGCGCCGCGTGGCGACATCTTCCTGGATTCACCCCTGGCGATCGAAGCCTCGAAGGTTTTCATCGAGCGGGGCTGGAACCCCGCCCTTCAGCGCAATCCGTTCGACCCGGTGCGTCCCTCCGAACACCTGCGCTTCCTGGCCAAGCCATGGGACAGCGACGGACTGGAACGTCTCTCTGGCTGGCATGTGATCCTGGCGGCCAGCGGCATGTGCGACGCGGGCCGGGTGCGCAAGCATCTCAAGCGGCTTCTGTGGCGCAAGGAGACAACCGTGCTCCTTTGCGGATTCCAGGCGGCCGGCACGCTGGGCCGGCTCCTGGCCGACGGAGCGCCGCGGGTCAGCATTCAGGGCGACGAGGTGCGGGTTCGCGCGCGGGTGCGCCAGCTCGACGCCTATTCCGCCCATGCCGACGCGGTGGGCCTGACCCGGTGGGCGCTGGATCGGGCGCCGGTGGCCGGTTCGGTCTTGCTGGCCCACGGCGAGCCGGACTCCGCCGCCGGACTGCGCGATCGCCTGGTCGCCGCCGGCTTCGACGCCGAGGCGATCCTGATCCCGGACCTGGACGACGCCTTCGACCTGGGGGAAGGGCGCGCCGTCCCTCGACAGCCGTCGCCGGCGCGACTGCCGCCCCATGCGGCGGCCAAGCTCGACTGGCACAATCATCGGGTCGCCTTCCAGATGGCGCTCAACGCCGCGCTGGACACGGCCCGCGACGATGCGGCGCGCGAAGCGCTGCTGCGCCGCCTGACCGCGGTGGTCGATGCTGTCGACGCGCCCGCGGTTCCCGACGCGCCGCTTCGAACTTGACCCAGGTCAAGACGGCCCGGCGGCAAAGCGCGTCTGCTGGGCGCGCCACCCCCTCATCTTTCGCAAGGCAGGACAATGTCGGCTCGTAAGATCAAGACGCTCGCCCGCGATGGCCGCGACGCATTCGAAAACCTCACCGATCATCTCAAGACGATGGTCGATCAACTGGGCAAGGACGCCGGCGACACGGCGTCCGTCAGCGCCGTGGCTCTGGGCCACGCGGCCATCGAACTGGTCAGCGACATCCAGGCTAAGCTGGATCGCCTCGAGACCGCGGCTGAACGACAGGTCCGGCGCCACCCGCGCCAGGCCCTGGGCGCCACCGCGGCAGGAGCGGCCCTGGTCGCGGCCGCCGTCGCCGGCCTGATCACCTACGCCGTGACCCGCCGCTCCGACGACGCCTAGCGGCCAAAACCTTTCAACCTGACGAGGCGGAGAGCACGTGACGGGCGCCAGCGGTTTGAACGAGGCGGAGGCGGCGCGCCGTCTCGCCCTGGTCGGGCCCAATCAGTTCGATCCGCCGCGCACGCGCTCGCTGACGCAGATCGTGCTGGCGACCCTGCGCGAACCGATGTTCGGCCTGCTGCTGGTCGCATCAGGCCTCTATCTGGCGCTTGGCGATCTTGCCGAGGGGCTGCTGCTGACCCTGGCCGCCGTCGCCACCATTGTTCAGGTGATTTTCCAGGAAGCGCGCAGCGAACGGGCGCTCAAGGCGCTGCGCGACCTGGCCGAACCCATGGTCCGACTGGTGCGCGACGGGCGCGAGCGCCAGGCGCCGTCGCGCTCGCTCGTGCCCGGCGACGTCGTCCTGGTGGGGGAGGGCCAGCGCGTTCCCGCCGACGGCCGACTGATCGACGGCGAGCTGCTGACCATCGACGAGGCGGCCCTGACGGGGGAATCGGTTCCGGTCCAGCGCGCCCCGGGCCCTGCCGGCGAGCCTTCGAGCGCGATCTTCGCGGGCACGCTGATCGTCTCGGGGCAGGGGGTGGCCGAGGTGACCGCCACGGGCCCGAGGACCGCGATCGGCGCGATCGGCGCGGCCCTGGCGACGCTGGAGACCACGGGAGCGCCGCTGCAGAAGGCCATCGCCAGGCTCGTGGGATGGCTTGGCCTGGGCGCGGGTCTCTTCTGTCTTCTTGTTATGGTCGCCTATGGACTGACGCGAGGCGACTGGCTGGAGGCGGCGCTGGCCGGTGTGACGGTCGCGATCGCCATGATCCCGGAAGAGTTTCCGATGGTCCTGGCGATCTTCATGGCGCTCGGGGCCTGGCGGCTTGGCCGGCACAATGTGCTGGTTCGCCGCGGCGCGGTGATCGAGACCCTGGGCGGCGCCACCGTGCTCTGCATCGACAAGACCGGCACCCTGACCGAAAACCGCATGACGGTCGCGGCGCTGTGGGCGGAGGGCGCGCGGATTTCGCTCGACCAGGACGGGGCCGCGCCCGAGCCCTTGCTGGCGGCCGCAAGCCTGGCCTGCGCGCCGCGCCCGGTCGATCCGATGGATCGCGCCCTGGTCGCCGTGGCGCGCCCGTCCGCCGATCTGCGGCTGGAGCGGGTTTGGCCCTTGCGAACCGAGCGCCTGGCCGTGGTCCAGGCGTGGCGTCGAGCCGATCAGCGCCTGATTGTGGCCGCCAAGGGGGCTCCGGAAGCGATTTTCGCCCTGTGCCGTCTTGCGCCCGTCGAGACGGCGCCTCTTCGCACGGCGCTTGAAGCCCTGGCGCTCGAGGGTTTGCGGGTGCTGGCCGTCGCCGAGGCGATCGCGGTCGGCGAGGCGCCCGAGGCCCCGGAAGCCGTCGACTTCGTCTTTCGCGGCCTGGTCGGGTTCGCCGACCCGTTGCGGGACGACGCCGTCGCCGCCGTAAGCGAGGCGCGGGCGGCCGGCGTCAAGGTGATGATGATCACCGGCGACTATCCGGCCACGGCCCTGAACATCGCCCGCCAGGCCGGGCTGGACGTGGGGGCCGGCGTGCTGACCGGCCAGGACATCGCCCGGCTTGATCCGGCCGCCCTGCGCGCGCGCCTGGCGGACGTGCGGGTCTTCGCCCGCATACGCCCGGAACAGAAGCTGGCCCTGGTCGAAGCGCTGAAGGCCAATGGCGAGGTCGTCGCCATGACCGGAGACGGAGTCAACGATGCGCCGGCCCTGGAGGCGGCCCACATCGGCATCGCCATGGGACGGCGCGGGACGGACGTGGCGCGCGAGGCCGCGGACCTGATCCTGCTAGACGACAGTCTGGCCTCGATCGTTGGCGGCGTTCGGCTGGGCCGAAGGATTTACAACAACCTGAGGCGCGCCCTGACCTATGTCACCGCCATCCATGTGCCGATCGCGGGCCTGGCCCTGGCGCCGGTGCTGCTGGGGGCGCCGCCGATGCTGTTTCCGGTTCAGGTGGTGTTTCTCGAGCTGGTCATCGATCCGGTCTGCTCTCTGGTCTTCGAGGGCGAGCCCAGCGACCGCGACAGCATGCGCCGACCGCCGCGTTCGCCCCGGGCGAGCTTGTTCGGGCCCCGACAGATCGTCCATGGGGCGCTTCAGGGCCTTTTGATTTTAGCCGTCGTACTGGCGCTCTATCTTTGGGGATTGAGCTGGCTGCCCGCCGCCCAGGCGCGGGCCGGCGCCTTCGCGGGGCTGGTGGTCGCCAACCTGACCCTGGCGCTGACCGACGCCACGGGGCGCGACAGCCGTCTGCTCGACGCGCGGCGCTGGGTGTTCTGGACCATCGCCGCGACGGCCGGGGCCATCCTCCTGCTGGTGCTGCTGACCCCCGGTCTGGCGGGGCTCTTTCGCATGGCCGCGCCGCCCGCCGGATTCGCGACGATCTGCGTCGTGGCCGGCCTCGTGGCGGCCGGCTGGGCCTGGCTGCCGAGAATATTGCGACGGTCTGATCCAGATCAAGCCGCGCCGCGCGCCGCGGACTGACATAGCGGTCGAAAGGAGCCTTCCCATGGCTTTCAAGGACATTCTGCTGCAGCTGGACAGCTATCCTGAGCCGACCTCGTCCATCGTGATCGAACGAGGCGTCTGGTGGGCGCGGCATCTGGGCGCGACGCTGACCGCCCTGGCGATCGACATCGAGATTCCCCTCCACAGCAACAGGATCGCCGACTATCTGATCGGGTTGACGGATTTGGCGCGCGCCGAGGAAGCCAAGTCCGCCCGCCAGGGTCAGGATGTGCTGGCCCAGGCGGCGGCCAGCGCGCTCTCGGCGCAGGTGGAGTTCCTGGCCCAGACCCATCGAGCCCACCTCTACGATGTCGGCGACCATGTCGCCCGGATGGCAAGAACCCGCGACCTGTGCATCGTGCCGCTCAGCGGGCGGTTCGACGAACAGCAGGGCGTGGTGAGAAACCTGGTTTTCGGGTCGGGGCGGCCAACCCTGATCCTGGACGAGGCCGCCGTGGCGGCCAGGCCCGGCGGCGCGACGCGGGTGGTGGTCTGCTGGGACGGCGGTCCGAGCGCCGCGCGGGCCTTGGCCGACAGCCTCCCGATTCTGGCCAAGGCCGAACACGTCACCGTGCTGACCATTTGCGGCGACAAGCCCGGGGTTGACGAGCATTCGGGGCAGGACGTGGCGCGCCACCTGCGCAGCCACGGCGTCTCGGCCGAGGTCAAGGCGCTGGCCGCCGACCATGGCTCGGCGGGAAAGACGATAGAGCGCTACGTCCGTCAGTTCGACGCCGATCTGCTGGTGATGGGCGCCTTCGGTCACACACGGCTGCGCGATTTCGTGCTCGGCGGCGCCACCGAACATCTGCTGCAGGCGCCCCCGACCGCGCTTTGGATGGCGCACGCCTGAGCGTCGGCACCGCCGCTAGACCTCGACCGGCTCGAGGCGCCAATCCTGACGTACGGCGAACAGCTGGATCCGGCCTGGGGGCGATCCATAGTCGATCAGCGACACCCACTGCGGCGTGAACCGCAACAGGACCACGGCGTGGCCTGGGGGATGCGGGTCGAAGCGGGCGAACTCGGGGGTTCCCCAAATCTTTCGATTGAGCGCCTGCACCCAGAGCGGATCGTCGATGACGGCCGCGCGGCCGGCCAGGGAAAGGCCTTGCGGGGGACCGTCGTGATCGCCGCCGATCGCGATCGAGACCCGCGGGTCGGCGGCGATATTGGCCCGTTTCTGGCTCTCCTGCGCCACCAGGAAATAGAGCGACAGGCCATCGGCCAGGTAGTTGACCAAGGTCGTCTGCGGCCACCCGTCGGGGCGCAGCGTCGCCACGCTCATCAGGTGGTGACGGGCCAGGATGGACTTGACCCTGGCCTCCGCGGATGGGGGCTGGTCTGGGGGTTCGGCGGTGGGAGGGTTTTGGTCTTCGACCATGAGGGCCTCCTTTGGGCCGCCTAGGCCAGGGCGGCGACCAGGTGAGCCATGCGCTCGGGCGCGGCGACGCGAAACCGCCGGCAGCTCTCCAAGGCCACCAGGCCGTCGGCCTGCAGTTGGGTGATCATACGCGATACGGTCTCGATCGTCAGGCCCAGATGGTCGGCCATGTCTTGGCGGCTCATGGCCAGATCGTTCCAGACCTGACCCTGGCGCTCGGCTACGTCCGACAGGAACCCAGCCACCCGCTCATAGGCGCTCTTGCGGGCCAGCAGCATCATGTGGTCCTGGGCCCGGCCCAGCTCCTGACCGGTGGCGCGCCAGATCAGGCGCTCCAGTCGCTCTCCGGCCTCGCCATAGTGTTTGAGGACCGAGCGCTTGGCCACCAGGACCCGGCTGTCGCAGAGGGCCTCGGCCGAGGCGCGATGGGTGGGGCCGGTCTCCAGGCCAAAAAGATCGCCCGGATAGTAGAAGCCCGCGATCTGGCGCCGTCCGTCGCCGAGCAGGCGGGAGGCGCGAACTGCGCCGCGCTGGACCTGGTAGACCATGTCGGTCTCCTCATCCTGGGCGTAGATTTCCTCCCCACCGAGGTAGGTCATGGTCACGCCGATCGCGCCGAACACCTCGCTGGGCGAGGTCCGCTGAACGTGCGGAGGGGTAAAGGCGGCATAGTCTTGAACCAAGGCGGGCATCGACATTGCGCGTTTCCTTGAGCGGCTGGCCTAAGGGATAGGTGAACGGTCCCTGGCCGCCCATTGGGATGTTTACGTAGTCGCGCCGCCCGCATGGCGCGCCTGTCCTCCGTACAAATCCGGATACCGAGGCCCTCGCGCCGCGCCTAGCGTCCGGGTTCGCGGGATTCATGGAGGTGACGATGAAAACGGTTTTGCTGCTCGTGCATGACGATCCCGGCCAGGAGGCGCGCCTGCAGGCGGCCCTTGACCTGACGCGCGCCCTGGGGGGGCGCCTTCGCTGCGTGGACGTCACGCCGGTCATCACCTTCGCGGGCGACTATGACGGGGCGGCTCAAGGCCTGATCCTGGCCGAGGAACGCAAGGTCGAGGCCGCCAATCGCCTCGCGCTCGAGACTCGCCTGGCCCATGAGCAAACCCCTTGGGACTGGGTCGATGTCACCGGCGAGATGGCGCGTTGCCTCATGCGCGAGGCCGGGCTGGCCGACCTGATCGTCGTCAACTGCAAGCGCGACCGCCTATTCGACGTGGAGCCGCGCGGCGTTGTCAGTGAAGTCGTCATCGAGGCGCGTTGCCCGGTGGTCGCGGTTCCAGACAATGTCCGCGGCATCGACGTCACCGGTCCGGTGGTGATCGCCTGGGATGGTTCATCGTCGGTGATGGCCACCCTGCGGGCCGCCACGCCCTTGTTGAGGCTGGCCTCGGAGGTCGGGCTCGTCACGGTGGGCGATCCCGAGGGTGTTCCGGCCGAGGCGGCGGCGGTCTATTTGTCGCGTCATGACATTCACGCCGCCCTGCAGCCTCTGACGGCCAAGGGCGCCAAGCCCGACGCCCAGATCCTCGAAGCCTGCGCCGCCGCCGGCGCAGGCTATTGCCTGATGGGCGCATACGGTCACGGGCGCCGAAGGGAAGAACTGTTTGGCGGGGTGACGCGACGCATGCTGGACGCCGCGCAGCTTCCATTGCTGCTGGGCCGCTGAGCCAAGCCGCGCGCCTTGCCCCGCGGCGGTCCGCCGTGCGGGGC
>NZ_JBAPVS010000261.1:0-10849 GCF_049283275.1 Caulobacter sp. | reverse complement strand
CGTCGTTTGAATACTTCTGCGTCTTTGCTGGCTCTGTCCGTGGCGATGTTCGCCGCCGGTCAAGTCCACGCCCAGACCACCGACAACCAAGTGGAAGAGGTCATCGTCACGGGCATCCGCGCCTCGTTGGAGCGGTCGATCGAGATCAAACGCTCCAACAGCGGTGTTGTCGACGCCATCTCGGCCGAAGACATGGGCAAGTTCCCCGACACCAACCTGGCGGAATCGCTGCAGCGCATCACCGGCGTGTCGATCGACCGCTCCAACGGCGAAGGCTCGCAGGTCACGGTCCGCGGCTTCGGCGGCGGCTTCAACCTGGTGACCCTGAACGGTCGCACCATGCCTTCCGCCAACGTCGCCACCGTCGGCGGCGACGCCTCGGCTGACTTCGCCAGCGGCACCAGCCGCTCGTTCGACTTCTCGAACCTGGCGTCGGAAGGCGTCTCGGCCCTGGAAGTCTACAAGACCGGCCGCGCGGGCATCCCGTCGGGCGGCATCGGCGCGACGATCAACGTCAAGACCCGTCGTCCGTTCGATGCGCGCGAGAGCGGCCTGTCGGGCAGCATCGGCGTCAAGGCCGTCTACGACACCAGCATGGACAACAAGCTGGAAGACACCTCCAAGGTGACCCCGGAAGTCTCGGGCCTGCTGAACTGGACCGACGCGGAAGAAAAGTTCGGCGTCACGCTGTTCGGCAGCTATCAGAAGCGCAACTTCACCAGCACCAGCGCCACGTCGAACGACTGGAACATCCGCACCTATTCCGATTTCATCAATCCGGCGAACGGCTTCGTCCGCAACGGCGGCGCCACCCAGATCACCAACGCGCCGGCCTCCGGCAGCACCTACGTGGCGATCCCCAACGACAGCCGCTACCACTTCTCGCAAGGCAGCCGCGAACGCATCAACGTCCAAGGTGCGGTGCAGTGGCGCCCGGCTGAAAACATCCTGATCACCGCTGACGGCCTGTACGCCGACAACAAGTCGTTCGAACGCCGCAACGACCAGACCAACTGGTTCAACCGTCCGTTCGACAAGGTGACCTTCGACAATAACCCGACGGTCGCGACCGCCGTGTTCCTGCAGGAAACCCTCAGCGGCACCAAGGACGTCGGCTTCGAGCAGCAGTATCGGGCCAACGAAGACAAGCTGAAGTCGTTCGGCTTGAACGGCGTGTGGGATGTCTCCGAGCGCCTGAAGGTCTCGCTTGACGGCCACATCTCGAAGGCGTCGAGCACCCCCGACGCCCCGAACGGCACCAGCATGACCTCGGTCAGCATCGGCGCGCCGATCATCTCGTCGCACTCGGTGGACTACAGCGGCGACATCCCGGTCCAGGCCGTGACGATCAACGACGCCCTGCCGCGCGGCAACGGCAACGGCTCGCTGGACGTCGGCGACCTGGGCAGCCAGGTGGCCCGCACCTCGGCCCAGAGCCAGGATCAGAAGATCAAGGAATTCCGCGCCGACGCGTCCTATGAGCTGGACGACAACGGCAGCAAGTTCGACTTCGGCTTCGACTACCGCGACTCGAAGATGAAGCAGACGGCTCTCAACACCCAGCAAGACCTGGGCAGCTGGGGCATTTCCAACCCGCGCGACGTGGAGCAGTACGCCGGCAGCCTGGTCAAGCAGTTCTGCCTGGCCTGCCGTTTCGACAGCTTCGACGCGCGTCAGTCGGGCCCCGGCCTGGTCGCCTTCCGCGCCGACGCCATCGCGCTCTACAACGCCATGTCGCCGCCCTATGTCGCCAGGGGCAACGCGGTCGGCGTCACCGCCCAGGACGATAACCGCGTCAACGAGAAGATCTGGTCCATCTATGGTCAGCTGACCTGGAAGGGCGAACTGGCGGGCCGTCCGTCCAGCATGGTCGCCGGCGTGCGCTACGAGCAGACCGACTCCAACTCGGTGTCGCTGATCCGTACGCCGCAAGCCATCGTCTGGACCGCCGACAACGACTTCCGTGTCGACACCGCGGCGACCTACTCGCCCATCTCCGGCAAGAACAGCTACAGCAACCTGCTGCCCGCCCTGGACTTCCAGACGGAGCTGGCCACGAACCTGATCGGGCGCTTCTCGTTCAGCCGCACGATCGCGCGGCCGGACTACGGCAACCTGTTCGCCTCGGTCACGGCTGGCACTCCGAACCGTCCGGTCGCCAACGGCGCCATCCCGCTGGGCACGCGCGGCAACCCGGAACTGGATCCGCTGATCTCGGACAACTTCGACGTCTCGGTTGAGTGGTACTACAAGCCCAGCAGCTATGTTTCGGTCGGCTTCTTCGAGAAGCGCGTGAACAACTTCGTGGGTACGGGCACGTTCAACCAGACCCTGTTCGGTCTGCGCGACCCAAGCTCCGGCGCGGCTGGGACCCGTTCGGGCGACGCCCGTACGGCCCTGACGACGATCGGCGCCGACCAGACCGACGTGAACCTGTTCACGATGACGTCGCTGATCGTCACGACCGGCTCGGTCGCGACCGCCACGGCCGTGTACCAGGCCAACCGCGGTCCGTCGGGCGACCTCAACCAAGCCTTCGTCGACTCCACCCTGGCTGCGAACGACATCTCGCCCAACGCGGCCGATCCGTTGTTCAACTTCCAGGTGGCCCAGCCGATCAACAACAAGACCGGCAAGATCCACGGCTTCGAAATCGCCGCTCAGCACTTCTTCGGCGAAACGGGCTTCGGCCTCTCCGGGGCCTATACCCTGGTGAGCGGCGACGTGGGCTTCGACATCGGCGCGAACCCCAACCAGGATCAGTTCGCTCTGTTGGGTCTGAGCGACACGGCCAACGCCACCCTGATCTACGAGAAGTACGGCTTCTCGGCGCGGCTGGCCTACAACTGGCGCGACAAGTTCCTGCAAGCCACCAACCGCGGCGGCTCGCGCAACCCGGTGTTCGTCGCCCCGTTCGGCCAGGTGGACTTCAACCTCAGCTACGACTTGACGGAAAAGCTGGCGCTCTCGCTGGAAGGCATCAACCTGACAAACGAGAGCCTGCGCACCTACGCTCGCGACAAACACGAGCTGTGGAACGCCCAAGAACTGGATCGCCGCTTCCTGCTCGGAGCGCGCTACAAGTTCTAAGGAACGTCGCCATGGTCGGGTCTTCGGACCCGATCTAGGTCGGGGGAAAGGGCCGCTGTTCGCAGCGGCCCTTTCTTCTCTACAGTAGCCGGACGACGCATCCACGCGAGCCGGGCCGGAAGGCGCACATGACGAACAGAGTACTGCTCAACAACCTCGATCACGGCGACCTGCGCGTCGCCACGGGGCACGGTCCCGCGTTCGGCGACAACATCAACCAGGTGCTGATCTTCCCGACCGAGTTCGAAGCGGTTCAGCGCGAATATCCGATCTTCTTCCGCAAGGACGCCGAGGGCGTGTTCCAGTCGGTGGCCCTGCTGGGCCTGGACCGCGACGAGAACCTGTTCCTCGAACAGGCAGGCTGGAACGCCCGCTACGTGCCGGCCATCCAGCAGCGCGGGCCGTTCTCGATCGCCATGAGCCAGCGCGGCGGCGAACCGATGATCCATGTCGATCTCGACCATCCCCGGGTGCTTGCCGCGAAGGCCGAGCGCGGTGGTGAGCCGGTGTTCCTGCCGGCGGGGGGCAATTCGCCCTATCTGCAGCATGTCGCCCGTCTGCTGGGCGTGATCTATGACGGGCTGGAGTTCAGCAAGGCGATGTTCGCCGCCTTCGAGGCCGCCGACCTGATCGAGCCGGTCGATGTCGAGATCAAGCTGGACGAGCACACCCAGTACGACCTGCCCGAGCTCTACACGATCTCGCAGGACCGGTTCGCGGGCCTGGCCGCCGACGAGCTTGAGGGCCTGCATCGCAGCGGATTCCTGGCCGCCGCCCAATGGGTCTTGTCGTCCCTGGGCAATGTCGGGTTCCTGGTCGATCTGAAGAACCGCAGACGCGCCCTGGCTTGAGCCTGGGCCGTCAGATCGAGGGAGCGAAACACCGATGATCGACATCGCTCGCAAGACCCCGGTGATCGAAGGCCTGACGCCCGACCAGATTCCGTTCGACGAGATCCTGGTCCAGCAGCGGCCGACGATCTTCCGCGGCATGGCGCTGGATTGGCCGCTGGTGCAGGCCGGCCTGCACTCGCCCCGCGCGGCCATGGACTATCTGCTGTCGCATGATCGGGGCGAACGCTTCGTCGGCTATACCGGGCCGCCCGAGATCGAGGGACGCTTCGGCTATGACCAGAGCCTCACGCGCCTGAATTTCCAGACCGAGCGCACGCCCCTTCGCGCCTTTCTCGAGCGGATCGAACAGGAGCTCGAGGTCTCTGATGGGCCGTCGCTCTATATCGGCTCCAGCGACATCGACGCCTATCTGCCGGGCCTGCGCGCCGAGAACGATCTGGGCCTGGACCTGGTCGCCCTGGGCGACGACACGCCGCTGGCCAGCATCTGGATGGGCAACCGCACGGTCGCCGCCGCCCACTACGACATGTCCAACAACATCGCCTGCTGCATGGTGGGCCGGCGGCGCTTCACCCTGTTTCCGCCCGATCAGATCGACAACCTCTATCCGGGGCCGCTGGACCCGACGCCGGGCGGCCAGGCCGTCAGCATGGTCGATTTCGACGCCCCGGACTTCGAGCACTTTCCGCGCTTCAAGGACGCCCTGGCCGCCGCCCAGGTGGCGGACCTGGAGCCCGGCGACGTGCTGGTCTATCCGGCCCTGTGGTGGCACCAGGTCGAGGCGCTGGACCCGTTCAACGTGCTGATAAACTACTGGTGGAACGCCGCGCCCGGCTTCATGGACACCCCCATGAACACCCTGCTGCACGGCCTGCTCAGCCTGCGCGACCGTCCCGATTTCGAGAAGCAGGCCTGGAAGAAGCTGTTCGACTACTACGTGTTCGGACCCGCCGACCGGGCGGGCGCGCACCTGCCCGAAGCCGCGCGCGGCGACCTTGCGCCCATGGACGAACGCAAGGCCCGTCGGCTGCGAGCCTATCTGCTCAATCGCTTGAACCGCTGACGATCAAGGACCGGAGAATCCCGTGCAAGAACAGGTCGTGAAGAAGGTCGTCATCGCCGGGGGCGGCACGGCGGGCTGGATGGCGGCGGCGGCGCTGGTCAAGCAGCTGGGGCCGTTGCTCGACATCAACCTGATCGAGTCCGACGAGATCGGCACGGTGGGGGTGGGCGAGTCCACGATCCCGACGGCCCGCACCTTCAACGCCCTGCTGGGCATCGACGAGCCCGCGTTCATGCGCGCCACCCAGGCGACCTTCAAGCTGGGCATCTCGTTCGAGAACTGGGGCGAGATCGGCGACCGCTACATCCACGCGTTCGGCCAGGTCGGGAAGTCCAACTGGATGGGCGGCTTCCATCACTTCTGGCTGCAGGCCAAGGCGGCCGGCTTCGGCGGCGAGCTGGGCGACTATTGCTTCGAGCTGAAGGCGGCGCTGGCTGACAAGTTCTCGGTCGGCGAGGGGGCCGAGCTGAACTACGCCTATCACCTGGACGCCACGCTCTACGGCCGCTTCCTGCGCCAGATGAGCGAGGGCCTGGGCGTCAAGCGGATCGAGGGCAAGATCGCCAACGTCCAGCAGAACGCCGAGACCGGCTTCATCCAAGCCTTGGTCATGGAGAACGGCGACCGGGTCGAGGGCGACCTGTTCATCGACTGCACCGGCTTTAGGGGCCTGCTGATCGAGCAGACGCTGAAGGCGGGATACGAGGATTGGGGCCATTGGCTGCCGACCAACAGCGCCCTGGCCGTGCAGACCAAGTCGACCGGTCCAGCCGTGCCCTACACCCGCGCCATCGCCCACGAGGCGGGCTGGCGCTGGAAGATCCCGCTGCAGCATCGGGTGGGCAACGGCCTGGTCTATTGCAGCGACTACATGAGCGACGACAAGGCGCACGAGACCCTGCTGGGGGCGCTGGAGGGTGATCGGCTGATCGAGCCGCGGTTGATCCGCTACGTCACCGGCCGCCGCCGCAAGACCTGGCACAAGAACTGCGTCGCCCTGGGTCTGGCCAGCGGCTTCGTCGAGCCGTTGGAATCGACCTCGATCCACCTGATCATGATCGGCGTGACGCGCCTGATGCAGCTGTTCCCGTTCAACGGCGTCAGCGAGGCGGTGGTCGACCGCTACAACCAGCAGGCCGTCGACGAGCTGGAAAAGATCCGCGACTTCATCATCCTGCACTACAAGCTGACCGAGCGGACCGACAGTCCGTTCTGGGATCACTGCCGCACGATGGCCATCCCCGACAGCCTGGCCCACCGCATCGAACTGTTCCGGCAAAGCGCCCAAGCGTTCCAGGCGCCGGGCGAGCTGTTCCAGGTCGATTCCTGGCTGCAAGTGATGCTGGGCCAGCGGCTGCAACCGACCGCCTATCACCAGATGGGCCGCCTGATGCCGCCCAAGCAGCTGCGCGGGGCGCTGGCCAACCTGAGCGGCGACATCGCCCGCGCCGTCGGCGGCCTGCCCGGCCATCAGGCCTTCCTCGACCGGTACTGTGGCATCCCCGCGTCCTGAACCAAGCGGCGAGCGAAAGGCCAACCTGAAGCTGCACCTTTCCAAGGCGCCACCGATGCGCAATAGTTCGCGCATGGGTGGTTGTTGAACGAGTCTCAATCCTGGGTCGGCACGTGTCGTGCGGCCGGATGGGATCGGGCCGCTCCGGGAGGTCGCAGACCATGAAGTCCTACGCCCGCACGCGGTCCGCCGCCCTGGTCGGCGTTTCGCTGACCGCCTTGGCCCTGGCCGTTGCGCCGTCGTCCAGCCTGGCCCAGGCCCAGGCGTCGGAGAACGTCTTCGCCAACCCCCCGGCGGCCCTGCCGGAAGCCGAGCCGGCCGCGCCCCGGCTCTCCGGGCCCAAGCTGCTGGGAGCGCCGCCGGTCCAGGCGGCCGACAGCTTCGTCGATCCGCGCCAGAACATCCTCTACAAGTTCTCGATCGAATTCACCGAGGGCGCGGTCCGCAACCCCTGGACCCTGAGCCAGGACAAGGTCCGGCTGAGGTCCTACCGCGGCTCGTCGGTCGATCCGGCGACGCCCTTCCTGGCCCCGACCATCACCATGCGCCCGGGCCAGACGGTGCGGATCAGCCTGGCCAACAACCTGTTCGAGACCAAGGACGGCAAGCGCCTGCCGGCCGAGAAGTGCAAGACGCCGGAGGGGGGCGTGAACGTCCCCCACTGCTTCAACGACACCAACCTGCACGCCCACGGCCTGTGGGTCTCGCCGGCCGGCAACAGCGACAACGTGCTGATCTCGATCAATCCGGGCGTCACCTTCGACTACGAATACAACGTCCCGTCCGACCACGCGGCCGGCACCTTCTGGTACCATCCGCACAAGCACGGCTCGACGGCCCTGCAGGTGTCCAGCGGCATGGCCGGCGCCCTGATCATCAAGGATGACCGCGTCCCGACGGCCACCACGCCGGGCGACATCGACGTGCTGCTGCAGGACGCCCGGGGCGCGGCCTTCCCCGACAAGGTGATGATGTTCCAGCAGGTGCAGTACGCCTGCTTCGACTCCGCCGGAAAGATCCAGACCTCGCCCGGCGGCGCTCAGCCCTGGGTGTGCAATCCCGGCCAGACGGGCGAGATCCGTGACTACGCCCAGCAGCTGTCGCCTAACGCCAGCTGGGCCAGTTCCGGCCGCTTCACCTCGATCAACGGTCGGGTGCAGCCGGCGGTCTCCGAGCTGCGGGCGGGCGTGTTCGAGCGCTGGCGGCTGATCCACGGCGGCGTGCGCGAGGCGGTCAATTTCCGTCTGTTCCCGATGAAGCCCGGCGCACCCAACTGGAACACGGTGCCCGCCAAGGACCAGGCCTCGTTCATGCGCACCTTCTGCGCCGGGACGGCCCTGCCGATGTGGGAGGTGGCGGTTGACGGCCTGACGCGGTCGGAGGTGTTCCGCACCACCGAGACTCGCCTGCAGCCCGGCTACCGTGCCGACGTGGTGGTCTATTTCCCGACCGGCGGGAACTACTGCATCATCGACGGGGCCAGCGACGCCATCGGCAGCCCGTCCCAGCAGGCCGAGCCCATAAAGCTGCTGGGCGTGGCGGTGGTCGGGGCGGGCGCGCCGGCCGGCGATCCCGATCGGGCGCTGCAGAACCTGATGATCGCCGCCGCCGAGCGCAACATCGCGAACTCGCAAGTCCGGGAAGTGGTGATCCGCGACCTGCTGCGGAACCTGACCCTGTCGAAGTTCGTCTGGCATCCGACGATCACGACGGCCGAGCTCAACGCCCCGATCCAGGAACTGGCCTTCAACATCAGGAGAAACCCCGTCAAGCCGGGCACCCTGTTCGAGGTCAACAACCCGGCCCTGCCGCCGGATCGCAGCGGCCAGTACGTGCCCTCCCGGATCGACCGCACGGCCAATATCGGCGACGTGCAGGAGTGGCGGCTGACCTCGACGGCCGCCGGCCATCCGTTCCATATCCACGTCAATCCGTTCCAGGTGGTCAGCGTGCTGGACCCGAGCGGGCGGCCGGTCACCAATCCGAACGCGCCGGGGTTCGATCCGGACTATGCCGGGGTGCTGAACCAGTGGAAGGACACCCTGTTCGTCAAGACGAACTACAAGATCGTCGTGCGCACCCGGTACCAGCGCTACATCGGCGAATACGTTCTGCACTGCCACATCCTCGACCACGAGGACCAGGGCATGATGGCCAATGTCGCCATCGGCATCCCTGACGGTCTGGGCGGCACGGCCGAGGCCCACGGCCCCGGCGGGCACATGGATCATGGGGGGCATTAGGAGCCGGCAGGCTTATCCCGGGCCTTGCGCCCGGGAGCCCTTTGCTCGCCGATCGGCCTGGACCGCGGCCAGGGCCGCGACATAGGCCTCCATCAGCCGCACCAGCTCGTCCTCCAGCGCCGTCGGGTCCAGGCCCAGTTCGGGCTCGGCGGCGGCCGCGCGCAGCAGGCCGATCGCCGCGTGGGTCAGGACGAAGGCCGACTCGTTGCTCAGCTCCACCTCCAGCCGCGCCTTGCCGGTGATCGAGGCCAGGAAGACCTGGTGGTGGCGGGCCAGCATGCCGTCTTCGGCCTGGTGGAACAGGGCGTCGAACAGCACCTGGCGGGTGGCGGGCGAACCTTCGAAGCCGTTCATCAGGGCCCGTACGATCGTCCGCACGCTGCCCAGCTCCGGCCGGGCGATCACCGTCTCGGCGATGGCGTCGCGCACGGCTTCGGCCCGGCGCTGGGCGATGGCGGCCAGGATGTCCTGCTTGCCGGCGAAGTACTGGTACAGGGTTCCGATGCTGACCCCGGCCCGCACGGCGATGTGGTTGGTGGTCAGGCGCTCGACGCCGTCGGCCTCGAGAAGTTGAAAGGTCGCGTCCAGAATGGCGTCGATCGTTGACCCGGCTCGGGCCTGGCGCGGCGTTCTGCGTTGTCTTTCAGTCACTTGCGGCGACCCTTCGCGACCGCGCCCCGCGGTCCGGGAGGCGAGTAGGAATATGAGCAATGCTTACATAACCTCTGGATCGACGCCAGGATCCCCCAGAACCCTTTCGGGAACGGATCCGCCAACCAGGAGGGCCGATGAGCCTCTCGATCGAACAGGTCCGCGCCAAGGTCGCGTCGCAGAAGACGCTGCTGCCGGCCCTCTATGGCGCGGTCGATTTCGACGCCACGCCGGAACGCTTCACCGAGGACGCCGCCAAGGCGGTGGTCCATGATCGCGCGCCGCTGGGCGTGAGCGTCAGCCAGGACGACCTGGACCGCGTGCGCGCCTACACCATGCTGGGCGACATCGTCGCCGACGCCTACGCCGCCTTGATCCCGAAATACGGATTCCGCCGGCTGATCGACATGCTCACGACGGCCTGCGAGCAAGGTGTCGAGGCCGTGGCCGAGGCGCCGCCCGAGCTCGTGGCCTTCATCGCCGACATGGAGGCCACGCCCGACTGGGTCGACATGGACCTGGTGCGCGAGGGGGCGCGGCTGGACCTCAACGCCACCGCCCACCTGGCGCCGTTCGCGATCCGGGGCGCGTTCGTGGCCACCTTCCTCAACAAGTATTCGGCCCTGCCCATGGCCCTGACCGGGACCTTGAGCAGCGACACCGCCGCCCGCCGGGTCAACGAGACGGCGACCTTCTTCGCCACCACCGTCCTGCCGGGCGCGCTGGAGCGCCACGGCGCGGGGTTCAAGGCCGCGGCCATGGTGCGGCTGATGCACTCGATGGTGCGGTTCAACGCCATCCGCTCGGGGCGTTGGGACGTGTCGGTGTACGGCGTGCCGATCCCGCAGGTCGACCAGATGCCGGCCGGCCTGATCCCGATCTTCCTGATGGCCTTCAAGATGCTGCGCCAGGGCCGCCGCCACTTCACGGCGCAGGAGCGGGCCAAGGTCGAGCTGGCCCGCTATCGCTGCTTCCTGCTGGGTCTGCCGCAGGACCTGCTGGCCGACACGCCCGAGGGGGTGGTGCGGATCATGACCGCGCGCAACACCACCCTGCGGCAGGGCTTCGACGACGAGACCTGCGGGGCCCTGGTCCGCGCCACCCTGGCCGCCTACCTGCCGCCGGACCGCTCGCCGGCCAACCGCCTGCACGACCGGGTGGAGCGCCGCTTCGCCAAGGCGTTCTTCCTGCGCCACTTCATGAACGGCGACCGGGCGGCGGCCGCGCGGATGGGGGTCGAGGTGGGGGCGGGCGACCAGCTGGTGTTCGCGACGGTGGCCGTGGGCGTGATCGCCCGGATGCTGGCCTTCCGCGCCGCCGACAAGGTTCCTGGCCTGCGCGAGGCGGCGGACGCGGTCCTGGTCCGGCGGGTGCGACGACTGCTGGCCCGCTACGGCCACGCCGAATACGTCACCGACGCGGCCCAGTACCGACC
>NZ_JBAPVS010000260.1:0-7040 GCF_049283275.1 Caulobacter sp. | reverse complement strand
GGATCGGCCCTATGCCCACCTGGCGCTGACGGGCTTGCCCGTCAGCGCCCAGGCCCAGGTCGACGCGGCCCTCAAGGCCGTGCCCGGCTCGCGCCTGCGCACCTACGAGGTGCGGCGCGAGGCCGATGACGCCGCCCGCGTCGTGGTGGGGAGAAAGGGCGAGAACATCCTCGTCTATGTTCACCCCGAGACCCTGCAAGTCCTGAAGGTCATCAATGAGAACGATCGCCTGATGGACATCGACAAGACCATCCATGGCGAGCTGCTGATGGGCGACAATGGCTCGATCCTGGTCGAGTTGGCCGCCTGCTGGGCCATCGTCATGGTGGTCACCGGTCTCTATCTGTGGTGGCCGCGTCAGGCCCAGGGGCTGGGCGGGGTGCTCTATCCGCGGCTTGGTCGCGGCTCAAAACTCTTCTGGCGCGACATCCACGCTGTGACCGGCGTGTGGGTCTCCAGCCTGGCGCTGTTCCTACTGCTCACCGGATTGCCGTGGGCCAAGGTCTGGGGCGACAGCCTCAAGGAGGTCCGCAAGCTGACCGGCACGGCCGTGGCCAAGCAAGACTGGTCCAACGGCCGCGCCGGGGAGAAGGCCGAGCGCAAGGCGATCGACGCTTCCGCCGGGTCGGAACATGCCGAACACATGGCCGGCATGGATATGGCCAGCATGGACATGGGCGCTATGGACATGTCGGCGATGTCCGTTGAGGCGACGCCCGCCCTCGACCGCATGGCCGCGACGGTGCGGGCCATGGATCTGCCGCCGCCGGTGCTGGTCGCGCCGCCCTCCAACAAGAAGGGCCGCAACGCCTCGACCGACTGGACCGCGCGGTCGGATACGCCCAACCGGCCCCAACGGGTGACGCTGACGCTCGATCCCGACACGGCCCAGGTTGTCCGTACCGAGACGTTCTCCAGCCGGCATCCGATCGACAAGGTGATCGGATACGGCATCGCCGCTCACGAAGGCCAGCTGTTTGGCTGGGTGAACCAGGTGCTGGGCGTTCTGGCGGCTGTGGGCCTGATCACCCTCAGCATCAGCGGCGTGGTCATCTGGTGGCGCCGGCGCCCGGACGGTCAGCTGGGCGCGCCGCCCGCCTTGCCCGAAGGCCGCATCGCGGTGGGCGTCGGCGTGCTGATCGTGGTGTTCGGCGTTCTGCTGCCCGTGCTGGGGATCTCGATGATCGCCATCGCCCTGATCGAGCGCCTGGCCCTGCGTCACATCCCCGGCGTCCGCCACTGGCTGGGTCTGCGTCCCGTGGGGGGCAGGGCATGAACGCTCTTTTCCAACGGACGCCAGCCTTGGCTTGAGGGGCCGTCCCTCCGCCATCTTGCCCCTACAGACGCTTGGCCAGGCCGAGCCGCATCCTTGTGGAATGTCCCATGTCCCAGTCTTTCACCCTCGCGCCGGCCCCACTGGGTTCGACACAGCGCGTCAGACCCTCCGCCGATTGTACGGCGCGGGAGGTCTGAGCCCTTGTCGATGGCTCAGGTCAGCGCTTGGCCTTGCCCTTCGTCTCAACGCGCGGATCCAGCTTGTTGCGGTGGAGGAAGGCCGAGAGCTGATCGGCGACCGCGACATTGTTGAGATCGGCGAAGGGGATGTGGGTGTTGCCCTTCAGGCCGACCGAGGGCAGGAACAGGATCTCGGCCTTACCGCCGCGTGCATTCACTAGGTCGACAAACTTCCGGCACGTCTCAGCATAGGCGGACCAGGCGGGCGACTTGTCGATATTGTCGCCGAACACGAACTGGATCGGGATCCGCGTGAGCTTTCTGAACTCCTCTGGAGACACGATCACCGGGCCGAAGCGTTCAGGGCCCTTGGGCGCATCGAAATCCGTCGGGAACACGTAGCCGGGGTCTTCATAGGCGACGATCGCCTTGACGTTGTCGCTCTTGAGCGCCGTCAGCAGCGCCCGCAGGCCGCCCGCCGAATTGGTGACCAGCACGGATGGGCCGATCCGATCGATGGCCACGGCCGCGGCGTCCGCTTCGAGTTGAGCGTTCTCGACCGTATCGAACTCGTCATAGCGCGCGCGCGTCGCCTGGTTCCAGGCTTCCGGATCCTTGGTGGGGAACTGCACCCCCGGGAACCAGTCGGGATATTTGGCGCCGAGCCGCCAGGCGACGAAGTTCTGCTGATCCTGACCTACCGCCGGCTTGTAGGTGTAGGCGGCGCAGCCCCAGTTGCCGCGGCCGACGCGCGGGCCGTCCCACAGGTAGACGGGAAAGCCGCGGCGCAGGAAGATCGATTGATAGCCTTCGCCGCCGTCCCAGCGGTTCTGCCAGACCTTGGTCGACGAGCTGTGCCACATGAACAGGGCGACGCCGCGGGCCTGGGCGGGGATCTGGTATTCGACGTAGCCGTGGTCGCACGAGAGCGTGCGGTCGCCTTCGCGCAGCACCGCGCCGCCCGCCTCGAACGCGCCCTGCTTGACGATCGGGATCGGCGCCGCCGTCTGGGCGGCGTCCGCCGCTGACGATCCCAGGGCGAGCAGCATGCCCGCGCTGGCCAGGCAGAGAAAGGCGCAACGCCCGATACCACGCTTCACAGCCACCGGCTTACGCTCCCCAAAGCCTTGTTCGTTGCCGACATTCATCGTCTCCTTTCGCCGCGCCGAAAAGCGCTCCTTTTGATCGGCGTCACGGCTTTCCGACGCCCGAAATCTTCCGGAGAGCGGAAAGCCGTGCTTCATCAATTGCGCGCCCCTCGGCTGATCGAGGAAATCAGTTCTCCCGCAGGCATGAGAGGCCCAGGCTGAGACCGATGGAAAAACTGAAATTCTACATAGACGGCGCCTGGGTGGATCCGACCGAGCCCTCGACCTTGGACGTGGTCAATCCTGCCACGGAGGAGGTCTTCGCGCGGATCAGCCTGGGTTCGCGGCAGGATGTGGATCGGGCGGTTGAGGCGGCGCGGCGCGCCTTTACGATCTATTCCCAGACGAGCGTCGAGGAACGCCTGTCCTGGCTCGGCAAGATCATCGAGGGCTTCAGGGCGCGCCTGCCGGAGCTGGCGCGGACGATGACCCTCGAAATGGGTTCGCCCATCACCTTCGCGACCGAGCGCCAGGCGACCGTGGCGCTGTTTCATTTCGAAGAGGCCGCGCGCGTGCTGGCGCGATATCCGTTCGAGGAACGCACGGAGACCGGGATCATCCGCCGCGAGCCGATCGGTGTCTGCGGACTGATCACGCCGTGGAACTGGCCCCTGAACCAGGTCGCCTCCAAGGTCGCGCCGGCGTTGGCCACCGGCTGCACCGTCGTCCTCAAGCCTAGCGAGATCGCGCCGCTCAGCGCGATGTTGGTGGCGGAGATCATCCACGAGGCCGGCCTGCCGGCGGGCGTGTTCAATCTGGTCAACGGCCACGGCCCCACGGTGGGCGAGGCGATCGCCGGCCATCCTGAGATCGACATGGTCTCCATCACCGGATCGACGACGGCGGGGATCCGGGTGGCCAAGCTGGCGGCGGACACCGTCAAGCGCGTCGCCCAGGAACTGGGCGGCAAGTCCGCCAACATCATCCTTCCGGATGCCGATCTGAGAACCGCCGTGATCCAAGGCGTGCACGCCTGCTACACCAACGCCGGCCAGAACTGCCAGTCGCCCACCCGCATGCTGATCCCGCGCTCGGGGCGGGACGTGGCGTTCCACGCCGCGCGCGAGGCGCTCGACACCATCCGTCTGGGCGATCCGCTGGACCCGGCGACCACCATGGGGCCGCTGGTCAGCCAAGCCCAGGTCGACAAGGTCCAGGCGCTGATCCAGTCGGGCGTCGACGAGGGAGCCACCCTGGTGGCCGGTGGGGCGGAGAGGCCGGCCGGACTCGATCAGGGCTACTACGTCCGTCCGACCGTGTTCGGCGACGTGACGCCGGAGATGAGGATCGCTCGCGAAGAGATCTTCGGCCCCGTGCTGTCGATCATCAGCTATGACACTGAGGACGAGGCGATCGAGATCGCCAACGACACGCCGTTCGGCCTGGCGGGCTTCGTGCAGTCCGGGGACCCCGCTCACGCGCGCCGCGTCGCCAACCGCATCCGGGCGGGGCGCGTCTACATCAACGGCGCCGTGTTCGACCGCAGCCTGCCGTTCGGCGGCTACAAGCAGTCCGGAAATGGACGGGAATTCGGAATCTTCGGGTTCGAGGAGTATCTCGAGGTGAAGGCGATCCTCGGTTACGTGGACGAACCGTCGACCAATTGATCCGAGGCGACGACCAGCACGATCTTGCCGATCTGCTGGTTGGCTTCCATCAGCGCGTGCGCGTCGGCCGCGCGGTCGAGCGGGAACGTGGCGCAGACGTGGGTCGTCACCAGCCCCTGGTCGAGCAACGGCCAGACGTGCTCGCGCAACGCCGCCGCCAGCTCGGCTTTGAAGGCGGCGGTGCGGGGGCGCAACGTCGAGCCGGTCAGGGTCAGCCGGCGGCGCACCACGCTGCGCGTATCGATCTCGCCGGTCGGGCCGGCATGACTGGCCAGCAGCACGAGGCGGCCGCCCTGGTCGAGCAGGTCCATCTGGCGCGCCGTGGTCGGGCCCGCCTGGGCGTCGATGATCAGGTCGCAGCCGCCGGGAAACAGGGCGCGGACCTGATCCTCCCAATCCGGATCGCGATAGTCGATCGCATGCGTCGCACCCACCGCGCGGCATAGGGCGCGCTTCTCCTCGCTGCTGGCGGTGGCGACGATGCGGGCGCTGCGCAGCCGGGCGGCGATCTGGATGGCGGCCAGCCCGACGCCGCTGGCGCCGCCCTGCACCAGCAGCCGCTCACCCGGCTCCAGCCGGCCCAACAGCATCAGCGCGTTCCAGGCGGTGAAGAAGGCCTCCGGCAGCGAGGCCGCCTCGACTAGGTCGAGACGGCCGGGAACGGGCAGGCACTGCCCCGCCGGGGCCACGCAGTATTCGGCATAGCCGCCGCCGTTGACCAGCGCGCAGACCCGCGCGCCGGGGCGAGGCCAGGCGACGTCGTCCGCCGCCTCGACGACGGTCCCGCTGACGTCCAGTCCCAGGATCGGCGAGGCGTCGGGGGGCGACGGATAGAGGCCGCGACGCTGTTGCACATCGGGCCGGTTCACGCTCGCCGCCGCGACGCGGATCAGCACCTGGCCCGGGCCCGGCGCGGGGCGGGGCAGGTCGCTCACGACGAGCCTGGCGATCTCGCCTTCGCCCTCAACGGTGATCGCTCTCATCGTTCTCTGGGCGGCGATCATGCGACGCCGGACAGGTCCAGTCTCCGTTCTCCCGACGGAAAACCATAGGGTTCGCGCGCTTGCGGCGACCGACTGGCCATCTCGGCGGAGATGGTGTCGGCGGTCGCCAGGACGCGCGGCAGATATTGCTCGACAGCTTTCTGCAACGGCATGGCCGCGGTGATCCAGGTGAACCCCAGGCAGGCGACGACGCGGCCGTTCTCGCGCACTGGCACCGCGATGGTCGAGGATTTCGGCTCGATCGACGGACCGCGCGTGGCGTAGCCGCGCTCGCGCACCTGTTCGATCATTCGCGTCATCGCCTCGCTGTTTCGCGCGGGTTCGTCCTCGGGATCGGCGCTGTGCTTGACGATCTCGAGGATGATCTTCTGCTCGTTGGGCGTGCTGTGGGCCAGGTAGGCGCGTCCTAGGGCGCGGCTGACCATGCTCAGCCGCATGTTTAGCGAGGAATGGAAAAGCGACAGCGAGGTATAGGGAATGCTGCTGGCCCGCACGACCATCGCGTTGAGATCGAAAAGCGCGAGCGCGAGCGGCCATCCCTCGCGCTTGGTGAAGTCGATCATGATCTCCTCGGCCACCTCGATGATCAGGGGCTCGTGGTGGAAGCCGCTGGACAGCGATTTGACCCGGCCGAGCAATTGATAGGTGCCGTAGCTGGAGGATTGCGCGACCAGACCCTTGGCTTCCAGGGTGCGCAGCAACCGCACGATCGAGGGCTTGGGCAGGCCGGTCTCGCGATGCAGGTCGTTGATAGTGGACAGCGGGCGGCGGTTCAGCGCCTGCAGCAGGTCGATCGCGCGCTCGACCGAACGGATGCGGTTGCTCTTCTCCGGTCTTGATTCCTTGATCATGACGACCTCCCAGGGCGGCTCTGCGGCCCACTCCCTTTCACCCCGTTTCGCCAAGCGACGGTGCGGGGAGGGGAGCCTCTTCGCAATGACCATATAACCGCGTTCCGCCAGGCGGAAAGCGCCAAACCGATCATTGATGCGCCTGGGCGGATGCAGCACTCGGCGAGCAGCCGCGGTACGGCCGCGAGACGTTCAAGGGAATGGAAAAGCGATGGTCGACGAACTCTTCAGCGTGACAGGCAAGGTGGCCTTGGTGACCGGCGGGACAAGCGGAATCGGGCGGATGATCGCCCAGGGTTTCGTCGATCGCGGCGTGAAGACCTATGTCGCCGCTCGGGATCTCGCGCGCGCCCAGGCGACGGCGGAGGAGCTTTCCGCGGCGGGCGGCGAATGCGTCGGCCTGGCGGCGGATGTCGGCGATCCCGAAGGACCGGCCGCGCTGATCAATGCGCTCAAGACGCGAGAGGAGCGGCTGGACATTCTCGTCAACAACGCCGGCGCCAACAATCGCGGACCGATCGAGGGCGTCAGCGCACAGGCGTGGGACGGGGTGATGGACGTCAACCTGCGCGCGCCCTTCCTGCTGATCCAGCAGGCTCTGCCTTTGCTCCGCGCGGCGGCGAGCGCGGAGGCGCACGCCAGCATCATCAACATCGGGTCGATCGGCGGGCTGCACATCCCCAACTGGGACGCCTATCCCTATGGGGCCTCGAAGGCGGCGATCCACCATCTGACGCGCGCCCTGGCCAAGCGGTTCGGCGCCGACCAGATCCGCGTCAACGCCATCGCCCCGGGACCTTTCCATTCGCGCCTGACCGACACGACATCGGAAGCGGTCCAGAAGAGCGTGCAGACCTATATTCCGGCCAATCGGGCGGGCTCGCCTGAGGACGTCCAAGGCGTCTGCGTCTTCCTGGCCTCGCGCGCGGGGGCCTATGTCAATGGTTCGACCATCGCGTTGGACGGGGGCTATAT
>NZ_JBAPVS010000259.1:0-9012 GCF_049283275.1 Caulobacter sp. | reverse complement strand
GGCCGCGGGGCAGGGCGTCAAGGGTCAGGGCCAGGCCGGCGGCGAAGGCGATCGCGGCCGGAACATCGGCCAGCAGCCACAGCGAGGCGGCCCCGGCGGCTCTCCCGCCGGCCTTGCCCAGGACCTTCAGCCAGGGTCGCGCGACAGTGTCGAGCTCGACGGTGAAACTGGCTGTCATCTGCCGTATTTAGGCCCGGGAAAAACAGGGCGTCCTTGATGCTGATCAACGCACCCTAGCCAAGACGCGTCTAGAGGTTGAATGTCCCTAGGGCTATCAAACGCCCACGGCAATCGGAGCGCTGCATGGACCCCGCCGTCGTCGATCTTTCCCGTCTGCAGTTCGCGCTGACGGCGCTGTACCACTTCCTGTTCGTGCCCCTGACCCTGGGCCTCTCCTTCATGTTGGTGATCATGGAGAGCGTCTATGTGATGACCAAGCGGCCGATCTGGCGAACCACCACCCGATTCTGGGGCACGCTGTTCGGCATCAATTTCGTGCTCGGCGTGGCCACGGGCCTGACCATGGAATTCCAGTTCGGGATGAACTGGTCCTACTACTCGCACTATGTCGGCGACATCTTCGGCGCGCCGCTGGCCATCGAGGGGCTGATGGCCTTCTTCCTCGAGGCCACCTTCGTCGGCCTGATGTTCTTCGGCTGGGACAAGTTGAGGCCCGTGACCCACCTGCTGGTCACCTTCCTGGTGGCCCTGGGCACCAACCTGTCGGCCCTGTGGATTCTGGTCGCCAACGGCTGGATGCAGAACCCGGTCGGCGCGGCCTTCAATCCCGACACGATGCGGATGGAGGTGGTCGACTTCAAGGCGGTGATCTTCAACCCGGTGGCCCAGGCCAAGTTCGTGCACACGGTCAGCGCCGGCTACACCATCGCCGCGGTCTTCGTGCTGGGCGTTTCGGCCTGGTACCTGCTGAAGGGCCGTTATGTCAGCGTCGCCAAGCGTTCGCTGACCGTGGCCGCCGCCTTCGGCCTGGCCTCGTCGCTGTCGGTGGTCGTGCTGGGCGACGAGAGCGGCTACGCCCTGACCGACAACCAGAAAATGAAGCTCGCGGCGCTGGAGGCCATGTGGGAGACGGAACCCGCTCCGGCCGGCCTGACAGCCTTCGGCATCCCCGATCTCAAGAACCGCACGACCCATGCCGAGATCAAGATCCCCTACGTTCTGGGCCTGATCTCGACCCGCAGCTTCGACAGGCCCGTCGCCGGCATCTTCGAGCTGGTGGCCCAGGCCGAGACGCGGATCGAAAGCGGCCTGGTCGCCTACGACGCGCTGGAGACCCTGAAGGCCAATCCGACCGACCTGGCGGCGCGCGGCGTGTTCGAGACCCACCGCCGCGACCTGGGCTACGCCCTGCTGCTCAAGCGCCATGTCGCCGACCCGCGAACGGCCGACAAGACGCTGATCCAGAAGACCGCCTGGGATACCGTGCCCAACGTGCCGGTGATGTTCTGGTCGTTCCGGATCATGGCGGGCATCGGCTTCCTGATGATCGCCCTGTTCGCCACGGCCTTTGTGTTGGTGAGCCTGCGCAAGCAAAACACCCGCTGGTTCCTGATGATCGCCGTGGCGGCCATCCCGCTGCCGTGGATCTCGACCGAACTGGGCTGGGTGCTGGCCGAGGTCGGGCGTCAGCCATGGGCGGTGGAGGGCGTGCTGCCGACCTTCCTGGCCCCGTCCAGCCTGAGCGTTGCGCAACTTCTGACCAGCATCGTGGTCTTCACCCTGCTCTACGGCGCCCTGGCGGTGGTCGAGGTCGGGCTGATCCTCAAGACCATCAAGAAGGGTCCGTTCGCGGACCAGGAAGCCTTCCCATCAGGTCACGCCGCCCCCGCCGGCGAAGCCGTGGCCTAGGAGAAACCGGATCATGGAACTCCCAATCGACTATCCGACCCTGCGCCTGATCTGGTGGGGACTGCTGGGCGTGCTGCTGATCGGCTTCGCCCTGACCGACGGCTACGACATGGGCGTGGGCGCCCTGTTGCCCTTCGTCGCCAGGACCGACGAAGAACGCCGCATGGTGATCAACACCATCGGCGCCACATGGGAAGGCAACCAGGTGTGGTTCATCACCGGCGGGGCGGCGATCTTCGCGGCCTGGCCGCTGGTCTACGGCGTCAGCTTCTCCGGATTCTACCTGGCCATCTTCCTGGTGCTGGTGGCGATGATCCTGCGGCCTGTCGGTTTCAAGTACCGGTCCAAGCGGCCGGATCCGCGCTGGCGCTCGTTCTGGGACTGGGCGCTGTTCACCGGCAGCTTCGTGCCGGTGCTGGTGTTCGGGGTGGCCGTGGGCAACGTGCTGCAGGGCGCGCCGTTCAAGCTGGATGGCGACCTGCGGGCCACCTATCACGGCGCCTTCTTCGGCCTGTTCACGCCCTTCACCCTGGTCTGCGGCCTCCTGTCGGTGGCCATGCTGGTCCTGCATGGCGCGGCGTGGCTGGGCGTGAAGGCCGAGGAGGGCGGGGTGGTCCAGGACCGGGCCCGCAAGTTCGGCACGGGGGCCGGGATCGCCACCCTGCTGCTGTTCCTGGTCGGCGGCCTGCTGGCCATGCGCCTGGGCTTCCGGATCGAGGGCGCCTTCGATCCCGCCGCCCCGTCCAATCCGTTGCGGACGGCGACGGTGGCCGCCCCAGGCGCCTGGTTCGACAATTTCGGCCGCTATCCCTGGATGCTGATCGCCCCGGTGCTGGGTTTCGGTGGGGCGGTCCTCGCCTTGCTGGGCCTGTGGCGACGGTCGGCGCCCCTGGCGTTCGGCGGCTCGTCGGCCTCGGCGACGGGGATCATCGCCACGGTCGGCCTGTCGATGTTCCCGTTCATCCTGCCCAGCACGATCGATCCCCGGTCGAGCCTGACGGTGTGGAACGCCTCGTCCAGCCACATGACCCTGTTCATCATGCTGATCGTCGTGGTCGTGCTGCTGCCGGTCGTGCTGCTCTACACCGCCTGGGTGTTCAAGGTGCTGTGGGGCCGGACCAGCACGGACGCCCTGAAGACCGACCCCGCCCTTTACTGAGGAGACCTGACGATGTGGTATTTCACCTGGATCCTCGGCCTGGGCCTGGCCCTGACCTTCGGGGTGCTGAACGGCGTCTGGTATGAGTTCAACCTGACGGACGAAGGCGACGAGGGCGCGTCGGAGCCTTAAGATCGATCTTTCCTTTAGATCCCGCCCATCCCGGCATTCGCCGGGATGGGCGGATTTATAAGGCTCCGCGACAATTCGACGCCCTCCGGTAAGCTTTGCATTAACCGATATTAAACGGCGGGCGGGCTCTTGTGGCAGGCGACGCGAAACCGGCTTCCGGCCTTCGCCGACGACCTTCTGAGACTCGGGACCCGACCATGACCGACCACGCCGAACCCGCCCTGGAGCTGATCTCGTTCTGCATCGGCGAGCAGGAGTTCTGCATCGACGTCAAGACGGTCCGCGAGATCCGCGGCTGGACCCCGGCCACCCCGATCCCGCATGCGCCGTCCTTCCTGAAGGGCGTGATCAACCTGCGTGGCGCGATCATGCCGGTCATCGATCTGCGCAACCGCCTGGGCCTGGGCGTCACCGTTCCGGAAACCCGCCACGTCATCGTCGTGGTCGAGTGCCAGGACCGACTGGCCGGCATCCTGGTCGATGCGGTCAGCGAGACCTTCACCGTGTCGCGCGACCACCTGCAGCCGACCCCGGACCTGGGCGCGGACGAACTGCGCTTCATCCAGGCGATCATCTCGCTGGACAGCCGCCTGATCACCTATCTGCGCATGGACGACGTCTTCCCGGCTCAGGTCAGCCAGGCGGCGTAGTCTTCGCTTCAGCGCGAAACGAAAAAGGGCGGACCGCGAAGTCCGCCCTTTTTGATTCCGGCTTCAGGCCGACCTTACTTCCCCAGCACGATCTTCGCCGCCGCCGCGTGGAAGACGGCTTCGGCCTCGGCCGCGTCGGCCACGGCGGTATGGCGGTCGGCGGCGACCGGCATGGGCGCGCGGCCGGTAGTGGGGGCGGCGTAGCTCTGGGCCACCTTGCGGGCGTCCTGGGCGCGCAGGGCGGCGTTGTTCGAGGCCGTCTCGTGCCAGTGGGCCAGCTGCTTGGCCGTCAGGGCGCCGTCGGCGGGCAGGTCGCCGTGATGGACAACCTCGCCGAAACCGATGGCCACGAAGCCATGGATCACGCCGTAGTCTTCTTCCGACAGCAGGAAGGTGATCTGCCGCTCCTCGACCTGGCCGGTATAGACGTCCTGGTCCGGATCGAACTCGCGCAGCACCAGCACGTCGCCCACCGCGAACTCGCGGTCGTTGCGGCGGATCTCGAAGCGCTTCTTGCCCGAACGCACGGCGGCGAAATACTGGGGCCAGGTCTTCAGTTCGTGACGGGTCATGGGGCGGGACTTCTTCAGAAACGAGAGGCGTGGCTTTAGCCGGCGGGTCGCTGGGAGGTTAAAGCCTGAGAAAGGAGGAGTGGATGGGCTTGAACCGACGGTGCTGAAATCCTCGTCCTTCGACAAGCTCAGGATGAGGATTTTCCTACAGCCGCTTCGGGGTCAAAAGTAGCCCTCATCCTGAGCTTGTCGCCAAGACAGCTCGGGGGACGAGGGCCGTCTCTTAGGTCAGGCAGGTCCGAGCGATCTCGGCGCGCAGTTCGGGCAGGCCGTAGCCCTTCTCCGACGAGGTCGCCAGGACCTTCGGGAAGGCCGCCGGACGCTTGGCGATGGCCTTGAGGGTCTTTTCGACCGTGGCGTCGAGCTCGGCCTTCTTGATCTTGTCGGCCTTGGTCAGAACGATCTGATAGGAGACCGCCGCGACGTCCAGGGCGTCCAGGGCCTCGGTGTCCACCGACTTCAGCCCGTGGCGGGCGTCGATCAGCAGATAGACCCGCTTGAGGTTCACCCGGCCGCGCAGGTAGGCGCGGCCCAGGTCCTGGAACTTGTCGGCCACGGTCTTGGACACCCGCGCGAAGCCATAGCCCGGCAAATCGACCAGGCGCAGCTTCTCGGCCAGCACGAAAAAGTTGACCTCCCGCGTGCGCCCCGGCGAGTTCGAGGCGCGCGCCAGGTGGTTCTGCCCGACCAGCCCGTTGATCAGGCTGGACTTGCCGACGTTGGAGCGGCCGGCGAAGGCGACTTCGGGCAAGGACGGAGCGGGCATTCCGTCCATCTTGACCGCGCCCATCATGAACGCCACCGGCTGGGCGAACAGCACGCGGGCGGCCTCGATGTCCTCTTCGCTGTAGTCGAGTTCAGCCATCAGGTGGCCTCGACGGGCTTGCCGCGCAGGCGATTGACCAGCTGGTCGATCGGGTTGTCGACCTTGTAGCGGTGCATGATGATGTACTGCTGGAGGATCGTCAGCACGTTGCTCCAGCACCAGTAGATCACCAGGCCCACGGCGAAGCCCGACAGGGTGAAGGTGAAGATGATCGGGAAGAACTGGAAGATCTTCTGCTGGATCGGGTCGCCGGCCGGCGGGTTCATCGCCGTGGTCAGCCACATGGTGAAGCCGTACAGCAGCGGCCAGATGCCCAGGTGGGCGATCGACGCGCCGAGGATCGGCAGAGTGGCCGGATCCCAGGGGATCAGGCCGAACAGGTTGAACAGGGTGGTCGGCTCCGGCGCCGACAGGTCGACGATCCAGCCGAAGAACGGCGCGTGCCGCATCTCGATGGTCACCGTCAGCACCTTGTACAGCGAGTAGAAGATCGGGATCTGGATGAGCATGGGGATGCACCCCATCATCGGATTGATCTTCTCCTTGGCGTACAGGCCCATCATCTCCTGCTGCTGCTTGGCCGGATCGTCCTTGAACTTGGCCTTCAGCTTTTCGACCTCGGGGGCGATCTTCTTCATCTTCGCCATCGACTCGTAGCTCTTGTCGGCCAGCGGGAAGAGGACCAGCTTCAGGGCCACGGTCAGCAGCAGAATGGCCACGCCGAAATTGCCCACCAGCTTGTAGAAGATCTCCAGGATGTTGAAGATCGGCCGGGTGATGACCGAGAACATGCCCCAGTCAACGGCCTTGTCGAAGCTGGGGATCACGCTGGTCGGGCGGTTCCAGAACTGCCACCAGACCACCGGCTTGCCGCCGTACTGATAGCGGGTCAGCAGCGGGACGGTCTTGGCGCCGGCGAACAGGCGGGTGGCGTTGGCGATCGTGGCGCCGGCCGCGAGCGAACGCGGCGCGCCGGTGAAGGCTGACTCGTAGACATCCACGCCGCTGACCGGCTGCACCTGGAAGCGGCCCTTGATCATCTCGGACTGCTCGGGGATCAACGCCGCCAGCCAGTACTTGTCGGTCATGCCGATCCAGCCGCCCTTGGAGGCCAGGTCGTTCTGGAGCGGCTTGTCCTTCTTCCACTTGGGATATTTGGCTTTGTCCTGCAGCAGGTACTTGTCGTCGGTCACGCCGCCCAGCACGCCGATGCCGCCTTCGTAGACGATCTGGGTCTTGCCCAGGCCGTGCGGACCTTCGGTCGGGATGCCCTGGCGCTGGACCGAGGCGTAGGGCGCCAGGGCCACGGCGGCCGCGCCCTGGTTGCGGACGGTGTCGGCGATCGTGAACATGGCGTCGGCGTCGACCGAGATGGTGCGGGTGAACACCAGGCCCTGGCCGTTGTCATAGGTCAGCACGACGGGGGTGGTCGGGCGCAGCACCTGGCCGGCCTCGGCGGTCCACACGGTCTGGGGCGTGGGCAGGCCGGTCATGCCGGCGACGCCGGCCCAGCCGAAGTCGGCGAACCAGGCGTGCTCGGCGCCCTCGGGGCGGAACAGCTCGACCGGCGGCGAGGACTTGTCGGAGGTCTGGGTGAAACGCTTGAGCCACAGATCGTCGATCCGCGCGCCCTTCAGGGCGATCGAGCCCGACAGGGCCGGGGTGTCGACGACGATGCGCGGGCTCTGGGCCTTGGCGGCGTCGCGCGACAGCTTCAGCGGCTGGGGCAGGCCGTCGGCGCCGAGGGTCATGCCCGGCTGGGCGGCGATCTGCGCCTCGGCGACCTTCTTGGCGCGAAGCTCGGCCTCGCGCTGCTTCTGCTGCGGACCCATGACGAAGAACTGGTAGCCGATCAGGATCGCGAACGCGCAGACGAGGAACATCAGCGTGTTTTTGTTGGAATCGTTCTGCATGGGTTGGACTTAACCAGAAACGGAGGAATCGGACGCGGCGGGGGCGTGCGGAGCGGGCTCATGGCCCGGACCCGCGCGATCGTGGTCGGCGGCGAGGCTTATCAGCGCGGTTTTAACATCGTCAAGCAAACGCCCCCATGCCCGCTGGCCAGTTCCGCCACGGGCGATGAACACATAGTCGCAACTGGGGCGGCCATGAAGGGGGAGAAGCAGTCTGGCGGCCTCGCGAAGGCGTCTTTTGGCGCGATTTCGCTCGACCGAGCCGCCGATCTTCTTGGTGGCGGTGAATCCGACCCGGATCAGCGGATCGCCGTCGTGGCGCGGACGCATCTGCATGAACACCGCGCCGCGCGCCAGATTGGGCGCCTTGGCGGCTTTCAGGAAGTCCGGGCGCTTCTTGAGGCGCTCGATCTTCGGGGGCTTATCCGGATCGGGAAGCCGGGATGTGACCGGAGCTTCGGTCATGAAAAAAGCCGCCCTTTCCGGCGCAGGCGCAGAGCCTGGTTCGAGGAAAGGACGGCTTCCATCATGGTCTTGTTCCCGCGCCATTCTTGCGAAGAAGCGGGGGGAAGGCTGTTAGGCCGTCAGGCGCTTACGGCCCTTGGCGCGGCGACGCGCGACGATCTTTTGGCCGTTCTTGGTGGCCATACGCGCGCGGTAGCCGTGACGGCGGGCTCGCACGAGCTTCGACGGCTGGAATGTCCGCTTCACGAGGTGGCTCCGATAATAATGGGACGCGGAAGCCGCAAGGCCGCCGCGAGTGAGGGGCGGTGGATAAGGGAAGGGGCCGCCGCTGTCAACATGAGTCGAACCAAGGGCTTGGGCGAACCTGCCCCGCCTGTCGCCCGCGTCGCCTCACAGGTCCGGCCGGATCACCGCCTTGCCGATCACTTGCCGGCTGGCCAGCAGGTCGAACGCCTCGCGCCAGCGGTTCAGCGGCAGTTCGGCGTGCACGTGCGGCCGGATGACGCCCTCGTCGGCCATCCTCCACACCGCTTCGGCGTTCTCGCGGCCCTTGTCCGGAAACTGCCGTCCGTACTCCCCCGCCCGCACGCCCATCACGGAGAAGCCCTTGATCAGCGGCATGTTGACCGAGACGGTCGGGATGCGGCCCGAGGTGAAGCCGATCACCAGCAGCCGCCCGTCGAAGGCGATGCAGCGCACGCTCTCGTCGAACACGTCGCCGCCCACCGGGTCGTAGATCACGTCGGCCCCGCGCCCGCCGGTGATCGCCTTGACCTGCTCACGGAAGCCGCCGGTGACGTTGACCACGGCGTCGGGGGCGTAGAGGCGCTGGATCTCTGCGAGCTTGGCGTCGGAGGCCGAGGCGGCGATCACCTTCGCGCCCAGGGCCTTGGCCAGGTCGACGGCCGCCAGCCCCACGCCGCCGGCCGCGCCGTGCACCAGCACCCATTCGCCGGGCTCCAGCCGCGCCCGGCGGACCAGGGCGACATAGGCGGTCAGATAGGCGGCGGTGTGGGCCGCGGCCTCCGCGAACGACAGCCGGGCGGGCTTGGGCTTGAGGGCGGCGGCCGAGACCACGGCATATTGCGCGAACCCGCCCAGACCCGTCCCGCCGACCACGGCGTCGCCCGCGGTCCAGCCGGTCACGCCCTCGCCCAGCGCGGCGATCTCGCCGGCCAGGTCCAGCCCCGGCGTGAAGGGCAGGGGCGGCTTAAGCTGGTACTCGCCCCGGGTCATCAGCAGGTCGGGGAAGTTGACGCTGGCGGCGCGCACGCGGACCAGCACCTGGCCTGGACCGGGCGTCGGCCGAGGGACCTCGCGGACCGCGCAGCCGGCGAAGTCGGAGGCGAGGCTTTCGACGACAAGGGCGCGCATGGTGGTCGCACTCATGCTCCCTTCCCCCTTTGATGGGGGACGGGTTGGGGAT
>NZ_JBAPVS010000258.1:0-2344 GCF_049283275.1 Caulobacter sp. | reverse complement strand
CCCCCGAGGCGGCCGAACTGCTGCGCCGCGCCGAGCTGGCCGTCGAGGCGGCCGGTTCCGCGGGTCGAGGCGGCGCCGCCGCCTATGGCCGCTCGATGGAGACCGACGGCCTGTCGCGTCTGGCCCTGGAGGCCGACCTGCGCGGCGCCATCGCTCGGGGTGAGATCAGGCCCTTCTTCCAGCCCGTGGTGCGGTTGTCGACCGGCGCCCTGTCGGGCTTCGAGGCCTTGGCCCGCTGGATCCATCCGCGTCGCGGCATGCTGCCGCCCGACGAATTCCTTCCGCTGGTGGAGGAGATGGGCCTGATGAGCGAGCTGGGCGAGCACATGATGCGCACCTCGGCCCGGCAGCTGGCCGCCTGGCGCGCCTCGCACCCGGCCGTCGCCGGCCTGACCGTCAGCGTCAACCTGTCGACCGGCGAGATCGACCGCCCCGGCCTGGTCCAGGACGTGCGCCAGGTGATCCGCGAGCACGACCTGCCGCGCGGCGCCCTGAAGCTGGAAGTCACCGAAAGCGACATCATGCGCGATCCCGAGCGGGCCGCGATGATCCTCAAGACCCTGCGCGAGGCCGGCGCCGGCCTGGCGCTGGACGACTTCGGCACCGGCTTCTCGTCGCTGTCGTACCTGACGCGCCTGCCGTTCGACACGCTGAAGATCGACCGCTACTTCGTGCGGACCATGGGCAGCAACGCCGGCTCGGCCAAGATCGTCCGCTCGGTGGTGAAGCTGGGCCAGGACCTGGATCTGGAAGTCGTCGCCGAGGGTGTCGAAAACGCCGAAATGGCCCGCGCCCTGCAGTCGCTGGGCTGCGACTACGGCCAGGGCTTCGGCTATGCGCCGGCCCTGTCGCCGCAGGAGGCCGAGGTCTATCTGAACGAGGCCTATGTCGACGGCGCCGCGCCGGTGAAGGCCCGGGGCTAGGCTCTGCCGGCATCCGCAGTTCGACCGCGCTTATCTTCCACGCTGTCATTCCCGCCACAAGGGCGGGAATGACGAGAAAAATTTTAGAGCTTATTCGATGGCGATACGCGGCTGGGCCCGAGGATCCACCGCCCCGCCCTTAGCTCAGGCCCGACCCGCCTGGGACGACAGGTGGTCGGCGGTGACGCCGATCTTGGCCAGGGCCATGGTCCATTTGTTGTCGTAGTCGTCGCCGAACAGCAGGGCTTCGTCGGCGTCGCAGATCAGCCAGACATTGTCGCGCAGCTCCTGCTCCAGCTGGCCCGGCCCCCAGCCGGAATAGCCCAGGGCCAGGATGGCGTGCCGCGGGCGGCGCATCTTGCTGCCCAGGGCGTCCAGCGCGTCGCGGGTCACCGTCAGGGCCAGGCCGTCGGCCACCGACACCGTGGAGTCGGGCGAGACATAGTCGTCGGTGTGCAGGACGAAGCCGCGCTCGCGCTCGACCGGGCCGCCCAGCATGACCAGATCGCCCCGGGCCTCGATCTCCGGGGCGACGCCCAGATTGTTGAGCAGCTCGAACAGGGTCAGGCCCTCGACCGGGCGGTTGACCGCCAGGCCCATGGCCTGCTCGGCGTCGTGGGCGCAGACGTACAGCACGGCCCGTTCGAACCGCGGGTCCTCGATGCCGGGCATGGCCACCAGCATCTGTCCGGCGAGGAAGGCTCCATGTTCCGTGCGGGTTGAGTCCATGATTAGAGGATCGGGTCGGAACGCGTCGGTTTCAAGTCCAACCTTCCCTTGGCGATCGGCTCCGGCGCCTTTATCTGCGTTACGCGCTTACAAAGAACATGCAGAGCAGGGACACCGCACATGGCGATCAAGGTTGGCGACAAGCTTCCTTCGGCGACTTTCATGACCAGCACGGCCGAGGGCCCGGCCCCGGTCACCACCGACGATCTGTTCAAGGGCAAGACGGTGGCCCTGTTCGCCGTCCCCGGCGCCTTCACCCCGACGTGCTCGGCCAAGCACCTGCCGGGCTTCAAGGATCACGCCGCCGACCTGAAGGCCAAGGGTGTCGATACGATCGCCTGTGTCTCGGTCAACGACCTGTTCGTGATGAAGGCCTGGGGCGCTGACCAGGGCATCACCGACGAGGTGCTGCTGCTGGCCGACGGCAACGGCGACTTCACCCGGGCCATCGGCCTGGAGTTCGATGGTTCGAAGTTCGGCATGGGCCTGCGCTCGCAGCGCTACTCGCTGATCGCCAAGGACGGGGTGGTCCAGACCCTGAACGTGGAAGAGGGCGGGGAATTCAAGGTTTCGTCGGCCGACTACATGCTGGGTCAGCTGTAGGGGTTTAGCCCAGAGAATACGAAAGGGCGGCTTCGCGAGGAGCCGCCCTTTTCTTTGCGCGGGGAAGGCCCCCTCAGTCGCTCCGCGAC
>NZ_JBAPVS010000257.1:0-3004 GCF_049283275.1 Caulobacter sp. | reverse complement strand
GGCCAGCCGGTGCGCGGCAGGTCCAGGGGCTCGACGCGGTCGCCCAGCTCATAGGCGGCCAGGCCCACCACCCCGCCCTGGAACGGCGGGCCGTCGGGGTCCATGGCCTGGGGCGGCCCCACCAGCTCGGCCAGGGCGGCGAACGGGTCGCGCGGGTCGTCGGGGGTCACGCTCAGCGTCGCGTCCGGATCGCGCAGCAGATAGGACCACCGCCCGGCCTGGCCGCCGGAGATCATCGCACAGGCGAAGGGCTCGTCCCGCCACGGGGCCGCGGCCCAGACCGGGTCGCGCCAGGGGGCGCTGATGAGGACGACATGACGCATCGGCGGGTGATACCGCCGCGCGCCGTTCGACGCCATGGGGCCGAGGCTGCTGATCAGGTCTCCGGCTCGCCGCCCTTGACCAGGAACAGCACGCAAAGGCCCGCCAGCAGCAGGGCCGCCACCGGCACGAAGCCGCCGACCTGGCTCTTGAAGACGGCGGTGGCCAGGGCGACCAGCAGCGAACCCAACCACATGGTGCAGGTGCCCGACAGGGCGTAGAGCCCGAAGAACGCCGCGGTCTTGTCGGGCGGGCACAGGCGGATCAGCAGGGTGCGGCTGGAGGCGTACTGGGCGGTGACGAACACCGCGATCAGCAGGCCCAGGCCCAGATAGATCAGCTCGGGCACGGTGCGGAACAGGGGTCCGTTCCAGACCGGCGCGTGGGCGGCCGGGTCGAAGGCCCAGAAATAGAGGATCTTCTCGCGGCCCATGCCCAGGGTGGCCAGCAGCACCAGCAGCGAGCCGGCGATCTCGACCTGCACGGCCTTGCGCGGGCCCAGCACCTTGTCGAGCCACGGCGCGATCAGACCGCCGAACACGCCGAAGATGCTGAGCGAGATGCCGTAGGCCAGCATTTCCAGCGCGCCCCACTTCATCAGGCCGGCGGCCAGGAGTCCGCCGAACACCAGCAGCGCCGTCATGCCGTCGTTGTAGAGCAGGCGTCCGCCCAGGAAGACGGCGATGTCGCGGTGGCCCTTCAGGTTGCCGAAGATGTCGCGCAGCATGGCGATCCCGTCCCGCAGGCTGGCCATCCAACTGCGGCCGGTGCGCAGCGCGTCGGGGGTCCACAGGAAGAACGGGATCGCGCCCAGCAGCATCACCGCCGCCGACAGGGGTCCGGAAATCCGGCTGGGCTCGTTCTTGGCCGGGTCCAGGCCGAACAGCGGAGCGTGCGGCACGCCGGGCCAGTCGACCTGGCCGGGCAGCACCATGCCCCACAGCATGAAGATCAGCAGGGCCACCGACAGGCCGTTGGCCACGGCGTAGCCCAGGCCCGAGATCAGGGCGGCGCGCCCCGGAACGGCGCCGGCGGCGCGGCCCAGCAGCGAATTGCTCAGCACGTCGCCGAGATTATAGACCACGCCCAGCACGATCAGCAGGGCGCTGGTGACCACCAGCGGCAGGCCGCCGACCGGCATGGCCCACCACAGGGCGATCAGGGCCGGGACCATGATCGCCAGCACGCCCCCCAGCATCGGCTTGCGCGGTCCGTACTGCTCGATCATCGCCCCCAGGAACGGCGCGGTCACGGCGGTCAGCAGGCCATAGATCGTGGAGATGTTGGCCACCACCGCCTGGCCCTTGACCGGGTCGCCGACCAGCACCCGCGAGAAGTAGGGCGAGAAGATGTAGATGGTGATCAGGATCACATAGGGGTCGCGCGCGCCCTGCTGCAGGATCCAGGCGAGGGCCCCGCGCGGCAGGCCCGACTTCAGCGGGGCGATCGGTTCGCCGCTCGCCGGGACCGCCGCGGCGGCCGAGAACTCACTCATGCGGTTCCACCCTGTTTACAGGCCGTCGTCTGGCGCGGCGGCTTGGATGGAGCGTGACTTTGAAACGGGCGTTTGTCACGCGCGTTCGTGGTCCCTCTCCCCTTGTGGGAGAGGGTGGCGGCCGAAGGCCGACGGGTGAGGGGTCTCTCAGAACTTCCAGATAGGGCTTTCGACCCCTCATCCGACCCGCCTCGCGGGCCACCTTCTCCCGCAAGGGGAGAAGGGTCATTCACAGCAGGATATGCGCCCGCACCGCCTCGCGGCCCGCCGCGTCCAGCCCGAGCGCCTGTTCCAGATAACCGTCGAGCGAGCCGTACCGGGCCTTCATCTCGGCGATCGCCGTAGCCAGGTAGTCGGCCTCGACGCCCAGGGCCACGCGCATCGCCGTGTCGGTCGGCCGGCGGCCGAGCTCGGCTTCCAGGCGATCGGCCATCCGGGGACCGCGACGGGCGAAGAAGGCCTCGTTGTTGGTCAGCAGGTAGTCGTCGACGATGTCGTCGTCGCCCACACCGGCCACGTGGTGGGTGAGGGCGGCCAGCAGGCCGGTGCGGTCCTTGCCCGCCGCGCAGTGGATCAGCACCGGGCCGCGCGCGGCGGCCAGGGCCTGGAAGTAGCGGCGGAACAGGTCCAGGTGGCGCTCGGCGAACGGCGCGCGGCGGTAGTAGTCGACCAGGTAGCCGCGGATCGACTCCACCGACAGGTCCGAGCCGCGCAGGAAGGTGTGCCAGGGGTCCTCGCCCGTCACGCCCAGGTCGTTGTCGATCACCTCGGCCGCGAAGCCCGCCCAGCGCCGCGACGGATCGCGCTGGCGCTCGTTGGGCCGGCGCAGGTCGACAATGGTGCAGAGGTTCAGGCCGGCCATGGCGACGAGATCCTCGTCGGTGGCCTCGGCCTGGTGGGCGGCGCGGAACAGCACGCCCTTCTTCAACCGGCCCTCGCCGGCGGCGTAGTCGCCGAAATCCCGGAAGTTCTCGACGCCTTGCAGGGGGATGTGACGGGTCATGGCGGTGTGTTAGCGCCGCGCGGTGACGAAAGCGAGACGGGCCATGGCCCGGAGGGGCGGGTTTCGAACGATCACCGGTGACATAGTCCCCCTCCGGCCCTCCGGGCCACCTCCCCCAGAGGGGGAGGATCTGATCGCGCTAGATGCTCCCCCTCTGGGGGAGCTGTCGCGGAGCGACTGAGGGG
>NZ_JBAPVS010000256.1:0-3292 GCF_049283275.1 Caulobacter sp. | reverse complement strand
GGGCGCCGCCTGGGCCCGCCTGCGCCGCCGTTATCCGGACGCGGTCGAGACCTCGCCGCCGCCGCCGTTGGTCCAGCGCGTGGTCGAGCGGATCAACGACCTGCTGGCCGGCGGCCGCGACGACCTGGTCGATGTCGAGCTGGACTTCAGCGTCGTCGCCCCCTTCAACCGCCGGGTCTACGAGATCGCCCGCGCCATCCCGCCCGGCGAGACCCTGACCTACGGCCAGATCGCCAAGGCCATGGACGACCCGGGCGCGGCCCGCGCCGTCGGCAAGGCCCTGGGCGAGAACCCCTGGCCGATCATCGTCCCCTGCCACCGCGTGCTGGGCGCCGACGGCAAGAGCGGCGGCTTCTCGGCCCCCGGCGGGGTCGAGACCAAGGCCCGCATGCTGACCATCGAGCGGGCCAAGACCAATGACGCGCCGACCCTGTTCGACATGGAGTTCTCGGTGGCGCCGCAGCGCGGGCGATGAGCCCCGGAGCGCCGGACAGATAAGGTCTTGAGGCCGGGAAGCTTGACCGGTTAACGGCGACTGGCGTTCGCCCGAACACGAGCGAAACGAATCATGACCGAATCAGCGACTTCGCCCGATTCAGTGTTTGTTCCCTACTAGCTATTGTAGCTTAATTCGGATTAACCACAAACAGGGCCCACAAACAGGACGCGCGGGGCCGGGTCGCCCGTTCAGGATCGCGGACCGGCCGTCAGGTCCTTGGCGACCGTCACCACCTTGCCGAAGTTCTGCACGGCCGCCTCCATCAAGCCTTGCGAGGCGCTCAGCGCCTGCGCCCAGCCCGACTCGGGCTCGGCGCCCGGACTCAGGGCCCCGACCAGACTGGCGGCCGCGGCGGCCTCGACCAAGGCGGCGGTGCGCTGCAAGTGCTGGACGGCGTTCAGCAGGGCCAGGCTGGCGGCCTGGATCGCCGCCGCCTTCATGACCTCGTCCAGCGTCGAGGGTTCGGCCGGAGGTGCGACGGCCATGTCAGGCGCCCGACTTGGCCTTGGCCTTGTCGGCCGCGGCGCCCTGCGCGGTCGCGGCCTTTTCAGCGAGGTCGGCGAAGGACGGGATCGGGCCGGTGCTGGCGCGCAGGGCGGTCAGCAGCGACAGCATGTTGTCGGGCACATCCGACTGGGCGATCTTGGCTGCGGCCTCGCTGGCCGCGCCATACAGCTGCATGACGCCGACATTGGTCGCCGCCTGGGCCAGCACGGCCTGCTGCTGTTGGGCGGCCACGGCGTTCTCGAACAGGATGCCCAAGGAATGGGCCAGGCTTTGATAGACCGAGCCCATAGCCATGGCGGGACCGTCGCCCAGCGTGGTCAGGTTGGACTGGGTGACGGCGTCGGTGATCTGGGAATTGACGGAGGTTACGTCGGCCATGAGCGAGCTCCCGGACACGCCGGAGATCAGCCTCCGGTCGTGGCGCGGCATTCTTCGCGCGAGAAGCCGAGCTTGGCAATCAGCGTTATGTGAAGTCTTCTAGCTGGTCGGGCAGGTGGCGCTGACGCGCTTGGCGATCAGGGTGAGGGCCATCGGGATGCCGTCGACCGTCTTGCCCTTGGCCGCGATCGTGAAGCTTTCCGGCGTATAGGAGCCGTCGGCGGTGATCGGGGCCACGCGGCCCTTCTTGTCGGTCCAGGTGCCCTTCAGCGCGATCTGGCCGTCGCGCACCTTGCTGGTCTCGTAGTCGCAGGTGTAGCGCTTGAGGCAGATGCCGCGATTGAAGTTCTCGACGTCCCTCTCGGTCAGGCAGTGCAGGTCGCTGTCGATGGGAATCGGTCCGAACCGCGTGTTGTATTCCCACTGGCCGGTCAGGATCGTCGTGGCGGCCTTGGCGTCTCCGCCTTGGGGGCGAGCCAGGGCCACGGCGGCGCCGGCGGCCAGAAGGCCGCCGGCGATGACCAGCGAAACCGCGGCGGAAGCAAGCAGACGCATGGGATTCCTTCTCTTCAGGCCGTCTCTATATAGGGAGCCTTATAAGGAGGGCAGATGAACCGCATCTGATGGCGATGTTTGGGCGCCCTATTTAGCCCGGCGCCGCGCCGCGCGGCTTGACTCGGCGAGCCCCCTTCGCCTATATCGCCCGCTCTCGCGCAGCGGTCCGTCCACTGCGCGGCCGAATTCATGTTGCGGAACCTCCGGTTTCGCCCAAGCCCAAGGTATCCGCCATGTCGCGCCGTTGCGAACTCACCGGGATCGGTCCGATGGTCGGCCACAATGTGAGCCACTCGAACATCAAGACCAAGCGCCGCTTCCTGCCGGCCCTGTCGCCCGCGTCGCTGCAGTCGGACTCGCTGGGTCAGACCTTCAAGCTGCGCATCAGCAACGCGGCCCTGCGCACCCTGGACTTCCGGGGCGGCCTGGACGTGTTCCTGCTGGGCGCCAAGGACGAGCAGCTGTCGCCGCGCGCCCTGAAGATCAAGGCTCAGGTCAAGGCCAAGGCCAAGGCCGCCGCGACCGCCGTCGCCGCCTAAGACTTTCTCGGTCCAGGCCGAACGAAAGGCCCGCGAGGTTCGCCTCGCGGGCCTTTTCGCGTTTAAGGGTCCGCGCGGCCGCTCAAAAGCCGGTTTGTCGCCTATCCGACCCATGCGTCGAAGACGCCAGAAACCTCGTGCTGACGGTTGGAACCAACGTCGTCGCCGGGGGCTTCCTCTCCCACTTTTGGGAGCAAAACACATGATCAGAACCCTAGCAGCCGTCGCTCTCGCAGCGGCGACGATGACCGCTTGCGGCCCGAAGACCGAAGCCGACGCCGGCGCCGACCGCACCGCCGGTCCCGTCGTCTCTTCCTCGGAAGCGCCGCGCAACGAAGCGATCGACACCACCCCGACCACCGGTGAAAGCGGCCCCACCCCCGGCGCCAGCTCCTACACCGAAGCCCAGGCCAAGAGCGCCATCGAATCGGCCGGCTACACCGCCGTCGGCGCCCTGACCCAGAACACCAACGGCCTATGGCAGGGACCGGCCACCAAGGACGGCAAGTCGGTCACCGTCTCGGTCGACTACAAGGGCGCCGTCACCGCGCTCTAGGTCGCGCCGCCGCCCACCGACATCCCCATCAAGACATTTCGAGGACACGACCATGAGCCGCACCATCACCCGTCTGTACGACACCCACACCCAAGCCCTCGGCGCCGTCGAGGATCTGGAACGCGGCGGCGTCGACCGCGACCGCATCAGCCTGGTCTCCAACAACAGCGACAACTGGCATGACGGCAAGCGCGACGCCGGCCCGCTGGGCGAGGCCAAGCGCGACGACGACAACGAAACCGCCGAGGGCGCGGGCGA
>NZ_JBAPVS010000255.1:0-2675 GCF_049283275.1 Caulobacter sp. | reverse complement strand
CGTAGCGACTGAGGGGGTCTTCCTTCGATGACCCACGCCTACGCCGAGCTCCAAACCACCACGAACTTCTCCTTCCTGCGCGGGGCCTCCCACGCCCAGGAGCTGATGCTGACCGGACAGGCCCTGGGCCTGAGCGCCGTGGGCGTCGCCGACCGCAACACCCTGGCCGGGGTCGTGCGCGCCTGGACGGCGGCCAAGGACCTGTCGATCCGCGCCCTGACCGGCTGCCGGCTGGACTTCATGGACGAGACGCCCAGCCTGCTGGTCTACCCGTCCGACCGCGAGGCCTTCGCCCGCCTGACCCGCCTTCTGACCGTCGGCCAGCGCCGGGCCGAGAAGGGGGAATGCCACCTGTTCTGGAAGGACTTTCTCGAACATGCCGACGGACAGCTGGCCCTGATCGTGCCGCCGACGAAACTGGATGAGACGTTCGAGACCGATCTGAACCGCATGGCCGGAGAGCTGCGCGGCCGGGTCTGGCTGGCCGCCAGCCGGGCCTATGCGGCCCAGGATCTGAAGCGCCTGTCGCGATTGTCCGACCTGGCGCGGGACGCCCGCGCGCCGATGGTGGCCACCAACGACGTGCTCTATCACGGCCCCGAACGGCGGCCGCTGCAGGACGTGATGACCTGCATCCGCGAGGGCTGCTCGATCACCGAGGCGGGTTTCCGTCTGGAGGCCAACGCCGAGCGTCACATCAAGACCCCGGCCGAGATGGCCCGGCTGTTCGAGCGCTGGCCCCAGGCGGTGGAGCGCACGATGGAGATCGTCGAGCGCATCGGCTTCGACCTGGGTCAGCTGAACGAGCAGTATCCCGACGAACCCGTGCCGCCCGGCAAGAGCGCCATGCAGCACCTGACCGACCTGACCTGGCAGGGCGCGGCCTGGCGCTATCCCAAGGGGGTTCCCGACAAGGTCGCCGACCAACTGCGCGAGGAGCTGCGGCTGATCGCCAAGATGGACTATCCCAACTACTTCATCACCGTGCACGACATCGTCCACAAGGCGCGGGAGATGGGCATCCTGTGCCAGGGGCGGGGCTCGGCGGCCAATTCCTCGGTCTGTTTCTGCCTGGGGGTGACGGCGATCGACCCCACCGAGCACCGGCTGCTGTTCACCCGCTTCATCTCGGAAAACCGCGGCGAGCCGCCCGACATCGACGTCGATTTCGAGCACGAGCGGCGCGAGGAGGTGATGCAGTACGTCTACGAACGCTATGGCCGCGAGTACGCCGCCATCTGCGGCACGGTGATCCACTACCGCCCGCGCAGCGCCATCCGCGACGTCGGCAAGGCCCTGGGCCTGACCGAGGACATCACCGCGATCCTGGCCAACACCGTCTGGGGCAGCTGGGGCGACGGTCTGCCCGACGAGCACATCAAGCAGACAGGGCTGGATCCGAAGAACCCTCAGATCGCCCGGGCCATCGCCCTGGCCACCGAGCTGCTGCAGCATCCGCGCCACCTGTCGCAGCACGTCGGCGGCTTCGTCCTGACCAAGCGGCGGCTGGACGAGACCGTGCCGATCGGCAATGCGGCGATGAAGGACCGCACCTTCATCGAGTGGGACAAGGACGACATCGACAGTCTGAAGCTGATGAAGGTCGATGTGCTGGCTCTGGGCATGCTGACCGCCATCCAACGGGCGTTCGGCATGCTGCGCGCCGACCACGGCCAGCCGATCGTCGACCTGGCCGACGTGCCGGTCGAGGTGAAGGGCGTCTACGACATGCTGTCCAAGGCCGACAGCGTGGGGGTGTTCCAGGTCGAGAGCCGGGCCCAGATGTCGATGCTGCCGCGCCTGAAGCCGAACAAGTTCTATGACCTGGTCATCGAGGTGGCGATCGTCCGGCCGGGACCGATCCAGGGCGACATGGTCCATCCCTATCTGCGGCGGCGCCAGGGGCTGGAGAAGGCGGAATGGCCCGCGCCGTCGCCGGAGCACGGCCACCCGGACGAACTGAGGGAGATCCTCGGCAACACCTACGGCGTGCCGCTCTTTCAGGAGCAGGCGATGAGCCTGGCCATCACCGCCGCCAGGTTCACGCCGGATGAGGCCGACGGCCTGCGCAAGGCGATGGCCACGTTCCGCAACCTCGGCGACCCGGCCGAATATCGCGACAAGTTCGTCGAGGGCATGGTGCGGCGCGGCTACGAGCGCGACTTCGCCACCCGCTGCTTCAAGCAGATCGAAGGCTTCGGCTCGTACGGCTTCCCGGAAAGCCACGCGGCCAGCTTCGCCAAGCTGGTCTATGTCTCGGCCTGGATCAAATGGGCCTGGCCGGACGTGTTCTGCGCGGCCCTGATCAACTCCCAGCCGATGGGCTTCTACCAGCCGGCCCAACTGGTGCGCGACGCCCGCGAGCACGGGGTCGAGGTGCGGGCGCCGGACGTGCTGATGAGCGACTGGGACTGCACGTTGGAGGCCAGAAAGTTCCCCTCCCCCTTGATGGGGGAGGGGCTAGGGGTGGCTACGGCGGTGGGTTCGACTACGGTTTCATTCCGTCCGGAACCGCTGTCACCCCCACCCCCGACCCCTCCCCCATCCAGGGGGAGGGGAGAAACACCCCCCGACAAGCTCTCCAACGAAGACACCCGCCCGCACTGGAAAGCCGTCCGCCTGGGCCTGCGTCAGATCAAGGGCCTGAAGGAGGACGACGCCAAGCTGGTGACGAC
>NZ_JBAPVS010000254.1:0-7927 GCF_049283275.1 Caulobacter sp. | reverse complement strand
GAGGGCGGCGGCGGCGCGGCGGGGCGCGGCGCGGGCGTGGGATGCGGTTCACGGGCCGGGAACGGCGAAGCCGGCACGGGGGCCAAGGCGTCGTCGTCGAACAGCGAGAAGGAAGCGGGAGCGTCTTTGGAGGACATTACAGGAACATGCGTCGATTCGGCGGGAGCGCCCCGTATGGGCCGTGCGGGACACGAAGAAAAGAGGGGGATAGGTCGCGGCGCGGGCCGTCGCGCGTCGAATTGCCCGCCTGACCGGACGCATGGCAGGATGGTGCGTTTCCTAGACGGTTTCAGCCCCTGGAGCAGATGATGACTTGGCGACCCCTGATCCTCCTGGCCGCGCTGACCCTGCTGGGCTGTTCGAGCCCCGGTTCCAGCCCCGCCCAGCCGACGCCGCCGACCAACGCGCGCACGCCGGTGGCTGAGGGCGGCATGTGTGGCGGGTTCGCGGGCTTCCAGTGCGTCTCGGGCCTGGTCTGCCAGATGCCGGCCGGCCAGTGCCAGGTCGCCGACGGCGCGGGGACCTGCCGCAAGGCGCCCCAGATGTGCCCGATGATCTACGCCCCGGTTTGCGGCTGCGACGGCAAGACCTACGCCAGCGCCTGCACTGCCACCGCCCAGGGCGCCAGTGTCGCGACCCAAGGCGAGTGCAAGGTTTAGGGGGCGAAGTTCAGCGCGCCCCGGGGCGGCGAAAACCTCGTCCTTCGACAAGCTCAGGATGAGGTTTTCTACCGCCGAGGCCTGCGAAGTGGTCCTCATCCTGAGCTTGTTGAAGGACGAGGGCCAAGCGCGGCGTTCACTGCTGACATCTTATGGCCAATCCACCGTCAAGCTGCCTGCCGGAGGACTCATGACTCACCTAGATTCAACGGATGGTCTGGCGCGCCGCGCGGTGCTGGCGGGCGGGCTGGGCCTGGCCGCCGTCGCCGCGCCGTCGCTGACCCAGGCCAAGGAGGACAAGCCCCAAATGGACAAGACGATGTACGGACTGATCGGCCAGATGAAGGCCGCGCCCGGCAAGCGGGATGAACTGGTCGCCATTCTGGCGGAGAGCACCGAAGGCATGCCCGGCTGCCTCAGCTACATCGTCGCCAAGGACGCGGCCGACGCCGACGCCCTATGGATCACCGAGGTCTGGACCGACAAGGACAGCCACGCCGCCTCGCTGAAGCTGCCGGCCGTCCAGGTCGCCATCGCCAAGGCCCGCCCGATCATCGCGGGGTTCGGACATCGCTTCGAAACGGCGCCGGTCGGCGGCGTGGGATTGGGCTGAGCGCGCTTCCACCAGATGATCGGCGTCCTCGACCTTGTTCGCATCGAGCAAGCGCAGGCGCCGCATAGCGCGCTGGAGCCTTGGGAGGCGTAGGCGGCGACCCACCCCGACCCGTGAACCGGACATGAAAAAGGCCCGCGGATCGCTCCGCGGGCCTTGTCCTTCGTCCTAGGCCGTAAGGCTTAGCACTTGTAGTACATGTCGAATTCGACCGGGTGCGGGTGCAGCGTCAGGCGCATCACCTCTTCCATCTTCAGCTCGATGTAGCTGTCGATGAAGTCGTCGTCCATGACGCCGCCGGCCTTCAGGAAGGCGCGGTCCTTGTCGAGGTTTTCCAGAGCCTCGCGGAGCGAGCCGCAGACTTCCGGGATCTTCTTCTGCTCGCGGGGCGGCAGGTCGTACAGGTTCTTGTCGGCGGCCGCGCCCGGATCGATCTTGTTGTTGATGCCGTCCAGGCCGGCCATCAGCAGGGCGACGAAGGTCAGGTACGGGTTGCCCATCGGATCGGGGAAGCGCGCCTCGATGCGCTTGGCCTTCGGCGAGTCGACGTGCGGGATGCGGATCGAGGCCGAGCGGTTACGCGACGAGTAGGCCAGCTTCACCGGGGCTTCGTAGCCCGGCACCAGGCGCTTGTACGAGTTCGTCGTGGAGTTCGAGAACGCGTTGATCGCCTTGGCGTGCTTGATGATGCCGCCGATGTACCACAGGCACATGTCCGACAGGCCGGCGTACTTGTCGCCGGCGAACAGCGGTTTGCCGTCCTGCCAGATCGACTGGTGCACGTGCATGCCCGAGCCGTTGTCGCCGAACATCGGCTTGGCCATGAAGGTGGCGGTCTTGCCGTAGGCGTGGGCCACGTTGTGGATCACGTACTTGTAGAGCTGCATCCGGTCGGCCATCACGACCATGGTGTCGAACTTCAGGCCGAGTTCGTGCTGGGCGGGCGCCACTTCGTGGTGGTGCTTTTCCGGCTTCATGCCCAGCTCGCCCATGACGGCCAGCATTTCGCCGCGCAGGTCTTGAGCCGAGTCGATCGGGTTGACCGGGAAGTAGCCGCCCTTCGGACCCGGACGATGGCCCATGTTGCCTTCCGGATATTCCTTGGCCGAGTTGCCCGGCAGTTCGACGGAGTCGAACGAATAGCCCGTGTTGTTCGAAGCGGTGCTCCAGCGCACGTCGTCGAAGATGAAGAACTCGGCTTCGGGGCCGAAGAACACCGTGTCGCCGATGCCCGACGACTTGACGTAGGCCAGGGCGTTCTTGGCGATCGAGCGCGGGTCGCGGTTGTAAGGCGTGCCCGTGTCGGGGTTCACCACGTCGCAGAACAGCGCCAGGGTGGTCTGCTGGTAGAACGGATCGATGATCGCGCTGGTCAGGTCCGGACGCAGCTTCATGTCCGACTCGTTGATGGCCTTCCAGCCGGCGATCGACGAGCCGTCGAACATGGTGCCGTCGTTGAGGAAGTCGTCATCGACCAGATCGATGTCGAAGGTCACGTGCTGCAGCTTGCCGCGCACGTCGGTGAAACGGACGTCGACGTACTTGACGTCCTTTTCCTTGATCAGATCCAGGATTTTCTTGGCGGTGCTCATCGTTATCCCCTTTGAGCGTTAAGCGGTTTTCGGCCTGGCCTAGACGGCGGACGGGCCGGTTTCTCCGGTGCGGATGCGGACGACTTCCGTGATCTCGGACACGAAAATCTTGCCGTCGCCGATGCGGCCCGTGCGGGCGGCGGTGGTGATGGCTTCGAGGGCGGGTTCCAACTGGCTGTCTTCAACCACGACTTCGACTTTGATCTTGGGAAGGAAGTCGACGACGTACTCGGCGCCGCGATAGAGCTCGGTATGACCCTTCTGGCGGCCATAGCCCTTGGCTTCCAGCACGGTCATGCCTTGCACGCCCATCTCCTGGAGCGCCTCTTTGACCTCATCGAGCTTGAACGGCTTGATGACGGCTTCGATCTTTTTCATCAGACTTCTTTCACGCCCATACGGCGCGGGCGCCGCTGACAGAGCGGCACGGAGCACGGTGGCCCGCGGGCTCACAAGCGCGGTGACGCGCTTTATGGGGGGAGTTCTGTCGAGTTCGGCTCAATGATGCATATTTGTGCACGTAAAGCCTGAAAGTTGATCAGTGCAGGTTTGGGCGGTCAAACCGCTCCATGCGGATCGATTGCCGACCAACGATCGTCAAAACCACCGTTTTGGCGGCAAAGAACCGGAGCGAAGGCCCATAGTCCGCGGCGGTAAGGGGTTGCGGCCATTTCTGAGGAGTGGCCAAAAATGCGCCTTCGCTTCGAAAACTGCTGAAGATTGCGGCGAAATCCGGGGCGGATGAGGCGACTAGGTCAGGGTCGGTTTTTGCGCATTTGCACGTTCCGACGGCGAAGCGCGCCCGGCCCGACGCCGGAAGCGTTAGAACGGGACCGGCGTCGCGGGCGTCGCTAGGAAGATATTGCGAAGACGGGGGAAGCCGATGAGCCGCATTCATATGATCCGCCATGGTCGTCCTGCCTCGACTTGGGGCGATGCGGATCAGGATCCCGGCCTGGACGCCACCGGGGCCGAGCAGGCGCGGACGGTGGCGAGCGTTTTGCTGGCCTTGCCCGAGGGGGAGCGGCCGCGCCGGGTGGTGAGTTCGCCGCTGCGCCGCTGTCGGGAAACCGCCCAGCCGCTGGCCGCCGCCTTGGGCGTGCCGGTCGAGATCGATCCGAGGGTCGGCGAGATCCCGACGCCGGCCGCCCTTGAGGCTGAAGCGCGCCCCGGATGGTTGCGCGAGGCGTTCCAGGGGCGGTGGAGCGACATCCGGGGCGATCTGGACTATGCGGCCTGGACCCGACAGGTGGCCGAGGGCGTGGCCTCGCATCCCGACGCCGCTGTGTTCAGTCACTTCGTGGCGCTGAACGCGGCGGTGTCCGTGGCGACCGGCGGCGAGTTGGTGGCCGCGTTCCGGCCCGACCACGTTTCGGTGACGGTGTTCGATGTGGTCGACGGCGCGTTGATCCTGGTCAACAAAGGCCGCGAAGCCTCGACGCAGGTTCTCTAGGGCCATCTCACCAAGACAAGGAGCCGCCGTGCCGCGCGAGATCATGACCGTCGCCGAGATGACCGCGGCGGATCGCGCGGCGGCCGAGGCGGGAACACCGACGACCGTCCTGATGGAACGCGCCGGCCGCGCCGTGGCCGACCTCGTTCGTGAGCGCTACGCGCGCTGCGCCACGGTGGTCTGGTGTGGTCCCGGCGACAACGGCGGCGACGGCTATGTGATCGCCCGGCATCTGCGGCGCGGCGGCTGGCCCGTGCGGGTGGAGGCGTTGGCCCCGCCCGCCAGTCCGGCGGCGCAATGGGCGGCCGGACGCTGGAAGGGTGAGACCGGGCCGCTGGTTTCGGAACCGGGCTCTGCGTCGCTCTATATCGATTGCCTGTTCGGCGCCGGCCTGTCGCGGCCCCTTGAAGGCGAGGCCGACCGCTTGGCGCGGGTCATGCCCGGAGCGGCGCGGATCGTCGCCGTCGACGTGCCCAGCGGAATCCTGGGCGACACCGGACGCCCGCTGGGCGAGCGGGCCCTGAAGGCGACGCTGACGGTCACCTTTCATCGCCGCAAGCCGGCCCACGTCCTGGCCCAGGGCCGCGCCGCCTGCGGCGAGGTGGTGGTGGCCGACATCGGCCTGGAGGAAACCGGGCAGGGGCGATTGTTCGAGAACGACCCTGGTCTGTGGGCCGCACGCTTCCCCTGGCCGGCGCCCGACGCCCACAAGCACGCCAGAGGGCGGATGATGGCGGTCAGCGGCGAGGCCTGGAACACCGGGGCGATCCGGCTGGCGGCGCGCGGAGGTCTGCGCATCGGGGCAGGAGTGGTGACCGTGCTCTCGCCGCCCAACGCCCTGGCCGTCAACGCCGCCCATCTGGAGGCGGTGATGCTGGCGCCGTTCGAAAGCGAATACGACCTGCAGACTCGCGCCGCGAATGCCGACGCCGTGGTGATCGGACCGGCGGCGGGGGTGGGGGAGGCGACGATGCGGCACGTCTTCGCCTTGGCTCGCAACGGCGCGGCCCTGGTCGTCGACGCCGACGCACTGACCAGCTTCGCCGAGGATCCCGGGGCGCTGTTCTCGGCGCTGGACCGCGACGATGTCCTGACCCCGCATCCCGGCGAGTTCGAACGGATCTTTCCCGGCCTTTTGGCCGCGTCGCCCGAACGCGTCACGGCGGCGCGGGAGGCCGCGCGGCGGGCGGGGGCGGTGGTTCTGTTGAAAGGCTCGGACACGGTGGTCGCCGCGCCCGACGGCCGGGCCGCGGTCAGCCTGAACGGCGCGCCCTGGCTGGCGACGGCAGGGGCGGGCGACGTGCTGGCCGGGTTCATCGCCGGCCTGATCGCCCAGGGGATGGATAGTTTCGAGGCCGCCTGCGCGGGAGCCTGGATTCACGCCGAAGCCGGGGCCGCCCACGGACCCGGCCTGATCGCCGAGGATCTGCCGGACCTGGCGCCCTCCGTCCTGGCCGCGCTGTGGAAGGCTCGCCCTTAATCTTGGCAGGCCCGCGGCTGGTTGTGGTCTTGCGGACCAGGACCAGCTGGGTGGGCGCCACGGTGTCGATGAAAAACACGTGGGCGTCGTGCTTGACGGTCCAGCCCTTCTCATCTTCGACGATTTCTATGGTTTCCATGGCGCAAGCTTGCTGGGGCGAAGTCAAAGGCAAGCCCGCCCAGGGGGCGGATCGTTCTGCGGCAATCGTTGGGGGAAACACCGGCCCGGGCGTCAGTCGGGGGGGCATGGCCCGGGCCGGCGTAAATCCGGGGCGTTGTTGAACAACCGCGGACATTTGAATAACCGGCTCCAGGGAAAATTGTTCCCGGGAGGCGGAAGAAATAATCGATCCCGCGGCCGAGGGGGCGAACAGCCGTGGCGTTCGCCTGACCGTTGGCGGCTTGCCAAGCTGGCCGGGCATGTCTAACCCGCTTTCCGCGCATCGTGCGGATGTGGCGAAACTGGTAGACGCACTAGATTTAGGTTCTAGCGCCGAGAGGCGTGGAGGTTCGAGTCCTCTCATCCGCACCACCTTCACCAGGTCCCTGGCCCGGTGAGGCGCGCCGCTCGACGGGACTTTCGTTCCATGAGGGCGCCAATGCCCTTGGATGGTCGCCAATCGCGTGACATAAGGGCGCTCTTTCGCCGCCCCGGTGACGTGGGCGGCTTTGATGTTTTGACCCCTGGGGCGGACGACGGGCGCGAACGCCCGAAGAGCCGAGAAGCTAAGAATGTCGATGCAGATCGTTGAAAAGTCGGGCGAAGGCCTCAGCCGCGTTTATGGCGTGACGGTGCCCGCGAGTGAACTCGCCACGCGTCTCGAAGCCCGGATCTCCGAGGTCGCGCCCCAGATGAACGTCAAGGGCTTCCGCCCTGGCAAGGTGCCGAAGGCCCACGTTCGCCGCCTATACGGCAAGGCCCTGATGGGCGAAGTCATCGAGGCGACGCTGAACGAAGGCGCCCAGAAGGTGCTGGACGACAACAAGCTGCGCCCTGCCGGCCAGCCGGACCTGAAGCCCTCGTCCGACATGGACAAGGTGCTCGCCGGCGGCGAGGACCTGGCCTTCGAACTGGCCGTGGAAGTGATGCCGGACTTCGAGCCGATCGACCCCGCGTCGATCACCTTGACCAAGCCGGTCTACAAGGTCTCGGACGCCGAGGTCGACGAGGCCCTGGCCGACCTGGCCAAGCAGGCCCGCACCTATGAGCCGCGCACGGGCAAGAGCCTGAAGGCCAAGGACGGCGACCAACTGCTGATCGACTTCGTCGGCACCATCGACGGCGTGGCCTTCGACGGCGGCACCGCCACCGACGCCGAGCTGACCCTGGGTTCGGGCCAGTTCATTCCGGGCTTCGAAGCTCAACTGGTCGGCGCCAAGCCGGGCGACGAAGTGACCGTCAAGGTCGACTTCCCGGCCGACTACCAAGCCGCCAACCTGGCCGGCAAGGCCGCCGAGTTCGCCACCACCGTCAAGGAAGTGCGCGCCCCGGTCGACGCCGAGCCCGACGACGAGCTGGCCAAGCGCCTGGGTCTGACCGACCTGGCCGCCCTGAAGGACCTGCTGAAGTCGAACCTGGAAGGCCGCTACACCAATTCGTCGCGCTTCAAGCTGAAGCGCGCTCTGCTGGACATCCTGGACAGCAAGCACGACTTCGCCCTGCCGCCGCGCATGGTCGACGCCGAGTTCGCCGGCATCTGGCAACAGGTCCAGGCCGACAAGACCCAGGGCGGCTTGGCCCCTGAGGACGAAGGCAAGACCGAAGACCAACTGAAGGACGAGTACAAGAAGATCGCCGAGCGCCGCGTGCGCCTGGGTCTGGTGCTCGCCGAGATCGGCCGCAAGAACGACGTGGCCGTCACCGAACAGGAACTGGCCGACGCCATGATGCGCGAAGCCCGCCAATACGGCGCGCAAGCCCAGCAGGTGTTCGACATGTACCGCCAGCGCGCCGACCTGCAGGCCGCCCTGCGCGCTCCGATCTATGAAGACAAGGTCGTCGACCTGATCTTCGACAAGGCCAAGATCAAAGAAAAAGAAGTTTCCAAGGAAGAGCTCTTGGAAGAAGACGACCTGCCGGAAGGCTACGGCGGCTAAACACCGCCGACTTCATTTGCGGACGAATGGACGG
>NZ_JBAPVS010000253.1:0-4895 GCF_049283275.1 Caulobacter sp. | reverse complement strand
GCGCAGGCGGGCCCAGGCGGCGCCCGGCGCGGCCTCGGGCAGCTGGGCCCCGACCAGGCCGTTCTCGCCCCAGGCCAGGCCGCACAGCCCGATCGGCGTTTCGAAGAGGGTGAAGCCCTGGCTCATGGAGGCAATATAGCAGCGGTACGCGGGGTTTGGAGGGGGCGTTCACCACCGTTTGTCATCCCGGACGTAGCGCGCAGCGCGAAGATCCGGGACCGACGCGTGAACGCAGGCGCTTCCGGCGGTCCCGGATCGGCGGTCCTTCGGGCCTTGTCCGGGACGACAGCAATTGAAGAGAGCAAGACCAACTCACGGCAAGGGTTGTTTCCAACCGCTGGGTTCGCCCCTACGATTTCCCAATTCTTGCTGTCGGGAGATCACGTTGCGCCGCATCCTCACCCTCGCCGCCCTGATGGCCTCGGCCAGCCTGGCGCCCGCTTTCGCCGGCGACATCCTGATCCACGGCGGCCCGATCCACACCGGCGTCGCCGCCGCGCCGACGGCCCAGGCCGTGCTGATCCGCGACGACCGCATCGCCTTCGTTGGCGACCTGGCCGCCGCCCAGGCCAAGGCCGCCAAGGACGCCCGCGACATCGACCTGAAGGGCGCGGCGGCCTTCCCCGGCTTCGTCGACGCCCACGCCCACCTGACGGGCGTCGGCCTGCGCGAATTGACCCTGAACCTGGACCAGACCCAATCGGTCGAGGCCCTGGTCGCCGCCGTGAAGGCCTATGCCGCCACGCATCCGGACGGCCCGATCTTCGGCCGCGGCTGGATCGAGACCCACTGGCCCGAGAAGCGCTTCCCCAACCGCGCCGACCTCGACCGCGCCGCGCCCGGCCGGGTGATCGTGCTGGAGCGGGCCGACGGCCACGCCTCGGTCGCCTCCACCGCGGCCCTGGCCAAGGCCGGGGTGACCAAGGACACCGCCGCTCCGACCGGCGGCCAGATCCTCAAGGGTCCGGACGGCGCGCCCGACGGCATGCTGATCGACCACGCCCAGGGTCTGATCGCCGGCGTGATCCCGCCGCCGTCCGACGCCCTCAAGCGCCAGGCCCTGGAAAAGGCCGGCGCCCTCTACGCCTCGCGCGGCTGGACGGGGCTGGGAAACATGAGCGTCGAGGCGCCGGACCTGGCGATCCTGACCGAGCTGGCGGCCGCCAAGACGTTCAGCCTGCGGGTCGACAACTATATGGACCCCAGCGGCGCCGCGCAGGTGCTGGCCAAGGGGCCGTTCACCGACGCCACCGGGCTGATCCGGGTGCGCGGGATCAAGCTCTACATGGACGGCGCCCTGGGCTCGCGCGGCGCGGCCTTGCTTGAACCCTACAGCGACGCCGAGGGCCTGGGCCTGCAGCTGACCCCGCGCGACAAGGGTCTGGCGCTGATGAAGCAGGCCAAGGCCGTGGGCGCCCAGGTGGCCATGCACGCCATCGGCGACCGCGGCAACCGCATGACCCTGGACTGGTTCGAGGAGAGCCTGGCCAATGAAAAAGGGATGATCGACACCAAGGCCCGCTGGCGGATCGAACACGCGCAGATCGTCGCCGACGCCGACCTGCCGCGCTTCGCCAAGCTGGGGGTCATCGCCTCGATGCAGCCCAGCCACGCGATCGGCGACCTCTATTTCGCCCCCGCCCGCCTGGGCAAGGCCCGGCTGCACGAGGGCTATCGCTGGAAGGACGTCCTGGACAGCGGGGCGGTGATCGCCGCCGGCTCGGACGCCCCGGTCGAGGTCGGCGATCCGCGCATCGAGTTCTACGCCGCCGTCTATCGCCACAGCCTGGACGGCTTCGCCAACGCCGACTGGCATCTGGACGAGGCGGTCAGCCGCGATCAGGCCCTGCGCATGCTGACCTGGGCCCCGGCCTACGCCGCCTTCGCCGAACAGGATCGCGGCACGCTGGAAGCCGGCAAGAAGGCGGACGTGACGGTGTTTTCCAAGGACCTGATGACGGTGGCGCCGCCGGAAATCCTGAAGGCCGACGCGGTGCTGACCATCGTCGACGGCAAGGTGGTGTTCGAGAAGTAAGGGCCTCCCCGCTTCACCTTCATCCCTTCATCCCGACGAAAGTCGGGACCCAAGCCGAGTCGGCAAGGAGGGCGCGGCCGCCCCGTTCGCGAGCGCCAAGCCGGACGGTCAGCTTGGGTCCCGGCTTTCGCCGGGATGAGTGGAAAAAAGGAGCGACGGAGAGCGCCGCTCCCTATCGCACGATCGTCGCCTGTCGGACGCTCAGCAGCCATCCCCCGCCCTCCGGCCGCCACAGCTCGGTGAAGCGGCGGCGCACGGTCTGGCCGGCCAGCGGGGTCTTGCCCTTGGGCACGACAGTCTCCTCGCCCATCAGCAACACCATCTCACCGCGCAAGGACGCGTGCTCGATCAGCCGTTCGTACTGGCTGTAGCTGATCTTGCCGTCGGCGTTCAGCTGGCGGACCACGGCGCTGGGGGCGACGATGTTGACGGGATTGTTGACCACCAGCTCCGGCGCCAGGGCGGCGGCGAACACCGCGTACTCGTCAGCGACCAGGGCGGCGTCCACCTTCTCGACGGCGTGCATCACCGCAGCGATCTTGGCGTCGCGCAACGCCTCGTGAACCTCGAGACTGGCGGCCTTCCATCGGGAATTCTGCACGGCGCGAGCCTCCATCCGAAGACTCTATCTGAACGCTCTCGACGTCGTCGTCGTTGCCTCCGCTTGCCCCGCCGCGATTCCCATCCCACCTTTGAACCATGAGTGACCGTTCGACCGGACTGGCCCCTTCCAAGCTGACGGCGGTGCTCGGCCCCACCAACACCGGCAAGACCCACCTGGCCGTCGAGCGGATGCTGGGCCACGCCTCGGGGATGATCGGCCTGCCGCTGCGGCTGCTGGCCCGCGAGATCTACGACCGCATCGTCAAGCTGCGCGGCAAGGCCAGCGTCGCCCTGATCACCGGCGAGGAGAAGATCGTCCCGCCGCGCGCGGCCTATTTCGTCTGCACGGTCGAGGCCATGCCGTTGACCCGCGAGGTGGAGTTCGTGGCCATCGACGAGATCCAGCTGTGCGCCGATCCCGAGCGCGGCCACATCTTCACCCACCGCCTGCTGCACGCCCGGGGGCGGTTCGAGACCATGCTGCTGGGGGCCGGGACCATGGCCCCGCTGGTGCGCCGCCTGCTGCCCGACGCCGAGATCGTCACCCGCGAGCGGTTCTCCAACCTGAGTTATTCCGGCTCCAAGAAGCTGACCCGCCTGCCGCGCCGCTCGGCGGTGGTCGCCTTCTCGACCGACAATGTCTACGCCATCGCCGAGCTGATCCGCCGCCAGCGGGGCGGGGCGGCGGTGGTGATGGGGTCTTTGAGCCCCCGCACCCGCAACGCCCAGGTCGCACTCTACCAAAGCGGCGAGGTCGACTTCCTGGTGGCCACCGACGCCATCGGCATGGGCCTGAACATGGACGTCGACCACGTGGCCTTCGCCGGCCTGCGCAAGTTCGACGGCAAGCGCACCCGCTGGCTGTATCCCCAGGAGGTCGGCCAGATCGCCGGCCGGGCCGGGCGCTACACCCGCGACGGCACCTTCGGGGTGACCGGCGACTGCGAGGAGATGGACGAGGACCTGGTCGAGTCCGTCGTCGAGCACCGGTTCGAGCCGGTGATGGGCGCGGAGTGGCGTAACGCCAGGCTCGACTTCGGCTCGCTGACCGGCCTGCTGCGCTCGCTGGCCGAACCGCCCCAGCGCGGCGGGCTGACCCTGTCGGAGGAGGCGCTGGACGAGCGCACTCTGCGCAAGCTCGCCCAGCAGGAGGACGTGGTCGCCCGCTGCAAGGCCGACCGCTCGGCCCTGCTGCGGCTGTGGGACGTCTGCCAGACGCCGGACTTCCGCAAGACCACCGACGACGACCACCAGCGCATGGTCCGCACCCTGTTCGATGACCTGACCACGGGCCGCAAGCGCCTGCCCGAGGATTGGATCGCCGGCCAGTTCAAAGCCCTGGACCGCACCGACGGCGAGATCGACAGCCTGGCCGCCCGGCTGTCGGGGGTGCGCACGCTCAGCTACATCGCCAACCGCGGAGACTGGCTGCACAACCCGGTCCACTGGCAGGGCACGACGCGGCAGCTGGAGGATCGCCTCTCCGACACCCTGCACGAGAAGCTGATGGCCCGGTTCATCGACCGGCGCACCAGCGTGCTGATGCGCCAGCTGGGCGACCGCGAGACCATGCTGGCCGGCGTCGGCGCCGACGGGGCGGTGACGGTCGAGGGCCACATCGTCGGCCGGCTGACCGGCGTCACCTTCGTGCAGGAAAAGGCCGGCAGCGCCCTGGAGGAAAAGGCGCTGCGCAACACCGCCCAGCGGGCCGTCACCCCCGAGATCGCGCGGCGGCTGGGCAAGCTGGCGGGCGAGCCGGACAGCGCCTTCACCCTGACGCCCGACGGCGCGGTGCTGTGGAACGGCGAAGCGGCCGGGGCTGTGCGTTCCGGCGGGAACCTGCTGCAACCGCGTGCGCGGCTGCTGGGCGAGCTTGGCGAGGCCAGCGTCCGGGAACGCGCCGAGCGGCGGCTGGACGCCTTCCTGGCCGGCGAGGTCGACCGCAAGCTGCATGGCCTGCGCAAGCTGGAGCGCGCCTTGAGCGGCGGCGAACTGAAGGGCCTGCCGCGCGGCCTGGCCCATCGGCTTCTTGAAGCCGGTGGCGTGCTGGATAAACGCGCGGTCGACACTGACCTGAAGGCCATGAGCCAGGCCGAGCGGCGGACGCTCAAGAGCCTGGGCGTGCGGATCGGAGCGTTCAGCCTGTTCCTGCCCTCGGTGCTGCGGCCCGAGGCCCTGGCCACGGCCCGGGCCCTGACGCCCGGCGGCTGGCGCGGCGAAAGCGAGCGCCTGGCCCAGGCCCCCAGCCCGACGCCCG
>NZ_JBAPVS010000252.1:0-14879 GCF_049283275.1 Caulobacter sp. | reverse complement strand
GGGTCTTGTAGGGCTCGGGCGTGGTCGATTCGACGGGGGCCGGCAGCGGCGCGCCCAGTGAGACCGAGCCGGGCGCGGCGTTGGGGTTGATCGGGACGGCGGCGGGCGACGACACGGCGGCGGTCGCCTGGGCCTCGGCCACCTGGGCGGGCGGGCTGTCCTTGGCGATGGCGCGTTGAGCCAGGTTCCACAGCACGATGGCGGCCACGATCAGCACGCCCAGCGCCAGGATCAGGCCCAGGCGCGGATCGCGTTCGTGATGCACCCCGACCGGGGCGCGCAACGGCTCGCTGTCGTCGGGCACGTCCACCTTGAAGCGGGCCACGGCGGCTTCGCCGTCCAGACCCAGCATGTTGGCGTAGGATTTCACATAGCCGATGGTGAACGGCCGCGAAGGCAGCTCGTCCAGGCGCAGGCCTTCCAGCGCCCCGACATAGCTCTGACGGATGCGGGTGGCGTCGGCGACCTCCTGCAGGGTCAGGCCGCGAAATTCGCGCGCCGCGCGCAGGGCCGAACCGATGTCGTCGCCGTAGTCGATGGCGGGCTGATACGGGGCGACGGGCGCGTCTTCACGCTCGCCTTCGGCGACCGGATGCAAGTGCGGAACCCTGCCCGTGTCCAGCGGCATGGCTGCCATGAAACCCCAAAATTCGCGTCGGCCGAGAATTCGGTATGAACCCGACGGCTGCCCCACCCGTCCTAGCCGGGATTTGTTAATACTTTATGGTCGATATCAAAGTAAGTTGCCGGATTCAATACACTATAAGGCGACGCTTGCTTAACCGCGACCGTGTCTAGACGGCGACGTAAAGCTTGCGCGCCAGGGTCTCGATCTCGCCGCGGAGCGACCCGGCCGAGGTCTTGAGCAGGGCCTCGACATTGCGCCGAGCGGCCTCGCGATCGCACGACAGCACCATCTGCTTGACCGGCCCGATGCCGGCCGGCGGCATCGACAGCCGGTCGAAACCCAAGGCCAGCAAGGCGAAAGCCTCCAGCGGACGCCCCGCCATCTCCCCGCAAACCGAGACCGGGGTGCCGGTGTCGGCGCAGGCCTGCTGGATGGTCTTCAGCGCGCGCAGGGCGGCCGGCGACAGCGGATCGTAGCGATCCGACACCCTCGGATTGCCCCGATCGGCGGCGAACAAGTACTGCATCAGGTCGTTGGTGCCGACCGAAACGAAGTCCGTCATCGGCAAAAGCGCGTCGAGATGCCACAGCAGCGAGGGGGCCTCGATCATCGCCCCCACGTCCAGACGCGCCGGTTCGGGCCGGCCGCGCTTCAGGGCCCAGGCGACTTCCTGGTCGACGAAGGCGCGGGCGGCGCGGAACTCGTCCACATTGGCCACCAGCGGGAACATGATCCGCAGCTCGCGGCCCCGCGCGGCCTTGATCAGGGCGCGGATCTGCATGCGCAGCAGGGCCGGCCGGTCCAGGCCCATGCGGATGGCCCGCCAGCCCAGGGCCGGATTGTCCTCGCGCTCCAGCTCCATATACGGCAGCAGCTTGTCGCCGCCGAGGTCCAGGGTGCGGAAGGTCACCGGCATGCCGTTGGCGGCTTCCAGCACCTTTTCGTAGAGGCTGGTCTGGGCCTCCAGCCGCGGCATCTCCTCGGCGACCATGAACTGGAATTCGGTGCGGAACAGGCCGATGCCCTCCGCGCCCGTCTCGCCCAGGATGTCCAGATCGACGGCCAGGCCGGCGTTCATCAGCAGCGTGACCTTGTCGCCGTCCTTGGTCACGGCCGGCGTGTCGCGGATCCGCGCGAACTCGGCCTTGCGCTGGGCGCGGACCTCCATCCGGGCCTGCAGCGACTTGACCACGTCGGCGCGCGGCCGCAGCCAGGCCTCGGCGGTCTCGGCGTCGACCACCACCGGGTCGCCCTCGTTGACCCGGTCGCGCAGGCCCGCCAGACGGCCCACGCAGGGGATGTCCAGCGCCCGGGCGACGATGCCGGCGTGGCTGGCGGCCGAGCCTTCCTCCAGCAGGATGCCCTTGAGCTTGGTGCGGTCGTATTCCAGCAGATCGGCGGGGCCCAGGTTCCGGGCGATCAGGATCGCATTCTCGGGCAACACCCGCACGGCGTGGACGTCGCCCGACAGGTGGCGCAGCAGCCGATCGTTGAGGTCTTCCAGGTCGTGCAGGCGCTCGCGCAGATAAGGGTCGCGGGCCTGGCCCAGGCGGGCGCGGTGCTCGGAGCGCACGCGCTCGACCGCGGCCTCGGCGGTCAGGCCCGAGCGCACGGCCTCCTGCAGCGACCGGTTCCAGCCCCGGTCATGGGCGAACATCCGGTAAGTCTCGAGCACCTCGTAGGAGGCGCCGACCAGGCCGTGCTGGCCTTCCAGCATCTCGTCGATCTGGGTCTGCAGCGCCTCGATGGCCCATTTCAGCCGGGCTTCCTCGGCCAGGGCGTCGTCGGACAGCAGCTGTTCGGGGGCCACCGGCTGCTCGTGCAGCACGGCCACGCCATAGGCCAGCCCCTCGGCGAAGCGCGTGCCCTTCAGCCGCTCGGGCTTGTGGGGCGCGATCTCGACGTCCTTGAGCTCGGTCAGGCCCAGCAGCTCGCCGGCGCTGACCATCTCGGCCAGGACCATGGCGATGATCTGCAGGTCCTCGACCTCCTCCTCGTCATAGACCCGCTCGGTGCGGTTCTGGACGACCAGCACGCCGATGGTGCGGCCGCCGCGCAGCAGCGGCACGGCCAGGAAGGCGTGGTAGGGATCTTCGCCGGTTTCGGGGCGGTAGGAGAAGGCCGGGTGGCTGGCGGCGTCCGACAGGTTCAGCGGCCGCCCCAGACGCATGGTCTCGCCGACCAGGCCTTCGCCCGGCTTCATGCGGGTGACGTGGACGGCGTCGCGCGACAGGCCTTCGGTGGCGAACAGCTCCAGATCGCCCGAGGCGCGGCGCAGATAGATCGAGCAGACCTCGGCGACCATCGAGATGGCGATGGTGCGCACCACCATGTCGAGCTTGGCCTGGGCGGGGCCGCCCCCGGCCATGGCCTCGCGAATCTGCCGAAGCAGGCTGCGTGGTCCCCGAACAGCGATCCCGGACGCCGCCATGTTTGCGCGCGCACTCCCCTTTGTCCGATACGCTTAGCCCGACAAAACGCGCCGGGGGTTAAGAAGCCGCATCGTCCTCAGCCGGGCTATAGCAGATTTCGCGCCGGGCACAGCGTTCACTCCTGGCCAAATCGCGGTTCGCGCATAAAAAAGGCGCCGCCCCCGCAGGGACGGCGCCTGTCGTTTCGGCTGGGATGCCGTTAGCGGCGCTGGCCGTAGTAGCCGTTCCCATACTGGCCGCCGTCCTGGCGATAGCCGGTGTTGTAGCGATCGTTGCGACGGTCGCGGCCGTAACCGTTGCTGTACGACTGGGTGTAGCCGTTGTTGTAGCCGTAGCCGTTGTTGTAGCTCGATCCGTAGCCGTTGCCGTAACGGGTGTCGCGATAGCCGCTGGAATAGCGATGGTCGCGATCGCTGTTGCCGGTCGAGGCGCCCAGGGCCGCGCCGGCGACGGCGCCGATGGCGATGCCGCCGGTGTCGCCCTTCGACAGGGCCGCGCCGGCGATGCCGCCGATCAGGGCGCCGATGACGGCGCGTTCGGTCTTGTCGCCGGCGAAGGCGGCCGAGGCGGGCAGGACCAGGGCGCCGGTCAGGGCCGCGGCGACGGCGATCTTCGTGAACTTGGTGGTCTTCATGGCACTGGCTCCATTCGAAGCGTCATGTCCGGGGAAGTCCGGTTCGGCGCTGTTGGGACCTTTATGTGCCTTGGGCTTTGAACCCGATCTGAACGGCGATGTTCAGGTTACGGTCATGTTCGGAGCACGGCCTACTCCGCCGGATGCGCCTCGGCATCTGGCCGATGCAGATGCACCGACCACAGCACGCCGGCCAGCATCAGGACGATGGCGGCGACCTCCAGCGGCAGCGGCCAGCGGGCCTCGTGCAGGAAGCCGTACAGCAAGGCGAACAGGGTCTCGAAGACGATCAGTTGGCCCGACAGGCTGAGCGGCAGCAGCCGGCTGGCGGCGTTCCACAGGCCGTTGCCGATCACCGATGCCCCCAAGGCCACGGCCAAACTGACGCCCCAGAACAGCGCCCAGGCGTTCGGGACGTGCGGAGCACCGCCCAGGAAGGCCGGGATCACCAGCAACAGCGACAGCAGGCCGGTCACCACCCCTGTCAGCAGCGACCATTCGTGGCTGTTGAAGCGCGGCGTGGCGGCCAGGCGGCGGGCGTTCCAGACGGCGTAGACGGTCCACGTCGCCAGCGCCCCGGCCGCCGCCAGCAGGCCCAGGATCAGACGCCCGACGCTCACGCCGCTCGCGGTCTGGAAGGCGGCGACGTTGATGCAGACGACGCCCGCCCCGACCAGCAGCAGCGGCGCGGCCAGCCGGCGCAGGGCCACCCCCTCCCCCGGCTTGGCGCCGACCAGGGTGATGGTGACCGGCAGCAGGCCGATGATCAGCGAGGCCGGGGCGACGCCGGCGATCTGCACCGAGATCGCCAAGCACACATAGTAGACGATGTTGCCCAGCAGGCTGAGCCCCGCCAAGTCGCGCCAGTCGGCCCAGGTCAGCCGTCCCAGCACCTTGCGCGCGGCAGGCGCCAGCAAGGCCGCCGAGGCCAGGCCGTAGCAGAGATAGCGCCCAGCGGTCATCTGCAGCGGCGTGAAGGCCGCCAGCAGCTTGGGCGCCAGAAACACCCCGCCCCAGAACGCCCCCGCGACGAGGCCGCAGAGAAGTCCGATCAAGAGGCGTTGCTGTTGGCTCATGCGAGGGAGTTAGCAGAGCCGGGCGCGGGTGGCATGGCGAAAGCTTTCGGGAGCTTGAGGCCCGAGCGCTTCCGCTCGACGCGTCTGAACGTTCGCCATCCCGGACCAAGCGCAGCGAAGATCCGGGATGACAGACTTTGGATCGCCTGATCAGGCCACGGCCGCCTGCGCTTCCTCGTACGACGCCATCTGCGCCGCCAGCGCCCGCTGGAAGGCCGGCCGCGCCTCGCACCGGCGGACATAGGCGTCCAGCACCGGCATCGAGGCGATCAGGTCGGTGTGGCGCGGGATGCGCAGCACGGTGGTCATCATCAGGTCGGCGGCCGTGAAGCGCTCGCCCTCCAGATACTCGCGGCCCTCCAGCCAGGCGGCCAGGCCCTGGAGGCGCTTGGTCGCGAAGGCCAGGGCGCCGGGGCGACGTTCCTTGGCCCATCCCTCGTCGGCGAAGAACACGTCGACCTGGAATAGGTTCTCCAGGGCCGGTTCGACCGAATTGAGGGCCGCGAACAGCCAGGTGTTCATCCGCAGACGCCCCTCGGCATCAGGCGGCGCCAGGGCCGGCGAACCCTGGGCGATGTGCTGGACGATGGCGCCGGTCTCGAACATCACGAAGTCGCCTTCGTGATAGATCGGCACCTGGCCGAACGGCTGCAGGGCGCGATAGGCGACGGTCTCCTTGTCGAGCGGCCCCAGCAGCCGGGTGGTGTAGGCAAGACCCGCCTCCTCCAGCGCCCACCGCACGCGCAGGTCGCGCACCAGACCCCGGGCGAAGGGCGGAACCCAGGCGAAAGCACTGATCGTGATCATCTTCATCCTCCTCGTGGCGGGCCCTCGATGGGCCTTCCAGGAGAAGTCGCGCGGGGATCGGCGATTTCGACAGGGAGGGTGGAAAATTCTGGAGGTCAGCCGTGTCCGGGCAGGGCCAGAGGTTCGCTGATCGCCTCGACCAGCAGCTTGGCCTGCTCGACCGCGCCGTCGATGTCGCGCTCGATGAACTCGACCTCGACGTCCGTCAGGGGATGGGGGGCGGCGATCACCTCGCGCAGATAGGCGCGCTTCTCGGGCTCGGTCATGGTCCACCAGCCCACGGTGTGGCCTTCCTCGATCACCGCGTCGCCCATGGCCAGCAGGTCGTCCTCGTCGAAGATCGGGCGCCCCGGCTGTTCGGGGAACCACTGGCCGTCGTCGGGCAGGAACTGGTCCAACTGCTTGAGCAGGGCCGCCAGCCAGGGGCTGACCAGCAGGGGCTTTTCGTAGCCGTCGCCGAACTTGGCCCGCAGCAGCAGGTCGTACAGCAGGTCCAGCCCCGCATCGCCCTGGAAGGTGACGGACTTCGTCTCGGGATCGAAATGGAAGACCGACATGGAGGCTCCTGGAAGGGATTCGAGGCCCTTCATACCGTCAGAAGGCGACGTTTAGCTAACGGCGGCACGCCGTGCGTCCTTCGAGGCCGCGCGCGGCGAAGCCGGGCCTCGAAGGACGCAGCGCGGTTCAGCCTACAGCTGGTCCAGCCCGTAGACCGCGTGCAGCGCCCGCACGGCCAGCTCGGTGTAGGCCGCGTCGATCAGGACCGAGATCTTGATCTCCGAGGTGGAGATGACCTGGATGTTGATGTTCTTCTCGGCCAGGGCCTGGAACATCGACTGGGCGACGCCGGCGTGGCTGCGCATGCCCACCCCGATCACCGAAACCTTGGCCACGTCCTCGTTGACGGCCACGTCCTCGAAGCCGATTTCCTTTTGGGCGGCGCGGACGATCTCGACGGCGCGGACGGCGTCGCGCTTGCCGACCGTGAACTCCATGTTGGCGGTGTCGGCGCTGCGGGCGCGCGACTGCACGATCATGTCGACGTTCACATTGGCGTCGGCCAGCCGGCCGAAGATCTGCGACGACACGCCCGGATGGTCGGGCAGGCCCAGCAGGGTGATCTTGGCCTCGTCGCGGCTATAGGCGACGCCCGAGACGATGCGCTTTTCCATGATTTCTTCCTCGTCGCAGACGATCGTTCCTTGGCCGGGAGCTTCCCCGGGTTCGACGAAACTCGACAGCACCCGCACCGGGACGCGATGGGCCATGGCCATCTCGACCGAGCGGGTCTGCAGCACCTTGGCCCCCAGGGAGGCCATTTCCAGCATTTCCTCGTAGCTGATCTTGGCCAGCTTGCGGGCCTTGCTCTCGATCCGAGGGTCGGTCGTGTAGACGCCGTCGACGTCCGTGTAGATGTCGCAGTCGCCCTTCACCGCCGCGGCGATGGCCACGGCGCTGGTGTCCGAGCCGCCGCGGCCAAGCGTGGTGATGCGCTGGTCGCTGGTCACGCCCTGGAAGCCGGCGATCACGGCGATCTGGCCGGCCGCGAAACAGGCCTCCAGATTGGCCGGCGGGATATCCTCGATGCGGGCGCGGCCGTGGGCGTCGTCGGTCAGGATCGGCACCTGCCAACCCAGGAACGAGCGGGCGTTGAGGCCCATGTTGCGCAGGGTCATGGCCAGCAGGCCGGCCGTGACCTGCTCGCCCGACGCCACGACGGCGTCGTACTCGTCGTCCGACTCCGGCAGCCCCTGGCCCGCGCGACCGCAGCCGTCGGTCCAGGCCACCAGCTCGTTGGTCTTGCCCGACATGGCCGAGACGACCACCGCGACCTGCTTGCCCGTCGCCACCTCAGCCGCGACCAGCCGCGCCACCCGGCGGATGCGCTCCAGGTCGGCCACCGAGGTGCCGCCGAACTTCATCACCAGACGTGACACGCCCTACCCCGTAAAAACCTAAGGTCAATTCTTGCGCCGAAGCGGACGAACCGCGCCGCTCGCGCAAGGCGTGGTCTTCTAGCGGCGCCGGAGCGCAACGGCAATGTCGCGACGGCGCCTTTTTCGTCGAGTGGGACACCATGCCCTGGCGCCGCGGGCGGTGGGGTTGCTACATGAGAGGCATGAGCCAGTCCGCCGACGCGCCCCCCTCCGCCGGAAACGCCCCCTCCTGGAGCATCGACCCCGCCGACGTGGCGCGGTTCTCGGCCATCGCGGCGGAGTGGTGGAACCCGCACGGCAAGTTCGCGCCGCTGCACGTGTTCAATCCCTGCCGGCTGGGCTTCATTCGGGAGCAGGCGCTGGCGCGGTTCGACCGCGACGGCAATGCGCGCACGCCCTTCGAGGGCCTGACCCTGCTCGACATCGGCTGCGGCGGCGGGCTGCTCAGCGAGCCGATGGCGCGGCTGGGCTTCGCGGTCACCGCCATCGACGCCTCGGAGCGCAACATCAACACCGCCGCCGCCCATGCCGCCGAGCAGGGGCTGGAGATCGGCTATCGCCCGGCCACCGCCGAGCAACTGCTGGCCGAGGGCGCGGGACCGTTCGACGTGGTGCTGACCATGGAGGTCATCGAGCACGTCGCCGACCCGGGCGAGTTCCTGCGCACCTGCGCCAAGCTGCTCAAGCCCGGCGGCCTGATGATCGTCGCCACCCTGAACCGTACGCTCAAAGCCCTGGCCCTGGCCAAGATCGGGGCCGAATACGTGCTGCGCTGGGTGCCGCCCGGCACTCACGACTGGAAGCAGTTCCTCAAGCCCGATGAACTGCGCGCCTTCCTGGCCGGCCAACCTGTGGACGTCCAAGGCCCGTTCGGCGTGGCCTACAATCCGCTGACCGGCCGCTGGAGCCGTTCGGCCGATTGCGACATCAACTACATGATGACCGTGACCAAGGACTGAGGGCCGCCCGGCGCCCGAAGGAACCTCTACCGCTGTCACGCCTTCTATTGGCCAGGGACATCCCACCAAGGATTGGCGGCTCGTTTTCGGGGGCCAGACGTCGATCCGTTCGTAGGAACGGAGAGAGTTATCATGACTTCCAAGACCACTGTGTGGCTGATGGCTTCGGCCATAGCCCTGAGCACCGCCGCGCCTGTACTGGCCCAATCCGCGGACGCCGCCTACCAGCAGCGCCTGCAAACCTATGGCGACCAGCGCGCCGCCTATGACGAACGCTCGGCCGACTATCGCGCCCAGCAACAGGCCTACGAGGCCGAACGCGCCCGCTATGATCGGGCTCGCGCCGACTATGACCGTCGCTACGGCTCGGGCGCCTATGATCGCCGCTATCCGCAGTATGCGACCCGCTTCGACAGCTCCGGCTACGCCAACAGCTCGGACTATCGCCGCGCGCAGATCAAGTTCGAGCGCGAGCGCGACACCTACGAGAAGGCCCGTCGCGACTATGATCGTCGGCGCGGCGCCGGCGCCTATGACCGTCGCTATCCCGATCAGGCGCGACGCTTCAGCGTCAGCAGCCAGGGTTACGCCTCCAACAGCAGCGACTATATGAGCCAGCGCGCCCAGTACGAACGCGATCGCGCCGATTACGAGCGGGCCCGCGCCGACTACGACCGCCGCTACGGGTCGGGGTCCTATGACCGCCGCTATCCCGACTATGCCACCCGCTACAGCGCGCCCTACGCCGGCGGCCATGGCGACAACGTCTCGTATAGCGAGCCCTGCCGCACCGACGCCAAGAAGAACGCCGTCGCCGGCGGCGTGATCGGAGCCCTGATCGGCGCCGTGGCCGGCTCGAACATCGCCGCCCGCAACGCCAAGACCGAAGGCACCGTGCTGGGCGCCCTGGTCGGCGCCGGGGCCGGCGCGGCCATTGGCAACGCCTCGGCCAAGGGCCACTGCGACACCGCCGGCCAGTACTGGACCTATGACGACACCGTCCCCTATCGGGAAAGCAGCGACTATCGCGCCAGCTCCAGCACGGCCTACAGCGACTACAGCCGCCGTTGCCGCCTGGCCCCGGCCGAAGCCGACTACAACGGTCGCGTCGAGACCCGTTATGTCCGCGTCTGCCCCGACAGCGAAGGTCGCTTCCGCGTCCAGGGCTAAGGCTTCAACGAGGATGAACGGCGGCGGCGTCGCCGTTTCATCTCCGGTTCAGGTCGGAAAGCCGACACTCGTCGAACCCAATCTCGGCTTGAGCGTTTCTCCGCTCAAGAACTGACAACAGCAAAAGGAGCCGTCATGCGTGCTCAACTCAAGACTCTCGCCGTCGTCGTCGCTCTCGGTTTCACGGCCTCCACCGTCGCGGTGACCGTCGCCGAAGCCCAGACCCGCACCCACAAGGTCTGGGTCTGCAAGAGCACCAAGAGCGCCCGTAACAAGGGCACCGTCGTCGGCGCCCTCGGCGGCGGCACCCTTGGCGCCGTGGTCGCCGGCAGCGGCAACAAGACCGAAGGCGCCCTGCTCGGCGGCGCCCTGGGCGCTGTCGCCGGCAACCAGATCGCCAAGAAGAACTCCAAGAAGAAGAACTGCCACTACGAGTACCGTCGCTACTAGACGGTTCGCCCAAGCTGGTCGGGAAGGGGGATGGGAAACCGTCCCCCTTTTTCGTGGACGGAGGCTTCGCCGTCGATCACCCCACGCCCAGATGCCGCGCTAGCTTGTCCAGGGTCTGGTATCCCAACTCCACCGCGCCGAAGCCGATGCCGGCGTCGCGCTGCTCTTTTGTCGGATGCAGCTGGCGCATGGTCAGCACGCATTTGCCGTCGCCCTGTTCGTCGAAGGTGATCGTCGTGTGGAACCGGCCGGGGTCGTCGTCCACATCCGATCCGTGCTCGACCTCCAGCAGCCTCGGCGGGTCGATGCGCAGGAACACCATGCGGTTCTCCCAGCGGGTTCCGTCCGGGCCGGTGTAGATGAACCGCCAGCGGCCGCCTTCGCGGATGTCGATCTCCAGGGTCTCGGTCTTGAAACCCTCCGGTCCGAACCAGCGCGTGATCTGACTCGGATCGCTGAAAGCCTGGAACACGCGGGCGCGCGGCGCGGCGATCACGCGGCACAGCACGATCTCGCGTTCGAGCGCCCAGGTCGCGCGGGGATCATGGCTCATGGTCGTCATCTTTCAAAAAGGTCGGTTGCGGGGATTGCGGTTGCGCGAGAAAGCGCTCCAGCCGGTCGAGCCGCCCTTCCCAGGCCGCGCGCGTGTGATCGAACCAGCGCGCCGTCTCGGCCAGGCGTTCGGTGTTCAGGCTGCAAGGACGTTTCTGGCCGTCGCGTCCGCGCGCGATCAGCCCGGCGCGCTCCAACACCTTCAGGTGCTGCGACACCGCCGGCAGGCTCATGGCGAAGGGCCGGGCGATCTCTTGCACGGTCATGTCGCCCTCGCTGGCCAGCCGGCTGACAATCGCCAGCCGGGTCGGGTCGCCGAGAGCCGCGAAGGCGTCGCTGAGCGGTTGGAAGGACTGCACGTTCCGGGCCTGTCGAGATATTAAAGCATTTGCTTAAATATCTCGACAGGCGGCCTCGGTCAATGACGGCAGGCGGGTCTTAGTTGACTTCGCTCTTTTTCGGCGGTGCCGGCGGCAGAGGCGCGACCTTGATGCCGTCCTCGACCAGGGCCTTGACCTCCTTGGCCGAGGCCTGGCCGTAGATGCCGCGCTCCTCGGACTTGCCGTCGTGGATGTCGCGCGCCTCCTTGGCGAAGCGGTCACCGACATAGTCGAAGTTCTCCTCGACCTGGCGGCGGACCTCGCCCATGGCGGCCATCATCATCTCGCGCATCTGGGCGCTGGGCTCGGGCGCGGACTTCTGGGCCTTGGTCCCGGCCACGGCGGGGGTCATGATCTGCTTGCGCACAGCCTTGGAAGCGCACAGCGGGCATTCCAGCAAGCCGCGGGCGGCCTGGTCGTCATAGTCGGACGACGAGCCGAACCAGCCTTCGAAGGCGTGGTCGTGATCGCAACTGAGCGCGTACTTGATCATGGGGACTATATAGGGACTACGGGCCCGTGAAGGCACGGGCGTTCTTGAGGACCGGGATCGCCGCGCGGGCCGTGTCGACGGCCGCGAGGTCGAGGTCGGCGATCAACACCCCCGGCTCGTCGTGGTCGAGTTTGCCGATCACCTCGCCCCAGGGACCAACGACGATCGAGCGCCCCCAGGTGCCACGGCCGTCCTCATGGAAGCCGCCCTGGGCCGCGGCGATCACGAACGAGCCGGTCTCGATGGCCCGGGCCCGCAGCAGGATGTCCCAGTGCGCCTCGCCGGTGGGCCGGGTGAAGGCGGCCGGAACCGTCAGAATCTGGGCCCCGCCCAGCGCCAGGGCCCGGTGCAGGGCCGGAAACCGCATGTCGTAGCAGATGGTCAGGCCGAAGGTCCCCAGCGGGGTCTGGACCACCGTGGCGCGCTCGCCGGGCGTGTAGGTCGCCGATTCCCGGGCCGTCTCACCGGTCGGCAGGTCGACGTCGAACATGTGCAGCTTGTCGTAGGTCGCGATGATCGCGCCCGTCGGGTCGATCACCGCCTGGCGGTTGGCCGCCTTTCCATCTTCCCGTTTCACCAGCGCCGAGCCGACATCGATCCAGACGTCCAGCTCGCGGGCCAGATCGCGCAGGCCGCGCACCACGATGTCGTCCTCCAGCGAGACCAGGGTCGGCAGCAGCTTGGCCCGGTCCTTCTGCAGCACGTTGGTGCATTCCGGCGTCAGGATGAACCGCGCGCCCTGCCCCGCCGCCTCGCGCACCAGCGGCGCGACATGCTCCAGCGCGGCCGCGTGGGTCGCGGGGGTGCGGGTCTGGATCAGGCCGACTCGAAGAGGCGCGGACAGGCTCATGCCGCGAGGAGAGCGTCCAGCTTGCCCTCGCGCTCCAGCGCGAACATGTCGTCGCAGCCGCCGATGTGCTGCTCGCCGACGAAGATCTGCGGGAAGGTGGTGCGGCCCGAACGGTCCATCATCTCCTTTCGCAGCGCCGGATCCATGCCGGCCTCGATCTCGGTGAAGTCGGCGTCCTTGTCGTTGAGCAGCTTCAGGGCCCGGGCGCAGTAGCCGCAGAACGGACGGGTGTAGATGGTGACCTTGGCCATGGAGAATCCGTAACAGAAGTCGTTTCCGGTCCTCATATAGGACGGGCTTGCATTTCTGTAACGCGCGCGACGACCGCGAGTGACACTTGTGCGGCGCCGGCGGCCAACAAAGCCCGGGCGCAGCCCTCGGCTGTCGCCCCCGTGGTCAGGACGTCGTCGATCAGCAGCACCTTGCGGCCGATCACCCGATGGCGGCACTGTTCGGGCACGGCGAAGGCCGCGGCCACGTTGCGACGGCGGCCGTCGGCGGACTTGCCGCCCTGGCTGTCGGTGTCGCGCCGGCGGACCAGCGTGTCGGGCAGATAGACCCGCTCGGCCATGGCGCACAGCGGCCGGGCGATCTCGGCGGCCTGGTTGTAGCGCCGCCGCAGCAGGCGCGAGCGGTGCATCGGCACCGGAACCACCGCCTCGGCTTCCTCCAGCAGGTCGGCGGCGCAGCGCGACAGCCAGCGCGCGAACAGGCCCGACAGGTCGGTGCGGTCGGCGTGCTTGAGCTTGAGGATCAGGTCGCGCGAGTGCTCGTCGTACAGACAGGCGGCCCGCGCTCGTGCAAAGGCGCGAGGCCGTGTCTGACACAGGACGCAGCGGATTTCGCCCGCGTCATAGGCGAACGCCGCGCCGCAGCCGTCGCAGACCGGGCCGTCCAGAAAGGTGATGCGGCTCCAGGCCTCGGCCGACAGGCCCGAGGTCAGGGCCGCCCCGCCGTCGAAGGCGCGCGGCGGCAGGATCAGGTCCAGCACGCCTTGCGCGAACGCCGTGAGGTGAGCGGGAGGTTTCCCCAGAGCTTTCCATGGGACGCGAGAAAGACCATCTTGCGCCGACATGACCGCCGCTCCCCTGCTCTTCGACCGCGCCCTGCTGCGCGCCCGCCTGAACCGCGCCGCCCCCGGCTTCGACGCCGCCGGCTTCCTGAAGGCGCGCGCCGCCGAGGACGCCGTGATGCGCCTGGAGGCGATCCTGCGGGAGTTTCCGGTCGCCGTCGATCTGGGAAGCCGAAACGGCGCTTTCTCCAAGGCCCTGGAGGGCAGCGACGCGCGCGCCAAGATCGGCCTGCTGATCGAGACCGACCTGTCGGAAGCGATGCTGGCCCAAAGCGCCTCAAAAGGTCGCCAGGGGATGCGGATCGTGGTCGACGAGGAGCGCCTGCCGTTCGGCGACCAGACCCTGGACCTGGCCGTCTCGACCCTGGCCCTGCACTGGACCAACGACCTGGTCGGGACCCTGATCCAGATCCGCCGCGCGCTGAGGCCCGATGGCCTGTTCGTCGGGGCCCTGTTCGGCGGGGCCACCCTGACCGAGCTGCGCCAGGCGATGCTGGCCGCCGAGGACGAAGTCACCGGCGGGGCCTTCCCGCGCGTCTCGCCGTTCGCCGACACGGTCGACGCCGCGGGCCTGCTGCAACGCGCCGGCTTCGCCCTGCCCGTGGCCGACAAGGACCGGGTCAAGGTGCGCTACGCCCACCCGATCGCCCTGCTCAAGGACCTGCGGACCATGGGCGAGACCAGCGTGCTGATCGACCGCTCGCGCAAGCCGCTGGGCCGCAAGGTGCTGCTGCGGGCGATGGAGATCTATCAGCAGCGGTTCGCCGAGCCCGACGGCCGCGTGCCGGCCACGTTCGAGATCATCACCGTCACCGGCTGGGCCCCGCACGAAAGCCAGCAAAAGCCCCTGCGCCCGGGCTCGGCCAAGATGCGGCTGGCCGACGCCCTGGGCGTGGTCGAGCAGTCGGCGGGCGACAAGGCGGGACGCTAGGCCTCAGAGCAGATCGCGCAGCCAGGCGATCAGCGGCAGGTCGGCGGGCGGCATCGGATAGTCCGCCAGATGGTCTGGTTTCACCCACTTCAGCGCCTCGTGCTCCTTGGCGGTCACCAACCCTTCCCAGCGGCGCAGCAGGTAGAGCGGCATCAGCAGGTGGAAGGTCTCGTAGGTGTGCGAGGCGAACACGAACGGGGCCAGGCAGGCCTGGGCCACCTTGATGCCCAGCTCCTCGTCCAGTTCGCGGATCAGGCACTGTTCGGGCGTCTCGCCGGGCTCGACCTTGCCGCCGGGAAACTCCCACAGGCCGGCCAGCGACTTGCCCTGAGGCCGCTGGCAGATCAGCACGCGGCCGTCGACATCGATCAGGGCGGCGGCGGCGACGAGGACGGTGGGCTTGGTCATGAGGGCGTTAGTCGGATGCTCCGAGCGAGTTGGCAACACCTGTGTGCGCCGCGGAGCCCCCTCAGTCGCTCCGCGACAGCTCCCCCAGCGGGGGAGCATC
>NZ_JBAPVS010000251.1:0-4508 GCF_049283275.1 Caulobacter sp. | reverse complement strand
CGACAGCGCCGCCCTGCGCCTGGCCGCCGACCTGGCCGAACGGCTGGCTCCCGCCGCCCGCCGCCTGCGGCCGCGCGAGTTCGTCGAGGTGGTGATCCGAGCCCTGGACCTGGAGCTGGATCTGCGTTTCGAAGCCGCCGGCTGCGCCGAGCTGGGCGAGGCCATGAAGGTCGACGCCTACATGCGCGCGCCCGACGTGGTGTGGGACGGGGTCGGCAAGCGGTTCCTGACCCTGACCTGGGCCTCGGGCGTGGCCCTGTCGGACCCCGCCGCCCTGGAGCAGCCGGGCCTGGACCGCAAGGCCCTGGCCGAGGCCGTGACGCGGGGCTTCCTGTCCCAGGCCCTGGACCACGGCCTGTTCCACGCCGACCTGCACGAGGGCAATCTGTTCGTCAGCGCCCCGGCGGGCATCGTCGCGGTCGACTACGGCATTCTGGGCCGCCTGGGGCCGGCCGAGCGCAAGTACCTGGCCGAGATCCTCTACGGCTTCCTCAATCGCGACTATCCGCGCGTGGCGGCGATCCATTTCGAGGCCGGCTACGTGCCCGCCCACCACGACCGCGACGCCTTCGCCCAGGCCCTGCGGGCCGTGGGCGAGCCGGTGTTCGGCCGCGACGCCAGCGACGTCTCGATGGGCCGGCTGCTGGCCCAGCTGTTCGAGATCACCGCCCTGTTCGACATGGCCCTGCGCCCGGAACTGGTGCTGCTGCAGAAGACCATGGTCACCGTCGAGGGCGTGGCCCGCCGTATCGACCCGACCCACGACCTGTGGGCCGCCGCCGATCCGGTGGTGCGCCGCTGGATCGCCCGCGAGCTGTCGCCGGCCGCCAAGGTCCGCGACTTCGCCGACGAGGCCGTCCGCGCGATCCGCGCCCTGGCCCGCCTGGCCGAGGCGCCGCCCGTTTCGGCCGTCACCGTGGTCGAACAGCGTCCTGGCCGAGCGCTGCCGTGGTTCCTGGCCGGGGCGGCGGTGGCGGGCCTGGCCTTCGCCGCCGGGGCTTGGTTGCTCTAAGGCTCGAGCTCTTGCCCAAAGCCCTCCCAGGGACGGCGACCGCGCCGCCCCTGGGTCCCGATCGCCCCGGGGCCGATCGCCCCCGAGCCGATCGGGAGACGAGAAGACGGCGTGACGCAGCACAGCCCTCCCCCCGGCGCCTCCCCCAGGCGCTTTGACCTTGAGACGCGTTGTTGATCTAGCTGTCGCGGGCGCTGGACGCCCTGTCGCGCGATGCGGTGGTTCGCCGACCCTGTCCCGCCTTCTGGGTCGCCCAATAGGCCGCGCCGTCGTCGGGCTTGAACATCGTGCGCGGCGCCCCGGCCTTGGTGACCACCGCGAAGACGTTGTCCCTGGCGTCATAGATCAGGGTGTCGCCATTGGCCCGCGTCAGGGTCTGCGCCCCAGCCGGCGGATGACCGACGAAGGCGTGGGTCTTGCGGACATAGTCGTCCACATCGGCGGCGGCGAATTCGGCGCCGTAGCGCTCGAAGCCGCGCTGAGCGTTTTCCTCGGCCGTCCGCGTGCGGTTGGCCGCCCACATCGGCCTGCCCGCCACCGTGCGGACCGGCGCGTCGCGCGGGTCGGTCCGGGTCGGCGCGCCGTCATAGGTCCCGCCGTTGAAGGCGGGCCCGTCGCGGTCAGACGCCGGTTGGGCCGCCGAGGCGACGTCGCCGGCCTTGGGCGCCTTGACCGCCGATGCGCCTCCGTCGCAGGCCACAACGCTCAAGGCCAAGCCGGCTATCGCGAAGGCGGAAGGCCAGGACGCGAACCGTACCGTCATGATCGATCTCCAGGTGTGTTCTCTACCTTTACGATTAAGAACGAAGCCGGAACGAATGTCGAGTCCCTGTTAAGGTTTTTGCGCGAAGGGGCTTACGCTGGAGCCCGCGTCGCTCTATGCGCCTGATGACGCCCCCTTGGGGGCGAGACGCGCCGGAGTCCGATGACATGACCGAGAAGCGGGTTCTTCTGATCGTCGGCGGCGGCATCGCCGCCTACAAGGCGCTGGAGCTGACGCGGCTGCTGCGCAAGGCCGGGGTGGGCGTACGGCCGATCCTGACCCGGTCGGGCGCCGAATTCGTCACCCCGCTCTCCCTGTCCGCCCTCGCCGAGGACAAGGTCTATAGCGAGCTGTTCTCGCTGACCGACGAGGCCGAGATGGGCCATATCGAGCTGTCGCGCTCGGCCGACCTGGTGGTGGTGGCGCCGGCCACCGCCGATCTGATCGCCAAGGCCGCCCACGGCCTGGCCGGCGATCTGGCCTCCACGACCTTGCTGGCCACCGACAAGCCCGTGCTGATGGCCCCGGCCATGAACGTGCGGATGTGGCTGCACCCGGCCACCCAGCGGAACCTGGCGACCCTGAAGTCCGATGGCGTGATGTTCGTCGGTCCCGACGACGGCGCCATGGCCTGCGGCGAGTTCGGCCCCGGCCGCCTGGCCGAACCACCGGTGATCTTCGAGGCGATCATGAGCGCTCTCGAGGGACCCGCCGCGCGTCCGCTGCTGGGCAAGCACGCCCTGGTCACCGCCGGTCCGACCTTCGAGCCGATCGACCCGGTGCGCGGCATCACCAACCGCTCCAGCGGCCGGCAGGGCTACGCCATCGCCGGCGCCCTGGCCAAGCTGGGCGCGCGGGTGACCCTGGTCAGCGGACCGGTCGCCCTGCCCACCCCGCTCGGCGTGGACCGCGTCGACGTGGAGACCGCCCGCGACATGCTGGCCGCCTGCCAGGCCGCCCTGCCCGCCGATGTCGGGGTGTTCGTGGCCGCCGTCGCCGACTGGCGCATCGACGAGGTGTTCGGCGTCAAGCTGAAGAAGGACAAGGGCGGCCCGCCGGCCCTGACCTTCGTCGAGAACCCGGACATTCTGGCGACGCTGTCGGCCTCCGGGCCGAGACGGCCGAAACTGGTGATCGGCTTCGCGGCCGAGACCAACGATGTCGAGATGCACGCCCGCGCCAAGCTGGCCCGCAAGGGCTGCGACTGGATCATCGCCAACGACGTCACCGAGCCCGGCGTGATGGGCGGCGACGAGAACACCGTCCTGCTGATCTCCAAGGACAAGACCGAACGCTGGACGCGGGCCGCCAAGGACTCCGTGGCCCGCGACCTCGCCCAACGCATAGCAAAGAGCCTTTCATGACCGCTCCGCACATCCCCGTCGTCCAATTGGCCCATGCCGAGGGCCTGCCCCTGCCCGCCTACGAGACCAACGGCGCGGCCGGCATGGACCTGCGGGCCGCGGTGGGCGAGGAGGCGCCCCTGGTGCTGAAGCCCGGCGCGCGGTTCATGGTCCCCACCGGCCTGGCCTTCGCCGTGCCGCAAGGCTTCGAGGCCCAGGTGCGGCCGCGCTCGGGCCTGGCCGCCAAGGCCGGCGTGACCTGCCTGAACACGCCCGGCACCATCGACAGCGACTATCGCGGCGAGGTGAAGGTGATCCTGATCAATCTGGGCGAGGAAGACTTCACGATCCGCCGAGGCGACCGCATCGCCCAGCTGGTGATCGCGCCCGTGGTTCAGGCCTCGTGGGGCCTGACGACCAGCCTGGACGAAACGACGCGCGGCGCGGGCGGCTTCGGCTCGACCGGGGGACGTTGAGGACCGACGAACGCGGCGCCGTCAGCCGCCGGTCGCCGCCGGCGCCATGATCAGGTAGCCGCCGAACCCCGTCGCGAAGGCGGCGGCCGCCAGCCACAGAACCGGGCGGAACGTCGAGAGCGGGCGGTGGGCGTTCATGGGCGCTCCTGAGCGACGGTTCGAAGCCAACGGCTCCGTCCTTGGAAATACGCGCGCGGGGCCGCCTGGGTTGCGCGGCGCTTGAAGATGATGCGCGATCCTCGCTCGAACATCGGGCGCCGGGATCACGCCGTCGGCGCGACCCGTTGACGCGGGATCGGGATCTTTCTCGCCGCACGCGATTGATTTTTGGACGACTGCGTCCATTTATCCCTTGCCCGGGGCGCGGGTCCGATATACCGCCCCGATCCATCGCGTTTGTTTCGGGATTCTAAGTCCATGGCCGCAGCGTCCAAGAAGCTTGTTCCCCTGATCGTCGGCGGTGCGGCCGCGACGGCGCTGATCATCGGCGGCGGGCTGTGGTTCGTCGACAAGCAGCACTACGAAACCACCGACAACGCCTTCGTCCAGGCCGACACCGTGCAGGTCAGCCCGCAGGTCTCGGGCTATGTCGTCGAGGTTCTGGTGGCCGACAATCAGCGGGTCGAGGCCGGCCAGGTCGTCGCCCGCATCGATCCCGCCCCGCTTCAGGCCAAGCTCGACCAGGCCGTCGCCAACGCCCAGGCCCTGGAAGCGGCCATCACGGGCGTCGATGACAAGGCCGCCCTCGAACAGGCGATGATCGCCCAGCGGGCCGCCGGCGTCGCCAGCGCCCAGGCCGACCAGGGCCGCGCCAAGGCCGACCTCGCCCGCTACAACGCCCTGGCTCAGCAGGGCTGGGTCTCGGCCCAGAAGGTCCAGACCACCCAGGCCGGCGCCGCCCAGTCGGCCGCCGC
>NZ_JBAPVS010000250.1:0-11101 GCF_049283275.1 Caulobacter sp. | reverse complement strand
GCCTGTTCTCGGCCAGCGACCCCGACGGCTTCGCCAAGGCCGCCGCCTTGAGTCTGGGCCTTGTCGCCACGCAAGAGGCCGACGGGGTGCGCCTGACACGCGGCTAGAAGGCTGCGGCTGACTTTTTTCGCGAACGACATGGCGGGAGCTTCACGGCCGAGGCTCCACTCCCATGAGGCCGGCACGGGACCGGCGGATTTCGGGGCGACACATGATGCTGAAGAAAACCCTGGCCGGCGGCGTGGCCGTCGTGGCCCTGACCTTGGCCTGCGCCATGCCGGCGGCGGCCCAGCAGCGACCCTTCGACGTGCCCGCTCAGGGCGCGGCTTCGGCCATTTCCACCTTCGCCCGCCAGGCGGGGCTGCAGGTCGTCGCGCCGGCCGACGGTCTGGAAGGCGTGCGCACCCAGGCCCTGAAGGGCCCGATGGACGCCCGCGTCGCCCTGCGCAAGCTGATCGACGGCACGGGTCTGGAAATCGCCTCCGACGCCGGCGGCGTCATCGTCCTGCGCCGCGCCGCCGCGCCGGCCAAGCCCGGCGAGACGGTCGAAGCCGAACCCGCGGCCCTCGACACCATCATCGTCACCGCCCAAAAGCGCGAGGAAAGCGCTCAGGGCGTGCCGATCTCGCTGACGGCCTTTTCCGGCCGTGCGGTCGAGGCCTATCGTCTGGAGAGCCTGCGCGACCTTTCGCGCCTGACGCCAGGCCTGCTGGTCTCGTCATTCAGCCAAAGCAGCCCGACCATAGCCATCCGCGGCGCAACCAACACCTTCACCCAGATCGGCGCCAACAAACCGGTGGCCGTGGTGATCGACGACCTCTTCATCCCCCGCAACAGCGCCGCGACCTTCGAGCTCTACGGACTCAATTCGGTGCAGGTGCTGAAGGGCCCGCAGGGCACCCTGTTCGGCCGCAACGTCACCGGCGGCGCCATCGTGCTCGACACCGGCAAGCCCGCCTTCGGCGACGTGGCGGCGTCCGTGCGCGTCGGGGCCGGCGACTTCGACCTGCGCCAAGCCGACGGCCGGGTGGACATCCCGGCGGGCGACAATGTCGCCCTGCGCCTGGCCGCCTCGCTGAAGCAGCACGACGGCTATGGCCGCGACCGCCTGACAAACCGCGAGCAGGATGATCTCGACAGCCGCGGCGTCAGGGGCCAGGCCCGCATCCGCGCCGGCGAGACCCTGGAGGTGCTGCTGGGCGCTGACTACGGCGACGACCACAACGGCGGCCGCACCCTGTCGTCCAGGGGCGCGGGTTCGGACGGCGACCGCCGCACCTCGGAGCTGGACTACGTCCAGGGCTTCGCCCGCAACCAGTGGGGCGCCTCGGCGCGGGTCTACTGGACCGCGCCCGTCGGCCAGGTCACGGCCATCACCGGCTATCGCAAGTCGCAGTCGGGCGAGGACTATTCCGGCACCGGCGCCAGCTATCGCTTCCTCACCGGAACCAATACCCAGTCGGTCAACCGCGACGTCGACGACGTGGGCCTCTTCTCGCAGGAGGTCCGCTGGGCCAGCCCCAAATGGTCGCGCGGCGACGTGGTGGTCGGCGCCTATCTGGCCGACGAGGACGCCAAGCGCCAGCTGCGCACCCGGGGCTTGGCGGCCGTGACGGGCGTGGCCTCGTCCGACGTCCTGACCGACCAGGCGGTGAAGACCAAGAGCTACGCGGCCTTCGTCGACGGCACGATCCACCTGCCCGCCGCCTTCGACCTGACCCTGGGCGCGCGCTACACCCATGACGAAAAGACCGCCTCGCTGCTGCGCACCGATTTCATCCGTCCCGCGACCGGCAGCTTCGCGGCCCGAGACCTGAAAGCCGACTGGAGCGAGGTGACCCCGCGCGCCGTCCTGACCTGGACGCCCCGCAAGGATGTGACACTCTACGGCAGCATCACGCGCGGCTACACCGCCGGCGGCTTCAACACCGACGCGGCGACCCTGTCGGCCCTGGCCCAGCCCTTCGATCCCGAGACCGTCACCAACTACGAACTGGGCGCCAAGACCCAGTGGCTGGACGACACCCTGCGCGTCAACGCCTCGGTCTTTCACATGGACTACAAGGACAAGCAGGAGCTGTTCTTCAACAACCTGACCCGGGTGCTGACCATCACCAACGCCGGCCAGGCCACGGTCGAGGGCGCGGAGCTGGAAGTGACCTGGCGTCCCCTGCCCTGGCTGAACCTGATGGGCAGCTACGGCCGGCTGGACACGGTCTACGACGACTTCGTCATTCCGGGCGGGGCGGTCAACACCGGCAATCCGCTGGGCTCGTCGCCGGAGAACAAGGGCGCCCTGGCCGCCGACGTCCGCATTCCCCTGGCCGGGGCCGGCTATCTGATCGGCGCGCTGAGCTGGGCCTATACCGACGGCTACTACACCGGCGCGACCAAGGACCCGAACCTGCACATCGGCTCCTACGCCCTGACCAACCTGTCGCTGGGCTACGAGAGTCGCGACGGCCGCTGGGCGCTGACGGCCTGGGCCAAGAACTTGGGCGATGTCGACTACCTGCTGACGCCTTCCACCCAGGGCGTGCTGGCCGAGTATTTGGGCGAGCCGCGCACGGTCGGGGCCATGCTCTCGGCGCGGTTCTAGGACCGTGTCGGCGGCGTTCACTCGGCGCGGCCTGGTGCTCGGCGCGGCGGCGCTGGGCGTGGCCGGCGTCGGCCCGGCTCTGGACGAGGATGTCGTCGGCCAGCCGCTGCGCCCCTGGCGGCGCGGCGGTCTCGACATCCATCACATCGCCACAGGCCGGGGCGACTCCACCCTGATCATCGGGCCGGACGGCACGAGCATGATGATCGACGCCGGCGCCTCGGGAACGCCGCCACCGGCCAGCCTGGACATTCGTCCGGGGCCGGAACGCCGGGCCGGCGAGTGGATCGGCCGTTATGCCCGTCGTCACCTAGCGGCGACGGGCGAACCCCGACTGGACGCCTTCCTGGTCAGCCACCTGCATCCCGACCATCTCGGCGACGTCGGACCTGACACGCCGCCGGCGCCGAACGGGGCCTACCAGCTGACCGGCGTCAGCGACGTCGCCGCCCTGGTGCCGATCGGCCTGCTGGTCGACGGCGGCTATCCCGACTACGCCTTCCCCAGGGGCGTGGACGCGCCGTTCGCTCGCAACTACGTCGCCTTCGTCCGGGAGCGGGTCCGAGCCGGCGGCAGGGTCGAGCGCTTCCGGGTCGGGGCCGCCGATCAGTTCGCCCCACGCCGCGCCGCGGCCGCTCTTCCCGATTTCGAAATCCGCAACCTGGCGGCCAACGGCGAGGTCTGGACCGGGCGGGGAACCGAGACCCGCCGCCTGTTCCCACCGATCGAAAGCTTGGCCCGGGACGACATCCCCGACGAGAACGCCTGCTCCGCCGCGATCCGCCTGCGCTACGGCGCCTTCGGCTATTTCGCGGCCGGCGACCTGACGAGCAACAGTTTCGACGGCGCCCTGCCCTGGCGCGATGTCGAGACGCCCGCCGCCCAGGCCGCCGGCCCGGTCGACGTCGCCGTCGCCGCCCACCACGGCATGTTCGACGCCACGGGTCCCGACGTGGTTCGAGCGCTGAAGCCGCGCGTCTGGATCATCCAGGCTTGGCACGCAGCCCATCCCAGCCCTGACGCCCTGGAGCGGATGCTCAGCCAGCGGCTCTATCCGGGCCCCCGCGAGGTCTTCGCCACCGGCCTCTCGCCAGCCAACGAACTGGCCCATAAATGGCTGACCGATCGTCTGGCCGCGCGTGGCGGCCATGTCGTCGTGCGGGTGGCGCCAGGCGGCGGGAGCTATCGCGTGGTGGTCACCGACAACCACGACGAAGCCGATCGAGTATTTTCCATCTCGGACCACCGGCGCTCCTAGTCCCCAGCACCATCTGGCTTGCTTGCGAGAAGCGCGCCCAACCAAATTCGCGCACCCATTGACCTGCGGGTCGCGGCCTGCCCAATCTCGCGGTGCTGAGCCGAAACGTGGCGCCGATCACGATCAACTATCGGTGAGTATCGGTTTCTCATGCATAGCTGTCACAAACCCATGCGATGCGGACCCTCATGCAGGCGCCCTACCTAGTTCGCAGTCGGTGGTTGGCGGCGCATGTTCTGCCGCACGAGCCGGCCATGCGCGCCTGGATCCGCCGCACGACGCAGATTTCGGATTCGGATATCGACGACATCGTTCAGGAGACCTATGCCATCCTGGCGAAGCTGGAGAGCGTCGAGTCCATCCGCGATCCCAAGACCTATGCTTTTCAGGTCGCCAAATCGGTATTTCTTCAAGGCCTGCGCCGCAGCAAGATCGTTCCAATCGGTTCGATCGCCGACCTTGCTGCGCTTGGAGGAGCCGATGACGTCCCCAGCCCCGAGCAGCACGTCCACGGGCAGCGCGAACTGCGACGCGTCGAGGCGGCGATCGGCGAGATGCCGACGCAGGTTCGCAAGGTCTTCTGGCTTCGCCGGGTCGACGGGCTTTCGCAGCGCGAGACCGCGCTCCAGCTTGGCCTGGCCGAGCACACCGTCGAAAAGTACAGCGCCAAGGGCCTGAAATTTCTGCTCGCGCAATTTGGTCGTGGCGGAAATGTCATCGCCAAGTCATCTAGGGGACATAGTCCCGCAAAGGACCCTACGGTTGTAGAGGTCAAACCGTCGAATGCCCGATCGCGAACACGCCAGCGAGATTGAAGACGCCGCCACGATCTGGGCGGCGATGGCTGAGCGCGGACTGACGGCGAAGGATCGGGCGCAGCTGGATCAGTGGCTCGAAGGCGACAGCCGTCGCCTTGGCGCGTTTGTTCGCGCCCAAGCCGCGTGGATCCATGCAGAGCGCGCCGTGGCGCTCGGCAAAATGCCTGATACGCAGCCGGAGGAGACGGAAGGTGCGCCCGCCCCGGTTCTTCAGAAAGGGCTGCGGGCGCGGACGCTGAACAGACGTATGGCGCTGGGCGCCGGCGGAGCGCTCGCCGCATCAGTTGCGGCCGCCTATGTGATCGGTTCGGACCGCCGTCGCATGCTGGAAAGCGGCGTTGGCGAAATCCGGCGCATCGTCCTGAAGGGCGGGGCGACCCTGACGCTGGACACCGACACGCGGGTCGATGTCACCGTCTCGTCAAACGATAGAAAGCTCGAACTCATCCGCGGCAAGCTCTTCCTCGACGTCGCGCGGTGGCAGGACCTGCCCCTGATCGTGCGGGTCGGAGACCTCGTGCTGGAGACCACGGAGGGCGCATTCGGCCTTCAGAGCCTCGGGAAGGCGCCCATCGTGACGCTTGTCACGAAGGGGAAGCTGATCGCTTCACAATCCCGAGGCATGTTCGGGCAGAAGCGGACGATTACGGTCGAAAAGGATCATGCCCTCACGCTCGCCCCCCATGAGCCGTTGCTCGCCAGCGGCGTGCGGCCCGTGGCCGCCGCGCAGCAAGAGCAGCTGCTGGCATGGCGTGACGGCATGCTGTCCTTTGGCGGCGAATTGCTCGGGGACGCGGTTCGCGCCTTCGATCGCTACGGCGCGACCCGGATCGTCGTGGCCGATCCCGAGCTCGCGCGGCAGAGGATCACCGGCCTTTTCAAAGCCGATGATCCCAAGGGCTTCGCCACAGCCATCGCCGCCAGCTTCGACGGTGTCGTCACGAGCCAGGGCGAGACCATACGAATTTCTTCAAGAAAAACGGGTTCGGCGTAGCCGGAAAATCGCGCCCTCGCGCATCTATTGGACGGGGACTTTTCTTCAGCACGCGGGCGCATGTCATTCGTCAGGAGGCAACACGTGTTTCCGGCGCGGCTGACGGGCGCGATCATCGCACCGATGCTTGCGTCAGCGCCCGTCTCCGCGCTCGCGCAGCCGATCAATTTCCACGTTGTCGAACAGCCCGCGGTCACCGGCATCCCGGAGTTTGCGCGTCAGGCGAAGATCCAGATCGTGTCGCCGGCGGGCCTCGCCGGCCTAAGAACGCGGGCGGTGAAGGGGCGATTCACCGTCGAGGAGGGTCTTCACAGGCTGCTGGGCGGAACCAACCTGTATATCGTGGCGCGTACCGGGAACGCCGTCAGCCTCGCCTCCAGGCCTCAAAGCTCGGCCGCGACACCGAGTGTCGCGATGAGGCCGGCGAGAGCCGAACCTCCCCGGAAGGCGCCTGCCGCCCCCCCCTTCGAGCCTGACGCGGATAGGGTCTCGGACCTCGTCGTCACCGGCACGGTCTCGCCCGAACGCAGGCTCGATGCGGGGCTTGCCATCACCACCGCATCGCTCGAACAGATCCACGCGCTGGCGCCGAACAACACCGCCGACCTTCTCAAGTTCGCGCCCGGCATCTGGGCCGAGACCACGGGCGGCGCCACGGGCGCCAATGTGTTCGTCCGCGGCTTCCCGACCACCGGCGACGCGCCCTTCCTCACCGTCCAGCTCGACAGCGCACCGATCTTCCCGCCCACCGAGTTGGCCTTCAGCGAAAACACCACGCTCTTTCGCGTCGACGACATGATCGACCATGTCGAGATCCTGCGCGGCGGCACGAGCCCGATCCTTTCGAACGGCCAGCCCGGCGCGGTGATCAACTTCATCCAGCGCACCGGAACGCCGGAGTTCGGGGGTGGGCTGCGGCTGACCGCGACCGACTATGCAACGCGTCGTGCGGACGCCTATCTCACCGGCCCGCTGGCGCCCGACACGGTCTTCGCCGTCGGCGGTTTCTACCGGACGTCCGCCGGCGTCCGGAACACGCAATTTCTCGCCGACCGGGGCGGTCAGATCAGCGCCAATCTAACCCATCACTTTGCCGACGGGGTCGTCACCGCCTATGCCCGGTATACGCGTGACCGCAACGCCTTCTACACCGGTGCGCCGCTGATCGCGGACGGCGCGGGTGGTTTCAGCGCCTTTCCGGGCTTTGATCCGCTACGCGATACGCTCATCGGCTCGGACACGCGGCGGCTTTCGATCGAGACAGGCCCGGGCAAGCGTCTTCCCGTCAACCTGGACGAAGGACGCGGGCTTGATCTCCTCATCGCTGGCGCAAGCCTCGATTGGTCCCCCGGCGAAGGGATCCAGGTCACCAACCGACTCAACCTCACCACCGGGGACGCCAATACGATCGGTCTGTTCACCGGACCCGTCCCCACGACGCTCGGCCAGTACATCGCCGACACCGTGGCGCGCGCCAATGCCGACCCTCGCGTCGCCATGGCGGCGGGGCGGGCCTCGTCGGGCCAGGCGGTCCTGGCCGCGACCGGCGCTCCTCTCGCCTCAGATCGCTACGTCCTCACCGCTGGGCTCTGGTCGGTGAAGAAGACCATCACCGCCTTCACCGACGAGCTTCGGGTTTCGCGGTCGATCGGCGACGGCCACAGGCTGACCGGGGGCCTCTATGTCTCGGCCTATCGGTCCGACGACCTCCGCTATTTCGGCAACAACCTGCTTCTCCTGGCAGAACCCAACGCCCGGCGGATCGACCTTCGCCTCGACAATGGGGTGCAGGCCAGCCGCGACGGGTTCGTCAGCGCGACGACCAGCCAGATCATCGGCGACAGCCGCGGCGCCAACATCGCCCTGTTTCTCAGCGACAGATGGACTGTCTCGGAGCGGATCAGCTTGAACGCCGGCGTCCGGATCGAACATCAGTCTCTGCAGGGCAGCGTGCGCGACGTTCTTGGCAATGCCGATTTCGACGGCGATCCGCGAACGCTCTACGACAATAACGGCGCGCTACTGCTCCAATCCGCGACGCGGCTCAGCAACCAGGCCCATCAGCTGTCCTGGACGGCCGGGCTCGTCCACAAGACACTCCCCGACCGGCTGACGCTGCACCTGCGCTTCAATCACGGCTCCAACCTGCAAAGCTTCGAGAAGCTGCGGATCAGCGGACCGCGCAACCAGTCGGCCGACGTGCTCGAGGCGGGCGGCGATCTTGCCGCCGGGCCGGTCCGCGCGTCGATGAACGTCTTCGCCAACCGGTTCACCGGTCTTCAGTTCACACGCCTGCTGGCGCAACCCGACGGAACCGTCGGGTCGATCATTCTGGTGGGCGGGGCCGATGCGTCGGGCGTCGAAATCGACGCCGACATCACGTCGGCCCCGCGATGGAAGATCGAGTTTCGGGGGACCTATCAGAACGGCCGCTATCGCGGCTTCGGCGACAACACGGGCAATCGCGTCGTGCGCCAGCCCAACGTCCAGTTCGCCGTCTCGCCCATCTACAGCACACACATCGCGCGCGCCGCGGTGAAGCTGCGCGCCACATACACCTATGTCGGCGAGCGATACTCCGACGTCGAGAACCTTCAGAGGCTCCCGCCCTATTCAACGGTGGACACCGGCATGCACGCGGAACTGGACAATGGGCTATATGCCGATCTCGTCGCGCAGAACGTGTTCAACGCCTTTGGTCTCACCGAAGGCAATACGCGCGTGCTGGGCGCGGTTCTGTCATCTGGCCCCATCATCGCAAGACCGTTGTTTGGCCGAAACGTGAGCCTGTCCCTGGGGTACCGCTTCTGACACGGCCCCCGGTCGCGCGCCCCTCGCCCGCCTACCCCGCGTCAGGCTGAGCGGCGCGACAGCCGCCCCCACAAATAAAGTCTCCGGCCCTTAGCCGGATTTGGCGAACCCGCCGCATCTAGTTTTCGGAAGCGGGTCGAACGGCGCGCTTCCGCCAACTCTGGTTCGCGCGGCCGCCACAATTTCGAAGGTGCGCGAGCCACCTGCTTTTTCCCAGGGGGGATCCCATGAGCCTGACCTTACGAATGTCCCTGCTCGCGTCCGCCGCCGCGATCGCGTTTCCGGCCGCCGCACAAGTCCAGGCCGACGCCCCGGCCACCACGGTCGACGAAATCGTCGTCGTCGGCTCGGCCAATCCGGCCGGCCAGCGCAAGCTGGAAGCCGGTTATGCGGTCACCACCATCAGCAGCGACGCCATCCGGGCCGCCGCGCCCATCAGCGCCGCCGACGTGCTGAAACAGGTTCCCGGCATCTGGGCCGAAACCACCGGCGGCGTCTCGGGCGCCAACATCGCCGTCCGCGGCTTTCCGACCGGCGGCGACGCCAAGTTCGTCACTATGCAGATCGACTCCCTGCCGATCTATCCCGTCCCCAGCCTGTCGTTCCTCGACAACTCGACCCAGTTCCGTCTCGACGAGACCGTCAAGCGCATGGAGGCCACGATCGGCGGCCAGGCCGTGTTGTTCGGCAACGGCCAGCCTGGCGCCACGGTCAACTGGGTCCAGAAGACCGGTAAGACCGATCCAGGCGGCTTGGCGCAGGTGACCTACGGCACAGGCGACCTGGTGCGGGCCGACGGCTACTACGGCGCCGACCTCGGCCAGGGCTGGTACGGGAGCATCGGCGGCTTCTATCGCACCGCCAAGGGCGTGCGGAACACCCAGTACCCTTCCGATCAAGGCTACCAGGTCGTCGGCACCCTGACGCGCGAGTTCGAAGACGGCTCGGCCACGCTCTATGGCCGCCAAACCTACGACCGCAACGCCTTCTTCACGCCGATCCCGCTCATTCGCACCGGCACGGGCAACGACATCAAGCTTCAGGCCTTCCCGGGCTTTGATCCGACGCGGGACACCTTCCTGGGCAACGCCACGCGGATCGTGACCTTCGACGTCGCCTCCAACGGCGCCAATACGCCGGTCTCCAAGACGGTGGATCTGGCCCGCGGTCGCGGCATCGACATCCATCTCGTCGGGTTCGACTTCGACAAGACGTTCGGAGGCTTCTCCTTCTCCAACAAGATGGCCTACTCGTCCGGCACCACGCCAACGATCGCGCAGTTCACCGGCGCCACGCCGGTGACCCTCGGCTCGTTCATCGCAAGCCAGGTGACGGCGGCCAACGCCAACGCGGCGGCGACCGCCGCGGCCGGACGGCAGGCGACGGGGGGCGTTGCGACCTCGATCGCGACGGGCGGCGCCCTCACCGACATGAACCAGAACGTGATCGGCGTCGGGGTGTTCTACGTCGTCAAGAAGATCAAATCGTTCCAGGACGAGGCGCGCCTGTCGCGTGAGCTCTTCAGCGGCAACACGCTCACCGGCGGCGTCTACTATGCCGACTACAGTTCGGACGACACCTGGCTAACCGGTCACAACCAGCTGATGACCGTCCAGAACCACGCCCAGCCGATCAACCTCGTGCTCGACAACGGCGTGAAGATCACCAACGGCAGCGGCGTCTATACGCCGACCGCCCTGGCGCTCCACAACGTCTACAGCGGCCGCAACACCGCCGTGTTCCTGACCGACCGATGGGAGCTGACTCCCCGACTGAAGGTCGATGTGGGCGCCCGCTACGAGTGGGAGGAGATCGACGCCACCTTCCAAAATTCGGCCAAGCAGAACATCTCCACCGACCCGCTGGCGCTCTATGACGTCGGCGCTTCGGTGCTGCTCCCGGGTTCCAAGCCCGTCAACTACAGCGGCGAGAAGGCGGCGTTCAACGTCGACGCCAACTACGAGATCGCGCCCGGCTTCAACGCGTTCATCGGATACAACAAAGGCTACGCCTTGCCGACCTTCGACGACCTGCGCGCCGGCGTAAGCGTCACCACAAGGGTCGAACAGTTGCAGGGCGGCGTCAAGGCGCGCGGCGACTGGTACGCCGTCAATCTGACGGGTTTCTACAACACCTTCCGCGGTCAGCCGAGCTCCCAGATCCTCGCCGACGGCGCCGTGATCCGCTACCTGACCAGCTCCGACACCTATGGGATGGAGTTCGACGGCGTCATCCGGCCCTTCAAGAACTTCTCTCTGGCGGCGTCGGGCGACTACCAGCACGGCAAGTATGTGGCCGGCGGTCCCGGCATCACCGGCAACCAGGTGCTGCGTAACCCCGACTTCCAGGCTCGGGTCACGCCGAGCTACACGGTCGACACGCCGGTCGGCGGTCTGACGCTGTACGCGACCGGGACCTACGTGACCCGGCGCTTCGCCGACATCCAGAACCTGCAGCCGCTTCCCAAATACACCACGCTGGACATCGGCGCCTCGCTGGCCCTGAACAACAACATGGAGCTGGCGTTCACCGGCACCAACGTCACCAACAAGCTGGCGATCACCGAGGGCAACACTCGCGTGCTCGGCAGCGGCGTCGCCACCGGGGGCGTCTTCCTGGGC
>NZ_JBAPVS010000249.1:0-4816 GCF_049283275.1 Caulobacter sp. | reverse complement strand
CCCATCAGCGAGGCCGGCGCGCCCGAGCCCAGGGTCTCGGACAGGCTGGGGAACACCGTGGCGATCGCCGCGACCGGAACCAGGGCCCACAGGCGGTAGGCCAGACGCGCGCCGAACACCATGCGGGTCGGGCCGCGCAGCAGCAGCACCAGCAGCACCGCGGCGGCGGCCGCCGCCTGGGTGCGCAACAGGGTCAGGGCCAGCAGTTCCGCCATCATTTTTCGAGACCCTCGATCAGAGTCTTCAGTTGCTTGATCTCGTCGCTCGACAAGGCGCGGTGCTGGGCGAAGTGGGCCACCAGCGGCGTCAGCTGGCCGTCGAACAGACGGTTGAGCAGGCTCTGGCTCTCGGCCTGCACATAGTCGGCGCGCTGGATGATCGGAGCATAGCGCGCCCGGCCCTCGATGCGGTCCGAGCGGATCGCCTTGCGCTTCAGCAGGCGGTTGATCAGGGTCTTGACCGTCGCCTCGCCCCAGCCTTGGGCCTCGGCGACCTCGGCCATGATTTCGTCCACCGTCAGGGGCTGGCGCGTCCAGAGCGCCTCCATGATGCGGCTTTCGGCCTGAGTGATGTTCATGGCGTTCCGATCTCCGAACCCAACGATTACGCCTGTAACATCGACTGTCAAGCAGGCGCGATCATGAGCAAGCTTTAACGTAGCGATCTGTGCGAGCGGTGTTATGCGGTCCTGTCATCGCCGAGGGTTTCCGATGGATCGCCGCCACTTTCTGACGCTGTCGATGCTGGGCGCCGCGGCCCCGACCCTGACGTTCGCCCGACAGGCCGCCTCGCCCGCGCCGCCGTCCTTTCCGCCTGTCGACGCCCGTAGCGTCTGGCTGGTCGGCGACGCCGCCCCGCCTAACGCCGAGCACACCGCCCAGCGTCTGGTCGAGCTGGTGCAGCGTGGGGGCAAGCCACGCGATTCCTACCTGGCCAACGGCGCGGTGGCCGAACTGGAAGCCCGGTTCGCCAAGCTGCTGGGCAAGGAGGACTGCGCCTTCCTGGCGACGGGCACCCTGGCCAATCACCTGGCGGCGCGCGTGTTGGCCGGCGACGCCTCGCGGGTGATCGTCCCGCATGAGAGCCACCTCTATCGCGACGAAAGCGACGCGACCCAGCTGCTGTCGGGGCTGAACCTGGTGGCCCTGGCCGAGGGGCGCGCCGCGCCGACCCTGGCCGAGATCAAAGCCGCCGTGGATGAGGCCGAGAACGGACCCTATCCGCTGCGGGTCGGAGCGATCTCTCTGGAAAGCCCGGTGCGCCGCGTGAACGGAGAATTGGTCGACCTGGCCCTGATCCGCGAAATATCGGCCTACGCCAAAACCAAGAACATCAAACTGCACCTGGACGGCGCGCGCCTGCTGCTGGCCCCGCCCGGTTACGACATCGCCGGCACGGCCGCCCTGTTCGATACGGTCTATGTCTCGCTCTACAAGTACCTGGACGCGCCGTTCGGGGCGGTGCTGGCCGGCTCGAAGGCCGATATCGCCAAGGTCCGCGACCTGCGCCACCGGTTCGGCGGGACGATCTACCAGGGCTGGCCCTGCGCGATCCTGGCCCTGGGCGCGCTGGACGATTTCGAGGCCCGCCACCGCGCCGCCTTCGCCGCCGCCGATCAGCTGTTCGCGGCGCTGCAGGCGCGGGGTGTGGCGACGCTGAAGCCCGCGCCCAACGCCTCCAACATCCGCGACCTGGTGCTCAAGCCCAAGGTCGCCGAGGGCGCGTTCGACCGCATGCGGGTGGCGGGCGTGCGCATGCTGAAGCCGGAGAACGGTGTGATCGAGGTCTATATCAACGATACGATCACCCGCCGACCGGTCGAGGAGTATGTGAAGCTTTTCACCGGTTAGGGCGCGCCTCGACCTCGCCGTCCTCCCGCGCCACAGTGCGCGCCATGACTCGCTTGCTCGAACGCCTCGCCCCCTGCGGCCCCGTCGTCGATCCCAAGGCCGCCGAACGGGCGCACGAGACGATCACCCGGCGGGTCGGCGAGGCCGCGCCCCTGGTCGAGTCCGCCTGGCCCGCCTTGGCGCCGGTGTTTTCCGCCTCGCCCTATCTGACCGGCCTGGCGCGGCGCGACGCCAAGCGGCTGCCGTCGATCCTGGACGGCGATCCGCAGGCGCGGCTGGCCCAAATCCTGGCCGAGGCCGAAGCCGTCGGCGCCGAGCCGGACTTCGAGACCGCCCGCCGCGCGATGCGCGAGCTGAAGGCCGACCTGCACCTGCTGACGGCCCTGTGCGACCTGGGCGGGGTCTGGGACCTGGACGCGGTGACGGCCGCCCTGACCCGCTTCGCCGACGCCACCCTGCACGCCTCGCTGGCCCAGGCCGTGCGGCTGGAGGTGGCGCGGGGGGCCCTGACCCATGTGGGCGAAGGGCCGGACGGTCCGGCGCCCGGCCTGTTCTGCATCGCCATGGGCAAGCACGGGGCCTTCGAGCTCAACTATTCCAGCGACATCGACTTTTCGATCTTCTACGCACCGGAGGCCTTGCCGGTGGCCGAGGGCGTCGAGCCCCAGGGCGTGGCGGTGCGGATCGCCAACCACCTGGGCCGGCTGCTGGCCGAGCGCACCGCCGACGGCTACGTGTTCCGCATCGACCTGCGCCTGCGTCCCGACCCCTCCTCGACCCCGCCGGCCATGCCGATCGACGCGGCGCTCGACTACTACGAGAGCGTCGGCCAGAACTGGGAGCGGGCGGCGCACATCAAGGCGCGGATCTGCGCCGGCGACCTGCCGCGCGGCGAGGCGTTCCTGGCCGAGTTGCAGCCGTTCATCTGGCGCAAGAACCTCGACTTCGCCGCCATCGCCGACATCCATTCGATCAAGCGCCAGATCCACGCCTACAAGGTGGACGACCGCCTGACCGCCAAGGGCGCGGACCTGAAGCTGGGGCGCGGCGGCATTCGCGAGATCGAGTTCTTCGTCCAGACCCAGCAGCTGATCCTGGGCGGCCGCCACCCCGACCTGCGCAGTCCGCGCACCCTGGACGCCCTGGCCGCCCTGTCGGACGCCGGCCGCGTCACGCCCGAGGACCGCGACTATCTGATCAAGGCCTATCGCGACCTGCGCGCCCTGGAGCACCGGGCCCAGATGATCGCCGACGATCAGACTCACAAGCTTCCGGAGTCCGACACCGACCGCAAAAGGGTGGCGGCCCTGTGGGGCCATCCGACGCTGCGCGGTTTCGACGCCGCGGTCGGCCAGATCCTCAAGGGCGTGAACCGCCGCTACGGCGCGCTGTTCAAGGGCGAGGAAGAGCTGTCCTCGCGGTTCGGCAGCCTGGTGTTCACCGGCGTCGAGGATGATCCGGAGACCCTGGCCACCCTCAAGCGCATGGGGTTCTCGCATCCGGAAAGGGTGGCCGCGACGATCCGCGGCTGGCACCACGGCCACATCGCCGCCACCCGCACCGCACGGGGCCGCGAGCTGTTCACCCGCCTGGCGCCGCGCCTGCTGGACGCGGCCAACGCCACCGGCGCGCCGGACGACGCCTTCAACCGGTTCGGCGACTTCTTCGCGGGCTTAAGCAGCGGCGTGCAGATCCAGTCGCTGTTCCTGGCCCAGCCGCGCCTGTTCGAGCTGATCGTCGAGGTGATGGCCTTCGCCCCGCGCCTGGCCAGCACCCTGGCGCGACGGCCCACGGCCCTGGACGCCCTGCTGGACCCGGCCTTCTTCGGACCGATGGAGATGCCCAAGGACGCGCCCTGGGACCCGGCCGATTTCGAGGGCGCGATGGACGCCGCGCGGCGGTTGTTCCGCGACCAGACCTTCCGGATAGGGGTGCGGGTGATCAGCGGCACGGCCGGGGCCCGCGACGCCGGCGCGGCCTTCGCGGATCTCGCCGACGTGATCGTCCGGGGGCTGGCCCCGGCCGCCCTGGCCGAGGTCGAGCGGCTGGGCGGCGCGTTCCCGGGGCAGGTGGCCGTGGTCGCCTTGGGCAAGGCCGGCTCGCGCGAGATGACCGCCAAGTCGGACCTGGACCTGATGACGCTGTACGCGGCCGACGATCCGGCGGGCATGTCGACCGTGAAGGCTTGGGGCGCGGAGAGTTTCTACGCTCGCTTCACCCAGCGCCTGACCTCGGCCCTGTCGGCCCCGACCGGCGAGGGCACGCTGTACGAGGTCGACCTGAAGTTGCGGCCGTCGGGCACCAAGGGCCCGGTGGCGGTCAGCTATGCGGCGTTCGAGGACTATTACGCACGCGAGGCCGAGACCTGGGAGCTGCAGGCCCTGACCCGGGCGCGGGTGATCTGGGCCTCGTCGCCGGCGTTCCAGGCCCGGGCCGAGGCGGCGATCGCCGCGGCCCTGCGCCGGGCGCGCGATCCCCGGAAGACCGCCGTCGACGTGCTGGAAATGCGCCAGCTGATGGAGGATGAGCGGCCGGGAAAGGGCGACTGGGACCTGAAGCTGACGCCCGGCGGTCTGGTCGACATCGAGTTCGCCGCCCAGTTCCTGCAGTTGATCCACGCCCAGGCCGGCGGTCCTCTGGCCCAGAACACCGGCGAGGCGCTGGCGGCGCTGGGCCGCGAGGGCCTGGGCGACCCGGCGGCCTTGGCGGCGCTGGAGTCCGCGTGGCGGCTGGAGCAGGACCTGTCGCAACTGCTGAAGGTGGCGCTGGAGGACGGGCACGATCCGGAGGCCGAGCCCAAGGCGTTCCGGGCCCTGCTGGCGCGGGCCGGGGGCGTACGGGAGTTCCGGTCGCTGAAGACGAAATTGGCCAAGGCGAAGGTCGAGGCGCGGGCGGCGTTCGAGGCGGTGGTTAGGGGATGATCCTCCCCCTCTGGGGGAAGGTGGCCCGGAGGGCCGGAGGGGGAC
>NZ_JBAPVS010000248.1:0-7086 GCF_049283275.1 Caulobacter sp. | reverse complement strand
GGCGCCACGCTGCTGGACGAGGGCGCGCTAGAAGCGGCGATCTACCCACACATGGGTCCGGGGCGCACGCGGGCCGACGTCGCCGCCGCCCAGCAGGCGCTGGAGGCGGCCTATCACGCCAAGGGCTACCAGTCGGTCGTGGTCGAAATCCCCCGCCAGACCGTGGCCGACGGCGTCGTCAAGCTGAAGGTCGTCGAGGCGCCGATCGGGCGCGTTCGAGTGACGGGCTCGAAATATTCGGCGCTGGACGCGGTCAAGGAAGCCATCCCTTCGCTGTCAGAGGGCAAGGTCGCCAACTTCGACCGCGCCCAGGCCGAGATCACCGAGGCCAACCGCCTCCCCGGTCGGCAGATCACACCGCTGGTGCGGCCCGGCGCGGCTCCGGGCACGCTGGACGTGGACCTGCAGGTCACCGACCAGTCGCCGCTGCACGGCTCTCTAGAGCTGAACAACGCGGCCAGCGCCTCGACCAAGCCGCTGCGCCTGAACGCCAATCTTCGCTACGACAATCTCTGGCAGAAGGGGCACAGCCTCTCGCTGACCTACCTGACCGCGCCGCAACGCAGCGACGACGCCCAGGTCTATGCGGCCTCTTACGTCGCGCCGATCTGGAACACGCCGTTCAGCATCCTGGCCTATGGCTTCAATTCCGACAGCGACGTCGCCACGCTCGGCGGCATCAGCGTGCTGGGCAAGGGCTCCACGGTCGGTCTACGCGCCATCTACCAGTTCCCGTCGACGGGCGAGATGACCCAGAGCCTGTCGGCAGGGATCGACTACAAGCATTTCTACGAGCTGGCCCGGCTCTCCGAGGACGACGTCAGCCCGGGCCGGGTCGACTACTGGCCGCTGTCGGCGACCTACACCGCCCGCCGGCAAGGCCGCGGCCTGACCACCGCCAGCCTGGGCGTCACCGCCAACCTGCATGGCCTGGGCGACGACAACGACGGCTTCCAGACCAAGCGCGCCGACACCAGCGCCACCTTCATGCGCGTCAATGTCGACCTGGAGCACCTGCAGCCCCTGCCGCGCGGCTTCCAGCTGGACGGCCGTTTCTCGGGCCAGATCGCCGACGGACCGCTGCTGTCCAGCGAGCAGTTCTCGGCCGGCGGCGCGTCCAGCGTGCGCGGCTACCTGTCGGCCGAAGCGATCGGCGACAACGGGGTGAACCTGTCGTTCGAACTGCGCAGCCCGGTCATCGACGCCGCGCCCCGCCTGATCTCCGACTGGCGAGGCTTCGCCTTCGTCGACGCCGCCAGCCTGTGGGTCCTCGAACCCGGCGCGGAGCAGGAGCAGGACTTCTTCATCTACAGCGTCGGCCTGGGAACACGCTTCCGCATGCTTGACCACCTGGACGGCGACGTCGCCGTCGCCATGCCCCTCAAGAACGGTCCGACCCGCCGCGGCGGGGGCGACCGCGCCTATGTCAACTTCAGCCTGAAAGCGGAGTTCTAAAACATGCGATTCCCAAACCGACTCCGCCGCGCCGTCACCCGGCTTCTGCTGACGGCCGTGGGCCTGATCGCGGCCACCGTCGTGGCCACCGCGCCCGACCAGGCCCAGGCCCTGACCTGGTGGAAAAAGGAGTGGCCCTATCGCGCCCAGCTCGACCTGGACACCTCGGCCAAGGGCGCGCCCCTGAGCCAGGCCTTGGGCCGCACGCCGGTGCTGGTCCGCCTGCACAGCGGCAACTTCAAGTTCGATGATGCGGCTCCCAACGGCGCGGACCTGCGCTTCGTGGCCGCCGACGACAAGACCCCGCTGGCCTATCACATCGAGAGCTTCGACCCGCTGCTGGGCGTGGCCACGATCTGGGTCGATGTTCCGGCCCTGGCGAGCGGCGCGACCAAGCCGATCTGGCTGTACTACGGCGTCAAGGACGCCGCCCCCGCCGCCGACGGCGCGGGCACGTTCGATCCCGACTACACCAGCGTCTACCACTTCGACGGCGCGGCCGGCGCGCCCCCGAAGGATCGCACCGCCTACGCCAACACCGCCCAGACCGCGCCCGACGCGATGGACCAGGCCTCCGCCATCGGCGCTGGCGCGCGCTTCACCGGCGTTGGCCCGATGATCATCGGCGCCAGTCCGTCCCTGGCGATCAAGGCCGCCGGGCCGTTCAGCTTCAGCGCCTGGGTCCGCCTTGACGAACTGCAGCCGCGCGCGGCGCTTTATGCGCGCCGTGATCCGGCCGGCGCCCTGGTCGTCGGCTTCAACCAGGGCACGCCTTTCGTCGAGGTCGCCGGTCAGGTGATCGCCGCCGCCACGCCGCTGACCAAGGGCCGCTGGACCCACATCGCCGTCACCGCCGACGGCCAGGCCGTCACGCTCTATGTCGACGGCAAGACGGCCGGCTCGACCCAGGCCGGCCTGCCTGAACTGAACGGCCCGATCGCCATCGGCGGCGATCTGCCCGGCGGCGACCTGCCCACCTTGCAAGCCGGGGTCGACGAGGTGCGCTTTTCGCGCGTGGCCCGCCCCGCCGCCCTGCTCCAATTGGACGCCGCCGCCCAGGGCGCCGACGCCCGTCTGGTCGCCTTCAAGGCCGACGAGAAACAATCGGGCCACGGCTTCGGCTACTTCGGCGTGATCCTCAAGTCGGTGACGATCGACGCCTGGGTGGTGATTGCCATCCTCGGGGTGATGGCCCTGGCCTCATGGATCGTGATGTGGAGCAAGACGCGCTACGTCAACCGCGTAGACCGGGCCAACGATCGCTTCCTGCGCGGCTTCCGCGAGCACGGCGACGACCTGCTGGCCTTGGCCCATCTCGACCGGATGAACCCTAACGAGCGTCGCGGCCTGGAGGCCTCGTCGATCCATCGGATCTACCTGGCCGGCGCCGAGGAGATCCTGCGACGCGCCCGTGGCGGCGGTCGCCTGGTGCTGTGGGGGGAGTCGATCCAGGTGATCCGCGCCCTGATGGACGCCACCTATGTCCGCGAAAACCAACGCCTGGCCAAGGGCATGGTGCTGCTGACCATCTCGATCTCGGGCGGTCCGTTCCTGGGTCTGCTGGGCACGGTGGTCGGGGTGATGATCACCTTCGCCGCGATCGCCGCCGCCGGCGACGTCAACGTCAACGCCATCGCTCCCGGTATCTCCGCCGCCCTGCTGGCCACGGTCGCCGGCCTGGCCGTCGCGATCCCCGCCCTGTTCGGCTACAACTACATCCTCACGCGCAACAAGGCCGTGCAGGCGAACATGCAGGTGTTCGTCGACGAGTTCGTCACCCGCATTTCCGAGCAGTACAGCGACCGGGGCTACGCCCAGGCCGCCGAATAGCCGCGTCTGAGAAGGAGCGCCGGCCATGCAGGTCCAAGACGACGACAAGCCCTACGACGACATCAACATCACCCCGATGCTCGACCTGGCCTATGTGCTTTTGGTCATCTTCATCATCATGACCACCGCCTCGGTGCAGGGGATCAAGGTCGACCTGCCCAAGGCCAGTTCCTCAGTCAGCCTGGCCAAGCCCAAGACCAAGGCGATCACGATCAGCAACACCGGCGATGTCTTCCTGGACGCCTATCCAGTGAGCATGTCCGAGCTCGAAGAACGCCTGCGCACCGCCAAGGCGGCCGATGCGGAGCTGCCGATCGTGGTCAAGGGCGACTCCGCCGTCCAGTACCAGAAGGTGATGGATGTCCTGGACCTGCTGCGCCGGCTCGACCTGACCCAGGTCGGCCTGGTCACCGGCCGCGCCGAACAGGGTTGATCACGGATGGACGCCCAGGACAGACGCGAACGCCTGGCTCGCGCCGCCCAGATCGGCGTGCCGATCCTGATTGCGAGCCTGATCGCCGTCGGCGTGTGGCGAATGGCGAGCGACACCGCCGGCGTCCGGCGCGAAACCGCCGCGCCGTCTGTGGTGGCGCTGACCCCGCCCCCGCCGCCTCCCCCGCCGCCACCGAAGGAACGGCCCGATCCTCCCAAACCGACTGAGACGCCGGTCCCCTCGCCCGATCCCAGGCCGGACGCCACGCCCAAGTCCGACGCGCCCAAGCAACTGACGATCAATGGACCCGCCCAGGCCGGAACCGACGCCTTCGGCGTGGCGGCAGGACGCGGCGGCGGGGTGGCGGTGGGCGGCGATCCCAATGGTTCGGACGGTCCGGGCGGCGGCGGCTTCGCGGAAGCCGGCTACGCTCGCTACCTGGATGGCGCGCTGCGGCGGATCATCCAGGGCGACGAGCGGGTCAACCGTCTGGCCTTCATGGCCCAGGTGCAGATCTGGATTCGTCCGGACGGCTCCATCGCCAAGGTCGGCATCGTCCGATCCAGCGGCGACGCGCGCACCGATCGCGCCCTGCTGACCGCCATAGAGACAGCGGCCCGGCTCGACCAGGCGCCGCCGCCACAACTCAAATTTCCGGCCCGCGTGCTCCTTCGGGGGCGAAGGACATGAAGCGTCAGCTCAGCGCAAGCCGAACCAAAGGGGATTTTGAATGATGAACTTCGCTCACGTCGGCCGCCGCGGCCGATGGCTCACCAGCGCGGCCGTGGTCGGGGCCTTCGCGCTGGCCGCGGGCCCCGCGCTCGCCCAGACCGCGCCGTCCGAGAACATGACCATCAACCTGATGCGCCTGCTGGTGAAGCAAGGCGTCATCACCCAGGACGCCGCCGACCAGCTGACCGCCCAGGCCGCGCGCGAGACCGCCGAGGCTCGGGCCGTCGGAACCGGTGCGGCGCCGATCGCCACATCGCCCGCTCCAGGGGTGACGCGCATTCCCTACGTGCCCGAGATCGTCAAGAAGCAGATCCGTGACGAGGTCCGCCAGGAGGTCCTGGCCCAGGCCAGGTCCGAGAACTGGGCCCAGCCGAACCAGATCCCGGAATGGACGCAACGCATCTCGATCAGCGGCGACTTCCGCGTGCGCGACCAGTTCGAGCTGTTCTCCGACACCAACATCGGCCCGTCCGCCGCCCTGCCGGGGGAAGGCCTGATCAACTTCGCCGCCCTCAACGCCAACGGGCCGACCGACATCAACTTCAACACCAATCCGGCCGGCCTGCCGTTCTTGAACACCCGCAAGGACCGCTTCAACCAGTTCTCGCTGCGCGCTCGCCTGGCGGTGACCGCCAACATCTCCGACAGCATCACCGCCAAGCTGCGCCTGGCTTCCGGCCAGAACAACGGCCCGGTCTCCACGACGCAGACCCTTGGCGGAGGCCTGAGCAAGAAGTCGATCTGGTTGGATCAGGCCTATGTGGAACTGCGGCCCCTGCCGTCGGTGGGCGCGGCCGTGGGGCGGATGCCCAATCCGTTCTTCACCACCGACCTGCTGTTCGACACCGACCTGAACTTCGATGGCGCCGTCGCGCGCGGCCGCTCGGGTCTGCTGTCCGAGCACGGGGTGACGCTGACCGGCGTCGCCGGCGCGTTCCTGCTCGACTACCAGGACAACAACTTCCCCGGAAACAATCCCGACAAGTCCGGCGTGCGGACCAAGTGGATGTTCGCCGGCCAGGCCTATGCCGACTGGGAGACCCAGGCGTTCAAGTGGCGGACCGGCGCGGCCTTCTACCAGTTCGAGAATGCACGCGGCCGCCTGTCCGAGCCCTGCTTCCTGTATCTGGGCGCCAGCGACTGCTCGACCGACTTCAGCCGGCCGGCCTTCATGCAGAAGGGCAATACGCTCTTCCTGATCCGCAACATCGTCCCCGATCCCGCCACGCCGCTGGGCGGGCAATATGCCCTGCCGCAATATGCGGGCCTGACGTTCGACTACCGCATCCTGAACCTGACGACGGAGTTCGACCTCAAGCTCGCGGGCGACAAGCACCTGGTCCTGACCGGCGACTATGCGCGGAACATGGCCTACCATTCGGCCGACGCCTGCCGCTACGGCCAGGCTGGCCTGCCCGTGAACAACGTGGTCACCGCGCTGGGCAGCGACGACACCAACATCTGCCTGGCCCGCGCGCCGGGCGAGCCCGCGCCCCGGCTCGACAGCGGTCGCAACGCCTTCATGCTGCGCGCGCTCTACGGCGACCGTGATCCGAACCAGTTCGGCCAATGGAGCCTGGCGGGCGGCTACAAGCGCCTCGACGCGGACTCGATGATCGACGCCTTCACGGACTCCGACTTCCATCTCGGCGGCACCAACGCCGAGGGCTATTTCCTGACCGCCACCGTCGGCGTGCTCAAGGGCGGCAACATCCAGGCCCGCTGGTTCAGCGCCAAGGAAGTGTCCGGTCCGCCGCTGTCGATCGACGTCGGCCAGATCGATCTCAACGTGAAGTTCTGATCATGCGCCACGTCCTTTCAACCCTCGCCCTGACCGCAACCCTCGCCGCGCCCCTCGGCACGGCGCACGCCCAGAGCCTGGAGGATCGGCTCCGCACCCAGTTGGTGTCGGTCACCACCCAGCTTCAGGGCGCCCAAGGCCGCGAGGCGACCCTGACCGCGCAGAAGACCACCGCCGAGAAGGACCGGGACGCCATCAAGCGCCGCCTGGATCAAGTCGAGGCTCAGCTTCGCGCGGCGCGGCGCCAGGCGGCCGGCGCCCCACAGGCCGATCGGCGGCAAGCCGAAGCCCTCGCCCAGATACAGACCGAGACGGAGACCTTGCGCACCCAAAACGTGCGGCTGGCGGCGGAGAACCAAGCCCTGCTGGCCGAGCGCGACGCGCTGAAGCTCGACGTTTCGACGCGGGACGACGGGCTGACGTTCTGCCGCGCCAAGAACGTCGAGGCGATCCAGGTCGCCAAGGACGCGCTGCAGGCTCTTTCCGAAGTCGGCTTCATCGACGTTCTGGCGCGCAAGGAGCCCGTCACGGGCCTGCATCGCGTCCGTGTGCAGAAGCTGGAACAGGACCTTGGCGACCGTCTCTACGGCAGCCGCCTGGACGTGACGCCGCGTCCGTCGCAGCCCGCCGCCGCCTCCACCTCGCCCTGAATCCCGCCAGCCGCCGTCTTCGCCGCGTTCCTCAAAGTCGAGCTCCAGTCATGACCGCCTTTCCGCACTCCGCTCCCCGGTCCCGCCCGACGCGCCTGACCCTGATGCGCGGCGTCAGTCTCGTCGTCTTCGCGACGGCGACCATGGGCGCAGGCGGCGCGGCGGCGCAGGTGGCCAGCCTGCGC
>NZ_JBAPVS010000247.1:0-37780 GCF_049283275.1 Caulobacter sp. | reverse complement strand
TCTCCACCCAGTACTACGGCCGCAAGGGCCTCGTCGTGAACGCCCTGTCCGGCGTCGACCTGGCGCTGTGGGACCTGCTGGGCAAGCTGCGCGGCGAGCCGGTCTATCATCTGCTGGGCGGCAAGGTTCGCGACGAGCTGACCTTCTACGCCACCGGCGCCCGCCCCGACCTGGCCCAGAAGATGGGCTTCATCGGCGGCAAGATGCCCCTGCACCACGGCCCGGCCGAGGGCGAGGAAGGCCTGCGCAAGAACATCGAAGAACTGGCCACCATGCGCGAGCGCACGGGCGAGGACTTCTGGCTGATGTTCGACTGCTGGATGGCGCTGGACCTGAACTACGCCACCAAGCTGGCCCACAAGGCCCACGAATATGGCCTCAAGTGGATCGAGGAGGCGCTCAGCCCCGACGACTACTGGGGCTATCGCGACCTGAAGAAGGCCGCCCCCAAGGGCATGCTGGTCACCACCGGCGAGCACGAGGCCACCCGCTGGGGCTTCCGCATGCTGCTGGAGATGGAGTGCTGCGACATCATCCAGCCCGACGTCGGCTGGTGCGGCGGCATGACCGAGCTGGTGAAGATCTCCAACCTCGCCGACAGCCGCGGCGTGATGTGCATCCCGCATGGGTCGAGCGTCTACAGCTACCACTTCGTCACCACGCGCCATAACAGCCCGTTCGCCGAGTTCCTGATGATGGCCCCCAAGGCCGACGAGGTGGTGCCGATGTTCCACCCGCAGCTGATCGGCGAGCCCGTGCCGGTGAACGGCAAGCTGAAACTCTCCGACGCCCCCGGCTTCGGCGTCGAACTCAATCGCGAGGTCGGTCTGCACCGGCCTTACGCCCGCTAATCCCGAACGCTAATCCCCCGAAAGCGTAAAGCCATGAAACTCCTGCGTTACGGCCCTCGCGGCGCCGAAAAGCCCGGCCTCCTCGACGCCGACGGCGCCATCCGCGACCTGTCGGGCCACGTCGCCGACATCACCGGCGCGGAACTGTCGCCCGCCAGCCTGAAAAAGCTGGCCGTCATCGATCCGAAGTCATTGCCGCTGGTCGAGGGCTCGCCCCGCTACGGCGTGCCGGTCAAGGGCGTCAGCAAGTTCATCGCCGTGGGCCTGAACTTCGCCGACCACGCCGCCGAATCGAACCTGCCGATCCCCGAGGAGCCGGTGCTGTTCACCAAGGCCGTCAGCTGCCTGACCGGCCCGAACGACCCGGTGATGATCCCCAAGGGTTCGCTGAAGACCGACTGGGAGGTCGAGCTGGGCGTCGTGATCGGTTCGCGCGCCAGCTACGTCAGCGAGGCCGAAGCCTTGGACCACGTCGCCGGCTATGTGCTGATCAACGACGTCTCCGAGCGCGCCTTCCAGATCGAGCGCGGCGGCACCTGGGACAAGGGCAAGGGTTGCGACACCTTCGGCCCGGTCGGCCCGTGGATGGTCACCTCGGACGAGGTCGGCGACCCGCAGAACCTGGCCATGTGGTTGGACGTCAACGGCCAGCGCAAGCAGGACGGCTCGTCCAAGACCATGATCTTCCCGATCAGCAAGCTGGTCTCCTACATCAGCGAGTTCATGACGCTTGAGCCTGGTGACCTGATCACCACCGGCACGCCGCCCGGCGTCGGCATGGGCCAGAAGCCGCAGCCCGTCTATCTGAAGGCCGGCGATGAGATCCGCCTGGGCATCGAGAAGCTGGGCGAGCAGCGCCAGATCGTCGTGGCCTGGTCCAAGGAAGGCGTCGCGTGAGCACCGTTTACGCCAATCGTTTCGCTGGTCGCGCCGCCGTGATCACCGGCGGGGCCTCGGGCCTGGGCAAGGCCGTGGCCGCGCGCATCGTCGCCGAGGGCGGCCAGGTCTGCCTTTGGGACCTGGACGCTGATGGTCTGAAGGCCGCCGCCGCCGAGGTGGGCGCCCAGCACACCGTCGCCCTCGACGTCTCCGACCAGGCCGCCGTCGCCGCCGCCGCCAAGGCCGCCCATGGGGCTCTGGGCCGCATCGACATCCTGGTCGCCTCGGCCGGCATCACCGGCGCCACCGCCCCGGTCCACGAGTACCCGCTCGACAGCTGGCGTCGGGTGATCGACATCAATCTGAACGGCCTGTTCTACTGCTGCCGCGAGGTGGCGCCGTTCATGATCGCGGGCGGCTACGGCCGGATCGTCAACGTCGCCTCGGTGGCCGGCAAGGAAGGCAATCCCAACGCCAGCGCCTATTCGGCCAGCAAGGCCGGCGTGATCGGCCTGACCAAGTCGCTGGGCAAGGAACTGGCGACCAAGGGCGTGATCGCCAACAGCCTGACCCCCGCCACCTTCGAAAGCCCGATCCTGGAGCAACTGCCCCAGAGCCAGGTCGACTACATGCGCGGCAAGATCCCGATGGGGCGCCTGGGCGAGATCCACGAGAGCGCGGCCATGGTCTGCTTCATGGCCAGCGAAGAGTGCTCGTTCACCACCGCTTCGACCTTCGACACGTCCGGCGGTCGCACGACCTATTAGGGCCAAACCTTAGGGAGAAACGGGGAGCGATGACCTATCTCGGCCCGATCATCGACCCGCACATGCACCTGTGGGACCTGGACCGGCACTATTACAGCTGGCTCCAGGCCGTCCCGCTGCCGAACAATCCGGCCGGCGACATGTCCCCGATCGCTTATCGCTCCTATGGGCTCGATGACTATCTGACCGACACGGTCGGCTGGAACATCGTCCAGACGGTGCATGTCGAATGCGGCCTGCCGCCCAAGGACCAGCTGTCGGAGACCGACTGGCTGCAAGCCGTCGCGGACACCCAAGGGGTGATCGGCGGCATCGTGGCCGGCGCCAATCTGGATGACCCCCGCGTCGAGCCCCTGCTCGAGGCGCATGCGGCGCGAGCCAATGTTCGGGGCGTCCGCCAGATCGTCAACTGGCACAAGGATCCCGCCAAGACCTACGGCCCGACCGACCTGCTGCTGAATGATCAATGGCGCAAGGGCTACGCCCTGCTGGCCAAGTACGGGCTGTCGTTCGACCTGCAGCTCTATCCTTCGCAGATGGCGACGGCCGCCGCCCTGGCCGCCGCCCATCCGGACATTCCAGTGATCGTCAATCACGCCGGCATGCCGACCGACCGCGACGAGGCCGGCCTGCAAGCCTGGCGCGACGGCCTGGCCCTGCTGGCCCAGCAGCAGAACGTCAGCTGCAAGATTTCGGGCCTGGCGATGATCGACCGGGCCTGGACCGTCGACAGCCTGCGGCCCTTCGTGCTGCGGGTCATCGAGACCTTCGGTCCCAGCCGCTGCATGCTGGCCAGCAACTTCCCGGTCGAGAAGGTGCACGGATCGTTCGGCGATTTCTACGAGGCCTACGACACGATCACGGCGGACTTCGGCGAGGCCCAGCGGGCGGCGTTGTTCGGTGGAACAGCCCGCCAAGTCTACCGCCTGCCGCCGCCCACCACCTGACCCAAAAGCAAGAAACGGGAGGACACGATGAGCAACCACCAGGACCGGCCCCTCGCCTTCCGCATGCAGCTGAAGCCCGGCGTCGCCGCCGAATACGAGCGCCGGCACGACGAGCTGTGGCCGGACCTGGCCGAAGCGCTGCGCAAGGCCGGGATCCATGACTATTCGATCTTCCTCGACGAAGAGACGATGAGCCTGTTCGCCGTGCTGCGCCTCAAGCCCGACAACGCCAAGGACGCCCTGCCCCTGGAGCCGGTGATGAAGCGCTGGTGGGACTACATGGCCGACCTGATGGACGTCCATCCGGACAACAAGCCGCGCGAGTGGCCCCTGAAACCCGTCTTCTATTTCGAGGGCTGAAGATGACCCGCCTGCCCTTCCGCGCACTCGGCTTGGTCACGACCCTGCTGGCGACCACCGCCCCCATCCCGTCGGTCGGGGCCGAGCCCGCGCGCTACACCATGACGGCGTTCACCAACGCCAGCCAGTCGAACATGAGCGTCTACGACTCGGCGGACGGGACGCGCTTTGTGTTGAAGAAGCCGCTGGCCTACACCCCGCCCAAGGGCCTGATCCGCGACCCCAGCGTGATGCGGCATTCCGACGGCTGGTGGTACGTCGCCTACACCACTGGCTGGACCGGAAACACCATCGGCCTGGCCCGCAGCCGGGACCTGACCGACTGGACCTTCCTGCGCGACGTCACCGTCGACGTGGCCGGCGCGACCAACAGCTGGGCGCCCGAATGGTTCGTCGACCAGGACGGCTCGGTGAACCTGATCCTGTCGGTCTCGACCACCGGCCAGCAAGGCTCTTTTCAGCCCTATCGGATCACCGCCGCCGACGCCCTGCTCGCCAAGTGGAGCAAGCCCAAGCCGCTGGCGGGCCTGGGTCCCAACTTCATCGACACCTTCGTGGTGCGCGAGGGCGGGCTCTACAACGCCTTCGCCAAGAACGAGACCAGCAAGTTCGTCGAGCTCTACACCGCTCCGTCGCTGGACGGTCCCTGGCAGCCGAAGGGCTCGGGCGACTGGGCCGGCTGGGGTCGCGGCGTCGAAGGCCCTGCCCTGACCCGCACACCCGACGGCGCGTGGCGGATCTATTTCGACGAGTACGCGGCCAAGCGGTACTGGTTCAGCGACAGCAAGGACGGCTTCCGCACCTGGACGCCGAAGACCGAGCTGCCCGAGCTGTCGGGCACGGTGCGGCACTTCACGGTCCTGAAGGAAGGCGGCGAACCCGCCGTCGCCGCCAAGCCCGCCGAAGTCCACAAGATCACCTGGGACAAGTACTCCCTGAAGGTCGATGGCGAGCGCATCTTCTCGTGGGGCGGCGAGTTCCACCCCTTCCGCGTGCCCAGCCCGGACCTGTGGCGCGACATCCTCCAGAAGATGAAGGCCAGCGGCTACAACACCGTCGCCATCTATTTCGACTGGGGCTACCACTCGCCCAAGCAGGGGGTCTACGACTTCAGCGGCGTGCGCGACATGGATCGCGTGCTGGCGATGGCCAAGGAAGAAGGCCTCTACGTCATCACCCGCGCCGGACCCTATGTGAACGCCGAGCTGACGCGTGGCGGCTATCCCGGCTGGATGGTCAACCAGCAGGCTCGGGCCCGCACCGACGCGCCGGAATACATCACCGCCGCCGACGAGTGGCTGACCCGGATCAACGCCGTCATCGCCCGCCACCAGCTGACCACCGGCCAGGGCACGGTGATCGCCCACCAGATCGAGAACGAGCTGGACGTCGTCGGCGCCCCGCAGCAGCGCTACATGCAGTGGCTGTACGACAAGGCCAAGGCCGACGGGATCACGGTCCCGATCTTCCACAACGACAAGGGCCGCAACGGTTACTGGGTCCCCAAGGACTCCAAGGTCCCCGGCACGGTCGAGGGGCCCAACGACCTCTACGCCTTCGACGGCTATCCCGGCGGCAGCTGCAAGGTCGACTCCACGCCGTCGGCGCCCGGTGTCGCGCCCGACTGGGGCCTGTACGGTCCCGGCGGGGCCAAGGGCGGCGCCTCGGCCAGCCCCAACACCCCCGGCTTCGCGGCCGAGTTCGGCGGCGGCTGGTTCGACTACTGGGGCAGCAACGGCGACTACGACTGCACCGCCCTGCATCGCGGCGTCGGCTATCAACGCGTGTTCTACGGCACGAACATCGCCAACGGCCTGACGATCCAGAGCTTCTACATGACCTATGGCGGCACCTCGTGGGGCTGGCTGCCGGCCCCGGTGGTGTTCACCTCCTACGACTACGGCTCGGCGATCGACGAGACCCGGGGCCTGCGCGACAAGATCCGCGTGATGAAGCAGATGGGCGAGTTCATCGCCGCCGTGCCGGACCTCCGCCGCATGGACAAGGGCGAGGCCGTCGCCCCGTCGAACGACAAGGTCCGCGTCTATCACAACGTCAATCCGGAGACCGGCAGCCATCTCTATGGGGTGGTTCACAACCCCAGCAGCGCCACCGGCGATGAGGCCTTCACCTTCCAGGTGAAGACCCGCGACGGCGAGTACGTCGTGCCCAGCCGGATCAAGGGCCAGGACAGCAAGATGCTGATGGCTTCGTACGACCTGGGCGGCCAGCGGCTGGTCTATTCGACGTCCGAGATCCAGACGCACCTGAAGTGGAACGACGGCGACCTGGCCCTGCTGTACGGCCGCGCCGGCGAGGCGGGCGAGACGGTGCTGCGCTACGCCTCCGCCCCGAAGGTCGAGGTTCTGGAGGGCGAAGTCGCCCAGGCCTTCGACGCCGCCAAGGGCGACCTGAAGCTGACCTACGCGCACAAGGGCCTGGCCCGCGTGCGGATCACCGGCGGCGGTCGTCCGCCCCTGGCCCTGCTGCTGGCCGACGCCGAGACCGGCCAGACCTTCTGGCGCCGCGACGCCTTGCTGGTGCGCGGCCCCGGCCTGGTCCGGAGCGACGCGACCAAGGGCGGCGTGCTCAGCCTGACCGGCGACACCGAGACCGACAGCCCGCTGGAAGTCTTCGCGCCCAAGGCCGTGACGGCCATCCGCTGGAACGGCGTCAAGGTCACGACGAAAGTCACCGCCTCGGGCGGGCTGCTGGCCGACAAGCCGCTGGCCGGTCCGGCCGCGGTGACCGTGCCCGACCTCGCCAAGCTCGACTGGAAGACCGCCCCGGGCACGCCCGAGGCCGATCCCAAGTTCGACGACAACGCCTGGCTGAAGACCGAGGGCCGCCGCAGCGGCTCAACCGTGCGCGGACCTACGGGCCAACCCGCCCTGGACATGAGCACCTACGGCTTCCACCAGGGCGACGTCTGGTATCGCGGCCGCTACACCGGCAAGCCCGACATCGACACCCTGACCCTGCACTATGGCGGCGGCGGCGCGGGGATGCTGCAGGTCTGGCTGGACGGCCGGTTCCTGGGCCAGCACGAGCTGGACGGCGGCCTGCCGCGCCCGATCACCATGGGCGTGGCCACGTTCAAGCTGCCCGAGGACCTGCGCGGAGCCGGCGAGCACGTGATCTCGGTGATGGTCCGCAACAACGGCCACAACTGGGACCTGGACGCCGACGACTTCCACAAGGAGGCTCGCGGCCTGATCTCGGCCTCGCTGTCCAGCCCCACCAGCTACAGCTTCGCCGTGCCGATCGCCTGGAAGATCCAGGGCAATCTGGGCGGCGAGGACATCCAGGATCCGGTGCGCGGCAACGCCAACAACGGCGGCCAGTACGGCGAACGGATGGGCTGGCACCTGCCTGGCTTCCCCGACGGCGGATGGACCAAGGCCGACATGGCCGCGACCAAGCCCGCCGTCGGCACGACCTGGTATCGCACGCGCTTCGACCTGAACCTGCCCAAGGACCAGGACACCACCCTGGGCCTGACGATCGGCGATCCCACCGTCCCGCGCTCGCCGGGTCGCTACCGGGTGCTGATCTTCGTCAACGGCTGGAACATGGGCCAGTTCATCGCCAATGTCGGCCCGCAGCGGACCTTCGTCTTGCCGCCGGGCATCGTCGACCTGCACGGCAAGAACACCCTGGCCCTGGCCGTGACCAGCGACGGCGCTCCCGGCGACGCCCTGGAGACGGTGAAACTCGTCAACCTGCGCACCGTGCGCGGCGGCATACCCGTCGCCCGCGTTCCGGCGCCCGACTTCAAACCCTAAACTCTGCCTGCTTGGGCGCTCCCCCGCCCACGCCAAGACTTTCCAAGGAGACTACCCCGTGCCCAATCTCGCCCACGGCCTCGAGGCCAAGGACATCAAGGCCAAGATCGCCCTGCTGATCAGCAACCTGGTCGACATCCAGGACGAGACCGGCGAGTTCCTGCTGCGGCTCGACGACGGCCGGGTGATCGACACCAAGGGCTGGAACGACTGGGAATGGACCCACGGCGTGGGCCTGTACGGCCTGTGGAAGCAGTACGAGATGACCGCCGATCCGCGGGCGTTCGAGATCATGACCCAGTGGTTCGCCGACCGCTTCGAGGCCGGCACCCCGACCAAGAACATCAACACCGTCTCGCCGTTCCTGACCCTGGCCTATCTGTACGAGGCGACCGGCGACCACACCTACCTGCCCTATCTGGAAACCTGGGCCGACTACGTGATGTACGAAGGTCCGCGTACGGAAGAAGGCGGCTTCCAGCACATCGTCTTCAACAGCGAGAACCCGCAGCAGCTGTGGGACGACACGCTGATGATGAGCGTCCTGCCCCTGGCCAAGATCGGCCTGCTGCTGGGCCGCGACGACTTCGTCGAGGAGGCCAAGCGTCAGTTCATGCTGCACGTGAAGTACCTGGCCGACCGCAAGACCGGCATGTGGTTCCACGGCTGGACCTTCGAAGGCCGGCATAACTTCGCCGACGCCCTGTGGGCCCGCGGCAACTGCTGGGTGACGATCGCCATCCCCGAGTTCATCGAGCTGCTGGACCTGCCGCCCGGCGACGCCCTGCGCGAGTTCCTGATCGACACCCTGGAGGCCCAGATCAAGGCCCTGGCCCGCTATCAGGACCAGGACACCGGCCTGTGGCGCACGCTGGTCGACGACAAGACCTCGTACCTGGAGGCCTCGGCCACGGCCGGCTTCGCCTACGGCGTGCTGAAGGCCGTGCGCAAGCGCTACGTCTCCAAGGACTATCAGGCGATGGGGATCAAGGCGCTGAAGGGCGTGCTGGCCAATATCGACGACAAGGGCGAGCTGCAGCAGGTGTCGTTCGGCACCCCGGTGTTCGACACCCTGCAGGGCTACAAGGACATCCCCCTGACCTCGATGCCCTACGGCCAGTCCCTGGCCATCCTGGCCCTGGGCGAGTTCCAGCGCGCCTTCATCTAGCAACTCAGTGCGTGGCCCTCGTCCTCGACAAGCTCAGGATGAGGACCACAGCCAGATCGCGGCAGTAGAAAAACCTCATCCTGAGCTTGTCGAAGGACGAGGTTTTCGCCCCAACCGCCGAACAAGAAACACGGGGCGCCAGAAACTCGCTCCAAGGGAATGACACGCAGATGGCGACGCCGGAACCCCGCAAACCTTCCTGGATCAACTATTGGGGCTGGGGTTCCGGCGACATGTTGGGGGCCGGCGCGCAGGCCGTGATCACCGGCTGGCTGGCCTATTTCTTCATCACCTTCTGCGGCCTGTCGGCGGTCGAGACCGGCCTGATCCTGGGCCTGCCTCGGCTGCTGGAGGCGATCACCTGCCCGCTGATCGGCTACATCTCCGACAACCTGCGCCACACCTGGGTCGGGCGACGGATCGGCCGGCGCAAGATCTTCCTGATCCTGACCATTCCGCTGCTGCCCGCCTTCGCCCTGATCTTCGTCACGGGCCAGACCTTCACCTACTACCTGGTGACGTTCGTCTTCTTCGAGTTCCTCTACACGATGTTCCTGATCCCGTGGGAAACCCTCGCGGCGGAAATGACCAAGGATTACAAGGAAAAGGCCAAGTTCGCCGGCGCGCGGATGCTGATCGCCCAGAGCTCGGCGATCCTGGCCTCCTACCTGCCCACCCTGATCATCAACCACTTCGGCGGCAAGGACTCCTCAAGCACCTTCCTGATCATGGCCGCCATCTTCGGCGGGCTGTTCAGCCTGGTCGTTCTGCTGGTCGTGCTGTTCACCTGGGAACGGCCCTATACCGAGGCCGAGAAGCTGATCCAGCCCGAGCCCATGGACTGGGCCAAGGCCGCGCTGATCCCGGTCAACATGTTCCGCGACCTGTTCTCGACCCTGCGCATCAAGGCCTTCCGCCAGCATCTGTCGCTGTATCTGGGCGGCTACATCTCGCAGGACATCTTCAACACCGCCTTCCCGCTGTTCGTGGCGACGGTGATGATGGGGGCCACCCTGGTGATCTCGCAGCTGATGACCACCATGTACGTGGCCCAGCTGATCTCGGTGATGATCGCCATCAATGTGGTCATCCGCACCGGACCGACGGCCGCCTATCGCATGGCCATCGGCTTCGTCGGCGCGGCCCTGCTGCTGTTCCTGGCCTTCTATCTGATCAAGCCGGCGGGCTTCGCCGAAGGCCTGACGGCGCTGGGCGGCAATCTGTTCGGCGGCGGCGCCTCGCCGACCGTGCTGTTCTGGCTGTTCGCGCCCATCATCCTGGCCGGCCTGGGCCGGGGGACGCTGAACTTCGTGCCCTGGAGCGTCTACAACTACCTGCCCGACGTCGATGAGGCCGTGACCGGCCAGCGTCGCGAAGGCATCTTCGCCGGGGTCATGACCTTCGTGCGCAAGATCGCTCAGTCGGGAGCCATCGTCGTCACCACCTCGCTGATCGGCCTGGGCGGCTTCGTCTCGCCCGACAAGGCCCACCCCGGCGTGGCCGTGGTCCAATCGCCCCAGGCGGTGCTGGTCCTGGTGCTGGTGATGGTCGGCGGGCCGCTGCTGGTCATGCTGGCGGGCCTGGTGATCTCCTGGTCCTTCCGGCTCAACGCCAGGACCCACGAGGTCCTGATCCACGAGGTCGAGCGCCTGCGCGCCGGGGCCACCGAGGCCGAGAGCCCGGAGTCAAAACAGATCGTCGAGGACCTGACGGGGTGGAAGTTCGAGCGGCTGTGGGGACGCGGCTAGCGCCGCGCTTGGTCCTCGTCCTTCGACAAGCTCAGGATGAGGACCAGTGTGCAGGTCTCGGCAGTAGAAAACCTCATCCTGAGCCTGTCGAAGGACGAGGTTTTCGCTTCCAAAAGTTGTCCCTACTCCTGTCCCGGGATCGGCAGGCGCTCCATGATTTCCACCGAGTCCCCGGGGAAGATCGCGAAGTGGGGGTGGTTCTCGAACAGCGCCGCCGCCGCCTCATGGGACTGCGCCCGCACGATGACGTAGCCGGCCACCCGGTTGCGGATGTCGCTCACGCCGCCTGGCGCCGCCTTCTTGGTCTTCCCCAACGGGCCGCCGTGATCGACCACCGCCGCGGCGTGATCGGTCATCCACTGGCCCCAAGCGGCCATGCCCTTGTTCATCGTCTCCTCGCTGACCGACGACGGATCCGTCGGCGTGTCGGAGCCCATGTAGAGGGCCAGGAATGTCTTCATCGCCGTTTCCTCCTCGGGTCGTTTGGAGCATTCAAGCATCGCGACCATAACGCCGGGAAACACGAGGAGGAAACACTGGCGGCCCGCATCGACCTTCGATTAAATACTCAGACAAAATACTCTGAGGGAGAAGACGGAATGGCGAGGTCGAGACTGGGCGGACGGCTGGCCCTGGCGCTGTGGGCGACGACGGCTCTGACCGCATCGCCGGTGCTCTCCGCCTCGCCGAAGCTGGACGCCCACGCCATCGCCACGGCCCGGTTCGGGAACGACGCCGCCTGGTACGAGGGCAATATACCGCTGTTCGAATCCTCGGACCCGAAGCTGGACCAGATCTACTATTACCGCTGGAGCGTGTTCCGCGCCCACCAGCGCGACCTCGGCCCCCGCGGCTACATCACCACCGAGTTCCTCGACGACGTCGGCTGGCAGCGCGAGCCCTACGCCAGCCTCAACGACGCCACCGGCTTCCACATCCAGGAGGGCCGCTGGCTTCGCGATCGGCGCTATGCCGGCGACTATATCGACTTCATGTACGAGGGCGGCGGCAACGATCGCCATTTCGCCGAGGCCATCGCCGATGCGACCTGGGCCCGCTTCCTGGTCGACGGCGACCAGGACGCCGCCACCCGGCACCTGGGCGCGATGAAGCACATCTACGCCCTGTGGGACGACCGCTACGACTTCGACAAGAAGCTGTACTGGATCGAGCCGCTGCTGGACGCCACCGAATATACGATCAGCTCGATCGACGCCTCGGGCGGCCAGGACGGCTTCAGGGGCGGCGACGCCTTCCGCCCCTCGATCAACAGCTACATGTACGCCAACGCCCGGGCGATCAGCCGGCTGGCGGCCCTGACCGGCGACAAGGCCACCGCCGCCGACTACGCCGCGCGCGCTGAGAGCCTCAAGGCCCAGGTGCAGAAGAGCCTGTGGAGCGCCGACTTCGCCCACTTCATCGACCGCTACAAGGTCAACAACGCGCATGTGAAATACTGGGACCCGATCCGCGGGCGCGAACTGGTCGGCTACGTGCCCTGGACCTTCGGCCTGCCGGACGACACGCCGGCCTACGCCCAGGCCTGGAAGCACGCGATCGATCCGAACCAGCTGGCCGGCCCGGCGGGCCTGCGCACGGTCGAGCCGTCCTACGAGCACTACATGCGCCAGTACCGCTACATCAAGGAAACCGGCGAGCCCGAGTGCCAGTGGAACGGACCGATCTGGCCGTTCCAGACCACCCAGGTTCTGACGGGCCTGGCCAACCTGCTGAACGACTATCGCCAGGACGTGGTCACACGCGCCGACTACGCGCGGATGCTGGCCCAGTACACGGCGCTGCATTTCAAGGACGGCAAGCCGGACCTGGAGGAGGACTACGATCCGGCCACCGGCAAGGCCATCGTCGGCCTGGACCGCAGCCATCACTACAATCACTCCGGCTATGTCGACCTGGTGATCAGCGGCCTGGTGGGGCTGCGGCCGCGCGCCGACGAGGTGCTGGAGGTCAATCCGCTGGCCCCCAGCGACCCCGCCGATCCGAACTTCCTCAAGTATTTCAGCCTGCAGGACGCGCCCTATCACGGCCATCTGGTCGGGATCTCGTGGGACGCCGACGGGTCTCGCTATGGCCGCCGGGGCCTGGTGGTGACGGTGGACGGCCGGGAGGTGGCCGCCTCGACAACCTTGAAGACGCTGACCGCGCCGCTGGCGCGGAAGCCGGCCGCCCCGATCGCCCGACCGATCGACCTGGCGGTCAATCTGGTGCGCTCGGACTATCCGCGTGGCTCGGCCTCGGCCGGCGCCGATCCCAAGACCGTGCACCAGGCGCTGGACGGGCGGGTGTGGTTCTTCCCGGAGATGGCCAACGGCTGGTCGCCGGGCGTTGGCGCCAAGCAGCCGTGGTTCGAGGTGGACTTCGGCGCGCCGACGTCGGTGCGCGCGGCCGAGCTCAGCTTCTTCGCCGACGACCAGGCCTTCGCCGGGCCGGCGCGCTACCGGCTGGAGGCCTGGCGGGACGACAAGTGGGTGGAGGTGGCCAAGGTCCCCGCCCCGCTGGCCAACGGCGTGGACCGCGCGGCCTGGGCGCCGGTGACGACGTCGAAACTGCGGGCGGTGTTCGATCTGGCGGCCGGCAAGGACATGCGGCTGGTCGAGATGAAGGTGTTCTAAAGGCCGGCCTTACATCCCTTCATCCCGGCGAAAGCCGGGAACCAAGCAGGATGTCCGAAAGGGGCTCCGCCGATCGGCCGTCAGCGGCCAATCCCAAGCTCGGCTTGGGTCCCGGCTTTCGCCGGGATGAAGGGAATTGAGGGGCGTCCTTTGCTCATGCAGAGGACGCCCCCCAGCCCTAGTTCAGATCCAGCACCACCACCGACTTGCTCGGCAGGGTCGCGGTCAGGGTGTCGCCCTTGATCGAGGCCGCCGTGAAGGCCGCCGGCTTGACCGCGTTGGGCGCCTCGAAGGTGTTGTGGGCGCTCATGGTCGAAGCCGTCAGCACCCGGCCCTTGGCGGTCTTGCCGGTCACGCCCGAAAGCTTGATCGTCACGGTCGCCGACTTGGTCGGATCCAGGTTGACCAGCGCCACGTGGACTACGCCGGCGGTGTCCCGGCCCGCAGAGGCGTTGACCGCCGGAACGCTGGACTTGCCGACCGTATAGGCTGGGCTGTTGACCTCCAGCGGCAGAGATGTCGCCCCCTGGAAAGGCTTATACAAGTCGTAGACCCAGTAGGTCGGGGTCAGGACCATCTTGTCCTTGTCGGTCAGGATCATGGCCTGCAGCACATTGACCATCTGGGCGATGGCCGTCAGCCGCACCCGATCGGCGTGCTTGTGGAAGACGTTCAGGGTGGCGCCGGCCGCCACCGCGTCGCGCATGGTGTTCTGCTGGTACAGGAAGCCCGGATTGGTGCCCGGCTCGACGTCGTGCCAGATCCCCCATTCATCGACGGCCAGGCCCACCCGCTTCGTCGGATCGTACTTGTCCATGATGGCGGTGTGCTTGGTGATCAGCTCGTCCATGCGCAGGGCCTGGAACATGGTGTCGGCCCAGATCTGCTCGTCGAACTGAGTGGCCGAACCCTTGATCGACCAGCGGCCGCTGGGGATCGTGTAATAATGGACGCTGATCTGATCCATGTTCTTGGCCGCGCTGGCCATCATGGTCTCAGTCCAGTTGTAGTCGGGGCCATTGGCGCCGCCGGCGATCTTCTCGGTCTTGGTCCCCGGCGGCACCCGGACGAATTCGGCGAAGTTGCGGTAGAGGTCGGTGTAGTGAGCCGCCGTCATCTGGCCGCCGCAGCCCCAGTTCTCGTTGCCGACTCCGAAGTAGTCCAGCTTCCAGGGCTTATCGCGGCCATTGGCGCGGCGCATGTTGGCGATGGTCGAATTGGTCGGCGAGACCATGTACTCGACCCACTCGGCCATTTCCTGGGGCGAACCGGTGCCGACATTGCCAGCGACATAGGTCTTGGCCCCGACCAGTTCGGCGAATTCCATGAACTCGTTGGTGCCGAAGCTGTTGGGCTCCTCGACGCCGCCCCAGCTCACATTGACCTTCACCGGACGCTTGTCGCGCGGGCCGATCCCCTCGCGCCAGTGATAGTCGTCGGCGAAGCAGCCGCCCGGCCAGCGGATCAGCGGAACCTTGATCGCCTTCAGGGCCGCGACCACGTCGTTGCGGTAACCCCGGGTGTTGGGGATCTTGCTGTCCTCGCCGACCCAGACGCCCTCGTAGATGCCGTGTCCCAGGTGTTCGGCGAACTGGCCGTAGACCTCCGGCTGGATCACCGGACCGGGCTGGTCGGCCCGCAGGGTGGCCGTGACGGCGGTCTGGGCCGCGGCGGCGCCCGCGCCCGCCAGGGCGGCGATGGCAAGTCCGGCGACGAGCGCGTGCTTCAGCGTGGTCAGCTTCACGTGATTTCTCCCTAGGCTCGCCGTTTGTCGGCGTTGGTCTTGGTAAGGACGGCGGAGCGGCGCTCCGGTTTAGTGGTTGTCCCGGGGCAGGCCCTTGGTCTGGGCGATGCGCTGGTACTTGACGGCGGGCTCCAGCACCGCGCCGGTGTCCATCTGGCCGACGATGGCCCGCTGGATCTCCTGCCAGGGGGTCTGGCTTTGCGGATATTGGAAGCCGCCGGCCGCCTCCAGCGCCTTGCGCCGTTGGACGATCTCCTCAGGCGTGACCAGCACGTCGACACGCGACTTGCGCAGGTCCACCCGCACCCGGTCGCCGCTCTTGAGCAAGGCCAGGCCGCCGCCGGCCGCCGCCTCGGGCGAGGCGTTGAGGATCGAGGGCGAGCCCGACGTGCCCGACTGGCGCCCGTCGCCGATGCACGGCAGCTGGTGAACGCCGCGCTTGATCAGGTAGTCGGGGGCCCGCATGTTCACGACCTCGGCCGCGCCCGGATAGCCGATCGGACCGGCCCCGCGCATGAACAGCACGCTGCGCTCGGTGATGCCCACGGCCGGGTCGTCGATGCGGTGGTGGTAGTCCTCGGGGCCGTCGAACACGATCGCCTCGCCCTCGAAGGCGTCCGGGTCGTCGGGGTCGGACAGATAGCGGTCGCGGAATTCCCTGGTGATCACGCTGGTCTTCATGATCGCCGAGTTGAACAGGTTGCCGCGCATGACCACGAAGCCGGCCCGCTCGACCAGCGGCTTGTCGAACGGGCGGATCACCGCCTCGTCCTCGATCATCGCGTCGCGGCAGGCCTCGCCGATCGTCTGGCCCGACACGGTCAGGGCGTCCTGGCGGATCAGGCCCTGGCCCATCAGCTGGTTGACGACGGCCGGCACGCCGCCGGCCCGATAATAGTCCTCGCCCAGATACTCGCCGGCCGGCTGCAGGTTGACCAGCAGCGGCACGTCTTCGCCATAGGTCTGCCAGTCGTCGACGGAAAGCTCCACGCCCATGTGGCGGGCCAGGCCGTTCAGGTGGATGGGGGCGTTGGTCGAGCCGCCGATCGCGGAGTTGACGACGACGGCGTTGAGGAAGGCGTCACGCGTGAGAATGTCGGACGGCTTGATGTCCTGCAGGGTCAGCTCGACGATCCGCAGGCCGGTCTCGTAGGCGTTCTGTTGCCGGTCCCTGTAGGGGGCGGGAATGGCGGCCGAGCCGGTCAGCGACATGCCCAGCGCCTCGGTCAGCGAGTTCATGGTCGTGGCCGTGCCCATGGTGTTGCAGTAGCCGGTCGAGGGGGCGGAGCTGGCCACCAGCTTGATGAAGCCGGCGCGGTCGATCTCGCCGGCCGCCAGCATCTCGCGGGCCTTCCAGACGATGGTGCCCGAGCCGGTCCGTTCGCCCTTGTACCAGCCGTTCAGCATCGGGCCGACCGACAGGGCGATGGCCGGGATGTTCACGGTCGCGGCGGCCATCAGACAGGCCGGGGTGGTCTTGTCGCAGCCGATGGTCAGCACCACCCCGTCGATCGGGTAGCCGTACAGCGTCTCCACCAGCCCCAGATACGACAGGTTGCGGTCCAGCCCCGCGGTCGGCCGCTTGCCGGTCTCCTGGATCGGGTGGACCGGGAACTCCAGGGCGATGCCGCCGGCCGTGCGGATGCCCTCGCGCACGCGCTCGGCCAGCACCAGGTGGTGGCGGTTGCACGGCGACAGGTCAGAGCCGGTCTGGGCGATGCCGATGATCGGCTTGCCCGACTGCAGCTCCTCCAGCGACAGGCCGAAGTTCAGATAACGCTCCAGATACAGCGCCGTCATGTCCACATTGTCCGGATTGTCGAACCAGGCGCGCGAACGAAGGGCCCGGGGCGGAACAGCGGCAGAGCTCATGACGGTCCTTAGATAGGCGACGAAACCTTAGGTCGGCGACAGCGGGAGGGCGTGATCGACATCCCGCTTTCTTCGTCCCTGTTTATTTGTCTGACTATACCGCTCTAGACGCAACGTCAACGTGAGAGCTCCACAGCGCGACAACCTCGGACCGCCGGTGCTTACCAATTGAATGCAAAAGAAAATCATTCGCCCGTTATTGCCGGACGATAGGTCGCTCGGGAGGCGTCGATGGACTCGAAAGCCCAGCCGCGCGGCGCGGCGGCGGTCCCGGATCTGCGCGCTGGGCGCTTGTCCGGGATGACAGCTTGAAAACTGGCGGCGCGCCTAACCCCTCGGCTCGATCGCCGCCCGGGTGTCTTCCAGCGCCAGACCCACCAGCCGCTCCATCGCCTGCCGCGCTTGGTCCGGCCGGCCGGCGGCGATGGCGTCGAACACCTTCCAGTGCTCGGGCATGGGGTCGCGCGGCAGCTCGCGCTTGCGCTGCTTGAAGATCGTGGTCCAGCGCACCGCCGCGCCGATGCTGCTGGACAAGGTGAACAGCGGCGCGTTGTCGGTGGCTTCCAGCACGGTGTCGTGGAAGTCGCGGTCGGCGGCCTGGCCCGCTTCGGTGGCCAGGGTCTGGCTCTCCATCTGGATCAGCGCCTTGCGCATGCGCTCCAGCTGGCCGTCGTCACGGCGCTCGGCGGCCAGGGCCGCGGCGGCCGGCTCGACGATCATCCGCAGTTCGTACAGGCCCTTGAGGAACTCCTCGCTGGGTTCGGATTCGAAGAACCAGGCCAGGACCTCGGGGTCCAGCAGGCTCCAGCGGCTGCGCTCGGTGACCCGGGTGCCGGTCTTCGGCCGGCTCTCGACCAGGCCTTTGGCGGCCAGGATGCGGATGGCTTCGCGATAGGCGCTGCGCGAGACGTGCAGCTGCTCACTGGAATCGATCTCGTTGTTGAGGATGTCGCCCGGCTGATACTGGCCCGAGACGATGGCCACGCCCAGATTGCGGGCGATCAAGCCATGGATTCGGCTGGTGACCGCCAGGCTGTCCCGCGCGAAATCACCGTCCCCAGCCTTGCCCTTCTTCTTCGGCACGCGCGCTTTGCTCCCTGTCCAGTCGATGGACGAAGCCCCCGTCCGCCCGCCGATCTCGACGCCGCGCGACACTAGCGAGACAGTTTGCGCGCCGACAAGGGATTTCACAGCCACGTCCACCGCGTTCGGCCCTCATCCGGGCCATGGCCGCGAGCCCATTGATCCGCGTTTGACACCGTCCGACAGATCGCTATTTGTCTGACTAAATGGCCAATTCTCGGCCAAATCCGTTGGGAGGTAGCGACAGCCATGGTGCTGCGGTTCGTGCAACTGAAGGAACAGGGCGGGACGCGACTCCTCGCGGCGGTCAATGATGCGGGCCTGGCCCGCAAGGTCGAGGTGGCCGACACCCTGCTGGCCCTGGCCCAGGCCGCCCTTGCGGCCGGCGCCACCCTGGCCGAGGCCGCTCAGGCCAAACCGCTCGGCGCCGAGATCGACATCCCCGCCGCCCTCGCCGAGGGTCGGGTGCTGGCGCCGATCGACCATCCCGATCCCGCTCACCTGATCCTGACCGGCACCGGCCTGACCCACCTGGGCTCGGCCGAGGGTCGCGACAAGATGCACAAGGCCGCTCAGGCCGGGGAACAGCTGACCGACTCCATGCGGATGTTCCTGATGGGCGTGGAGGGCGGCAAGCCCGCCGCCGGCGCGGTCGGAGCCCAGCCGGAGTGGTTCTACAAGGGTGACGGCACGCACGTGGTCGGCCACGGCGCGCCCCTGACCTCGCCCGCCTTCGCCCAGGACGGCGGCGAAGAGCCCGAGATCGCCGGCGTCTATCTGATCGGTCCGGACGGGACGCCCTACCGCCTGGGCTTCTGCCTGGCCAATGAGTTCTCGGACCACGTCATCGAGCGCGGCAACTATCTGTGGCTGGCCCATTCCAAGCTGCGCCAGGCGGCCTTGGGCCCCGAGCTGCTGACCGGCGACCTGCCGGCCGACGTGCGCGGCGCCAGCAAGATCCTGCGCGGCGGCCAGGTGGTCTGGGAAAAGCCGTTCCTGTCGGGCGAGGCGAACATGTCCCACACCATCGCCAACCTCGAACACCACCACTTCAAGTACGACCTGTTCCGCAAGCCGGGCGACGTGCACGTGCACTTCTTCGGCACGGCCACCCTGTCGTTCTCGGAGGGCTTCCAGACGAAGGTCGGCGACGTGTTCCAGATCGGCGCCGCGCCGTTCCTCTATCCCGTCAGCAATCCCCTGGCGCAGGCGCCGGAGAAGCCCGTGACGGTGCGCAGCCTGTGAGCAAGATCCGCCTGGCCCTGGTCGGCCTGGGCAAGATCGCCCGCGACCAGCACCTGCCCGCCATCGCCGCCGACGACCGCTTCGAGCTGGTCGCCGTCGTCAGCCGCAACGCCGACCTCGACGGCGTCGCGCACTTCACGACCCTGGCCCAGCTCTTGGCCAGCGACGTGGCGGTCGATGCGGTGGCGCTGTGCACCCCGCCCCAGCCGCGCCACGCCCTGGCCCATCTGGCCCTGGCGGCCGGCAAGCATGTGATGCTTGAAAAGCCGCCCGGCGCGACGCTGAGCGAGGTCGAGGACCTGCGCCTGACGGCCGCCGAGCGCGGCCTGACCCTGCAGACCACCTGGCACTCGCGCTACGCCCAGGGCGTGGCGCCGGCCCGCGAATGGCTGGCCGACAAGACCGTCAAGTCGGTGCGCATCGACTGGCGCGAGGACGTCCGCGTCTGGCATCCGGGCCAGACCTGGATCTGGGAGGCCGGCGGCCTGGGCGTCTTCGACCCGGGCGTCAACGCCCTGTCGATCGCCACCGCCATCCTGCCCCAGCCGTTCTTCCTGACCGGCGCCGTGCTGCACGTGCCCGAGAACTGCCAGTCGCCGATCCAGGCGCAGCTGGACTTCGTGGACGCGGCCGGCGCGCCGATCCGCGCCGAATTCGACTTCCTGCAGACCGGTCCGCAAAGCTGGGACATCACGGTCGAGACCGGCGACGACGATACCGGTAACAACGTGTTGAAGCTGTCGCACGGCGGCGCCAAGCTGTGGATCGACGACGTCCTGCTCCGCGAGGGGCCGGACGCCGAATATGCCGGTCTCTACGACGCCTTCGCGCGCCTGGTGGCCGACAACACCAGCGATGTCGACGTCAGTCCTCTGCGTCACGTCGCCGACGCCTTCCTGCTGGGGCGACGGGTCGTCGCTCCGGCGTTCATCGAGTAGAGAAAGATCGCCATGGCCGAAGCCGCGCTGCGGGCCCTGAACCCCGCCACCAACGAACACTTCGGCCCCAGCTTCCCGGAGCCCACTGCGGCCCAGATCGAGGCGGCCTGCGCCGCTGCAGCGGCCGCGTTCGACATCTATCGCGAGACCGATCTGGAAACCCGCGCCGCCTTCCTGGAGGCGATCGCCACCGAGATCGAAGCGCTGGGCGACGAGCTGATCCAGACGGCCGTGGCCGAGACCGGCCTGCCCCAGGCCCGGATCACCGGCGAGCGCGGCCGCACCTGCGGCCAGCTCCGGCTGTTCGCCCAGGTCGTGCGGCGCGGCGACTGGATCGGCGCGCGGATCGATCCGGCCATGCCCGAGCGCACGCCCCTGCCCCGCGCCGATCTGCGCCAGCGTTTCATCCCGCTGGGCCCGGTGGCGGTGTTTGGAGCCAGCAACTTCCCCCTGGCCTTCTCGACGGCCGGCGGCGACACCGCCTCGGCCCTGGCGGCCGGCTGTCCGGTGATCGTCAAGGGCCACTCGGCCCATCCCAACACCGGCGCCCTGGTCGGCGGCGCCATCCAGAAGGCGATCAAGACCGCGGGCCTGCCCGCCGGGGTCTTCGCCATGCTGATCGGCCAGCAGCGCACCCTGGGCGCCGGCCTGGTCGCCGATCCGCGCATCAAGGCCGTGGGCTTCACCGGTTCGCGGTCCGGCGGCATGGCCTTCATGCGGATCGCCGCCGGACGACCCGAGCCCATCCCGGTCTTCGCCGAGATGAGCAGCGTCAATCCGGTGCTGCTGCTGCCCGCCGCCCTGGCCGCTCGGGCCGAAGCGCTGGGTACGGCCTTCGTCGGCTCTCTGACCATGGGCGCGGGTCAGTTCTGCACCAACCCCGGCCTGATCTTCGCCCTGAAAGGACCAGACCTCGAGCGCTTCGAGGCCGCCGCGGTCGCCGCTTTGACCTCGGCTCAGCCGCACGTGATGCTGACCCCCGGCATCTTCGGCGCCTACGAGCAGGGCGTGGATCGCCTGGCCGCTCGCGAAGGCGTCGAGCTGCTGGCGCGCGGCTGCGTCGGCGACGGCGTCAACCAGGCGGTCGGGGCGCTGTTCGCGGTCGACGCCGACACCTTCCTTCGCGACCCCGAGCTGAGCCACGAGGTGTTCGGTTCGTCTTCGCTGATCGTGCGCTTCTCGGACCACGTCCAGCTCGCCACCGTGCTGGAGGGACTGGAGGGGCAGCTGACCGCCACCTTGCAGATGGACCCGGCCGACGCCGAGACCGCGCGCGCCCTGATGCCCATCCTGGAACGCAAGGCCGGCCGCATCCTGGCCAACGGCTGGCCGACCGGCGTCGAGGTCTCGCACGCCATGGTCCACGGCGGCCCGTTCCCGGCCACCTCCGACCCGCGCGGCACCTCGGTGGGCACACGCGCCATCGAACGCTTCCTGCGTCCGGTCTGCTACCAGGACATCCCCGACACCCTGCTGCCGCCGGCCCTGAAGGCCGACAACCCGCTGGGCGTGCGGCGGGCCGTGGACGGGGTGCTGTAGGCGCCGCATCGTCGTCATCCTTCGCCCGGCGCGGAGGATGACGACCTTCGGCGGCGACCGGGCGGCGCCGTTTCCTTCCCGCTCAAGCTCGATTGCGCCGGCTCGATTTGTCGGACTATATGTTTGCCCAAAGCGGCCATCAGAGCCGCCCCGATCGTTGGACGAGGAACCCCCATGCAGACTTCAGGCCGCAAACTGATCGGCGCCCTTCTGGCCGCCTCCGCCATCGTCCTTCCGGCGGGAGCCTTCGCGGCCGACTACGCCCGGGCCTCGTTCGGCAAGACGCCCGAAGGCGTCGAGGTCGAGGCCATAACCCTGACAAACGGCAAGGGCGTCAGCGCCACGGTGATCACCTACGGCGCCACCCTGCAGTCGCTGATCGCGCCCGGCCGCGACGGGACCAAGGCCGACATCGCCCTGGGCTTTAACGACGCGGCCGCCTACGCCAAGAACGCCAGCTACTTCGGCGCCTCGGTGGGCCGGTTCGCCAACCGCATCGGCAAGGGCAAGTTCACGCTGGACGGCAAGACCTACCAGCTGGCCCTGAACAACAACGGCGTCGCCGCCCTGCACGGCGGGGTCAAGGGCTTCGACAAGCGGGTCTGGAAGGTCAGCGACATCAAGCGCGGCCCGGTCGCCTCGGTCACCTTCACCCATGTCAGCCCCGACGGCGAGGAGGGCTATCCCGGCACGCTCACCGCCACGGCGACCTACGCCCTGGACGAGAAGAACGACCTGACGATCACCTACGGCGCCGTCACCGACAAGCCGACCATCGTCAACCTGACCAACCACGCCCTGTTCAACGTCGCCGGCGAAGGTTCGGCCGACGGCGCGATGGGCAATGTCCTGACCCTGGCCTCGGACGGCTACACGCCGGTCGACGCCGAGCTGATCCCGACCGGCCAGATCACCCCGGTGGCCGGCACGCCGTTCGACTTCCGCACGCCGCACGTGGTGGGCGAGCGCATCCGCGACGCCCGCGATCCGCAGATCGTCGTCGGCCGCGGCTACGACCACAACATGGTGCTGACCGGCAAGTCGGGCGGCGCCCCGCGCCTGGCCGCGCGACTGGCCGACCCCAAGAGCGGGCGGGTCCTGGAGATCCTCAGCGATCAGCCGGGCATCCAACTCTACACCGGCAACTTCATCGACGGCACGCTGGTGGGCAAGAGCGGCAAGATCTATCGCCAGGGCGACGGCATCGCCCTGGAGCCGCAGCACTTCCCCGACGCGCCCAACAAGCCGGCCTTCGCGCCGGTGCGGCTGGATCCAGGCCAGACCTACAGCAACACCATGGTGTTCAGGCTGACCACGGACGGGAAGTGACCCCGAAAGGGGAGCCGGCAAGGCTCCCCGCATGGGACGCGGTCGTCACTGCACCCGCCGAACCTGGAACCCGCGCGCCGCCATCAGGGCCGGCAGGCCGTCCTCGCCCGCCATGTGCAGGGCGCCGACCGCCACCAGCTCGACGCCGGGCTTGGCCATCTCGGCGACCAGGGCCTGGACCCAGGCTTCGTTGCGGCGCTTGAGCAGGACGTCATAGAGCGCCGGGCGGTCGCGCTTCATCACGTCGACCACCAGCGGACCCAGCTTGGTCATGTCGCCGCGCAGCCAGGCCGCCTGCAGGGCCACGCCGTTGCGCGGCGGCGACAGGGTCTGCGACGCCACGTCGTCCAGGTACTGCACCTCGACCGCCTCGGGCAGGCCGGCGAACAGCTGGATCTGCTGCTCAAGGGTCTCGAAGGTTGCGATGGGCTTGTCGGCGGCGCGGGCCTGGCGGGTGACCGCGGCGTCGGCTCCGGCCTGCACCGCCCCGCCTTGCTGGGTCATCGGCAGCACCGACAGCATCATCGCCGCCGCCCAGGGCCGCAGGCGGTCCACGCGGTCGAGCGATCCGCCGTCCCGCTCCAGCGCCGCCTTCAGCGTGGCCACCGTGCGGGGCGGCAGTTTCTCGCTCAGGGGGCGTTCGGGATCGACGCCGTAGCGGTCGACCAGAGCCTGGATCTCGACCGGATCGGCGTCGGCGCGGGTCTCGAACCAGATCTTGTCGGCCTGGGCGTAGGCGCGGTCGAAGGCGCGGGTGCGCCACTTCACATTCGGCGCCAGCACGTGCATGGCCCCGAACAGATAGATGCGGGTGTCGTGGTCGCGCACTTCCCACATGGCCGGAGCGGCGCGCGCGGCCGAGGCGCCGGCCAGGGCGCACGCCAGCGCACAGACGGCGACCAGCCTTTTCCGGAAGCGAAAAACCGACACCACGTCCCCCGACGCCTGGATTCAACAGGAGCCCAGGTTACGGAGCCGGCGGTTAACCGGGGAAGCGTCGCGCGTTGCGACCTAACGCCACGCCTTGAAGTGCTTGGACAGCTTCAGGCCCTGGCGCTGATAGTGCGACCCGCCCTCGCCGTAGAGGCGCTCGGGCTTGGCGGTCAGGGGCTCGTAGACCAGCCGGGCGACGATCTGGCCGTCCTCCAGCAGGAACGGCGTCTCGTGGCTGCGCACCTCGAGCACGCCCTTGGAGCCGACCGCGCCGGCTTCCTCGGTGCCGAAACCGGGATCGAAGAAGCCGGCATAGTGGACCCGGAACTCGCCGACCGACGGATCGATCGGGGTCATTTCGGCCGCTTCCAGCACCGGGATCTCGATATTGTCCTTCGAGGCCAGGATGTAGAACTCGCCCGGATCCAGCAGCAGCTCGCCGTGGCGAGTCTCCAGCGGCTCCCAGAAGTCGCGCGGGTCGTGGCCGTCCTCGTGGTCCAGGTCGATGACCCCGGCGTGGCGACGGCCGCGGAAGCCGACGATGCCCGTGGTCAGGTCGACCCCGACGCTCTTGATCGCCAGCTTGGCCGGCTCGCCGCGCTTGAGACGCAGCTGGTTCAGCCGCGTGCCGGCCCGCACCAGCACCGAGAAGGTCTGCGGTGCGATCTCGATATAGAGCGGCCCCTCATAGCCGGCCTCGACGTCGTCGAAGGCCTTGGAGTGGTCGGTCAGCAAACGGACAAACACGTCGACCCGGCCTGTCGAGCTTTTGGGATTGCCGCGCGCCGCCACATTTCCGGGCAGGGACAGGCGTTCCTGGATCTCGGCGATGTAGACGCAGCCCTTCTCCAGCACCGCGCCCTTGGTCAGGTCCAGCTCGTGCATCGCCACGTCCTTCAGACGCTCGGGCACGCGGCGGGCGACGCCCGGCAGGAACGAGGCGCGCACCCGCCAGCACCGCGCGCCCAGGCGCAGGTCGAGGCTGGCCGGCTGCACCTGGTCGGTGTCGAACGGGGTCTGGGCCGTGATCGCTTCTTGCGCGATCAGGTCCTCGATGGATTGGCAGGGCAGAATCCCCGCGGCATGAGCGTCGGTCATCGAGGCGACACTCGCTAAAGCATCGCGCCGAAGCAAGCGGGGACCGCGTTTCTCGCGCGATCTAGACGGGCTTTCTTGGCGACCCGCGCGCCGGACGGGATCCGCGAGGGACTATTCAGGCGGGAGGTCGACCCCTTCCGCGCGGTTCGGCGGGGCTTGGCTGCACGAAACCTTTGTCACCTAGGACAATTGTTGGCTTGACCCACCCCACCCCTGTACCTTTCATGCGCGCCTTTTCGGGATGTCAGTGAGGTAGCCGTGGCCGAGAATCCAAAAGACTGGGACGTCGCGACCAAGCTGATCCGCGGCGGCCTGGCGCGCTCGCAGTACATGGAGACGGCCGAGGCCCTCTACCTGACCCAGGGCTTCACCTACGACAGCGCCGAGGGCGCCGATCGCCGGTTCTCCGGCGAGGACCCGGGCTTCGTCTATTCGCGCTTCAACAATCCGACCGTGAAGATGTTCGAAGACCGCCTGGCGCTTCTCGAGGGCGCCGAAGTGTGCCGCGCCCAGGCGACCGGGATGGCCTCGGTCCACGCCGCCCTGATGGGGCTGGTCCGGGCCGGCGACCACGTGGTGGCGGGCCGCGCCCTGTTCGGCTCGTGCCGCTGGCTGATCGCCGAATGGCTGCCGCGCTTCGGCGTGGAAACGACCTTCGTCGACGCCACCGATCCCAAGGCCTGGGAGGCGGCGATCCGCCCCAACACCAAGGCGGTGCTGATCGAGACGCCGTCCAACCCCGTGCTGGAGATCACCGACATCCGCGCGGTGTCGGAAATAGCCCATGCGGTCGGGGCCAAGGTCATCGTCGACAACGTCTTCGCCACCCCGATCTTCCAGCAACCGCTGAAGCTGGGCGCCGACATCGTGGTCTATTCGGCCACCAAGCACATCGACGGCCAGGGCCGGGTGATGGGCGGGGCGATCCTGACCACCGAGGCGATCAGCGAGGAATTCTACCGCGACGCCCTGCGCCACACCGGCCCGGCGCTGTCGCCGTTCAATGCCTGGGTCCTGGTCAAGGGTCTGGAGACGCTGGACCTGCGCGTGCGCCGCCAGAACGACACCTGCGCGGCCCTGGCCGACGTGGTGGCCGAGCACAAGGCGGTCAAGCAGGTGCTCTATCCCTTCCGCGCCGACCATCCGGGCCACAACGTCGCCAAGTCGCAGATGAGCGGCGGCGGCACCGTGCTGGCCCTGGACCTGGGCTCGCGCGAGGCGGCGTTCAAATTCCTCAATGCGCTGGAGATCATCGACATCTCCAACAATCTGGGCGACGCCAAGTCGATGGCCACCCACCCGCCGACCACCACCCACCGCTCGGTGCCCGAAGAGATGCGCCCGTCGCTGGGCGTGGTCGAAGGCGGCGTGCGCCTGTCGGTCGGCCTGGAAAGCCTTGCAGACCTGACCCGAGACGTGACCCGTGCGCTCGATCAGGCGTGAGTCCTCCCCGCCCCTGAAGCGGATCCGTCGCCGACGGGGCGCCGATGCGGGCATCTATGAAGCGCGCACGCGTGACATCGTCGTCCGCGTCTCGCCTGTCTATCAGCCCGAGGACTCCGCGCCCGAGCAAGGGCTGTGGATGTGGGGCTACACGGTCGAGATCGAGAACCACGGCGTCGAGACGGTGCAACTGATCGCCCGCGCCTGGACCATCACCGACGGCCTGAACCGGACCAGCGAAGTCGAGGGCTCGGGCGTGGTCGGCGAGCAGCCGGAACTGCGGCCGCGCGAGGCGTTCCGCTACGTCTCCAACTGCCCGCTGCCGACCCCCTCGGGGACCATGACCGGCCATTTCCAGATGATGACCGAGGCCGGCGAGGTGTTCGAGGCGCAGATCCCGGAATTCTCGCTGCACCTGCCGGGCGCCGCGCGGCGCTACAACTAGCCGAAAACACGTTTTGGTTGCATGACCGCTACCCTTGGGCGACAGTCGTCCGGCGGGGAGGCGACCATGACGATCTACACGATACGGGTTCTGAACCAGAGCGGCTTCAACAAGAACTATACCGTCTTCATGGCGCCGCCACGCGTGAACGAGAACGGCGCGCCGGTGACGGTCCTCACCAACGCCTGGGCGACGTTTCCTTCCATCGTCACGGGAGGCTTCGACAGCCTGATGGTCGACGACAGCCTCTACGCCTTCTGGAGCCAAGCGGTCCACGACATCGGACCCGGCGTCGTGGTGACCGCCGGCGGCGTACAACAGGTCTCCATCGACGCCCGGGACGAGGTGGCTTTCGCGGCCGGGTCCCCGACCGGCTTTCAGGGGGTGACCGCCGGCAAGGCCCAGACCGGGTGCTACGCGATCATCACCTCCCCCGACTTCACCGCCGCCGACGGCTTCATGTTCGGCATGGCCAAGTTGGGACCCGAGCCCGTCCCGACGCCCGTGGCGACCTTCGCGGCCGAGCCGAACGATGTCTTCAACATCGCGCCCGTCCAGAAATTCTACGTGGCCGACCTGGGGGCGAAGCCTGGAGAAGTCGTCGATTTGACCGGCCTGACGGCGATAGCGACGATCGACTTCACGGGCGCTCCCCAAACCACCGCGACGGCGGTTCAGAACGCCAACGGCACGTTCACCGTGACCTACAGCTGAGCGCCGTCGGCGTGGCCCGAGGCCACGGACGACACTCCCTGACTGGTTGCATTTTGGACATAAGTGCGCAAGGGTCGCGTCGACAAGGTTGGGGGGAACGGCCGATGACGACCTACACAATCAACGTGGTCAACCAGAGCGGCGCCAGCAAGAGCTACGTCGTCTTCCAAGCGCCCCCACCCGCGTTTGGCGGCCAGACCCCGGTCTACACCAACGCCTGGGCCGCTCTCGAGCACATCACCGACAGCGGTTTCGACAGCGTGACCTACACCGTCGAAGGCTCCGACCACGAGGTCCCGCGCTTCCTGGTCACGGAGGGGGACTACACGCCCGGCCAGGTGATTGATCCGCCGGAGGGCGGGAACGTGGCCACGGTTGATTTCACGGGGCTGCCGCAGACCGCGGCCGCCGTCACCGAGCATCCCGACGGCGAGTTCTCGGTGGACTACGTCTCCTAGACTTCGAGTCCACCGGGCCGCCCCCCCTCCCGCGCCCGCGTTTCAGGTGTCGGCAAGGCGGAATTCCCAACGGTGGTGGGATTGCGTCAAGACGAGGTTTTCGGCGTGGATTGGGCTCTCCACCCCGCCACCGGTCAATAATGTCTGGAGCGGCCGGCTCACCGGCTGCTCCTTCATTTGCCGAGTTCGTCAGTGCCTCCTGGTGCAGTCCACAATTCCAAAGGCGAGGGGCGCGGCGGTGTGGATAGTGAGTGTTCCGCCATTCGCGCCGGCCCAGCCGCTATCGATATTCAAGATCGGCGAGGCGATGCGAACGGTACTGGGGTTGAGCGAGGCAACTATCCTTCCCGAATAGCCTCGGCCTGAACTACTGCCATCGGGATAGGTGAATACAATCACGCAGCCCTTATTTTGAATGTCCGACCCATGATGAATTGCTGAAGTCAGTCGAATATCATATTCGGTTGCCATATATATTTTCCTTTGTTTGGAAGAAAACCTGCCAGGCGTCACGCGGCGGGTGAACTAAAAACTCGTTCGAATAACCTTAACGGTAGTTAAATCGCTACACAACCATGGCGATTATTCTTAGGTTATGTACGATGAGCCCCCTCGCGGGACAGCGGCCGTCATTCGGGAACCTGCCCGGTTTCGGATGGGGGCGCCCGAATGTCATCGCGAGGAGAACGGTTGAGCACCGCCATTCGGCAGCGCGGTATCTCCAAGATGATGGGCCTGGCCCTAGATCTGGAGGTCGATGAAAGCGCCATAAGCCGCTGGCGCAACGACGGCTCGATGTCGCTGAGCCACGCGGCTAAGATCTCCGAGGTTCTGGATATTTCGCTGGACTGGCTGGTGCTGGGCCGCGGCGAGATGGAGCTGCACAAGGCGCCGGCGCTGCGCGTCGAGGAATCCGACCTTATTCGGGTGATTCGTCGCTTCCAGCGAAATCTCGTCATCAACCTGACCCGGCTGCTCGACGAAATTTCTTATGAAGTCCAGTGACTTCCCTGAAGCGCCTGACGGGCGATTGCGCTGAGCTCAAGTTTTCCTTCAGGTTGTTGAGCCTGGCGCAACATGCTTAGGTTGCATAAAGGGCCTCGCTGGATTGTAGTTGTCCTAGCGAAAGGGCGCTCAGCGTTCGCGGAAAATCAAATATTCACAAGAAAAAGATCCTAGATTGTGATCTTTGCTTCTCCGCCATTGTTCATGGATTGATTTCGCTCGGCCATGAATCTGAACAACCGCAAAAAGCGGTTATAGAGAGTCTCAAAATGGCTACCTACAACATTCAAGTGCTCAACAACAGCGGCTTCGCCAAGAGCTACGTCGTGTTCATGGAACCGCCCGTGGTGACGTCGAGCGGCGGGCAGCCCGTCATCTTCCCGAACGCCTGGGCGACCTTCACCAGCATCCTGCCCAACGGCTACGACAGCGTCACCTACACCGACACCACCTACGCCTGTTGGAGCACCACGCCCGACACCCTGGCGCCGGGTGTCGTGCTGACGTCGGGCGGCAGCGCCTTGGTCGACACCGCCCAGAACAGCTCGGCGCCCTTCATCGCCGGACCGCCGACCGGCTTCGGGGCGGTCACTTCCGGCGTGGCGATGTCGGGCTCGTTCTCGATCGTCGCCAATGGGGATTTCACCGCTGACAACGGCTATGTGTTCGGCATGGCCAAGCCGGGTCAGACGCCCATCCCGACGCCGGTGGCCACCTTCCTGGCCCAACCCAACGACACCTTCAACATCACCCCGGTGGTGCAATTCTACGTGTCGGACGGCAGCTACACGCCGGGCCAGGTGATCGACATCACGGCGATCTCCACCAACATCCAGGCGATCAACTTCACCGGCCTGCCGCAGACGACCGCCACCGTCGTCCAAGCCGCGAACGGTGAGTTCTCGGTGGTCTACTCCTAGCCCCCGAGCCCGTAGGGGCGGCGAGACCCGGCGACGCCGGGTCGTGCGCCACGCCGCCGGCGCCGCCGCCCCAAACTCTTATCCTCATGGTCCGCCCGCCCGCGATACGCGGCTCGCGCGCCAACTCCGAACAGGAGACTTCCATGACCCTCGGCTATTCCAGCTTCGTCACGCCGACCACCAATGTGGTCCCCGCCTTCAGTGGGGGCGGCTATTTCGGGGCCTTCGGCAACACCGCGACATTCACCTGCGCCCCGAGCGAAAACTGCGCCGCGGGCGCCTATCGTCAGTACGTGAAGGGTGCATTCTCGGCCAACGGTTCGCCGGTGACGCACGTTCTTTGCGGCTCGATCGTCCTGTCGACCATCACCTATCTCGAGGACGGCTGTCCGCCCGCCGGAGCCAACTGCGCCGGCTGCACCGCCTATGGCTATCGCGCCTGCACGATGACCAACGACGGCTACACCAACCCGGACCAGGCCACGGGCGCCGATTTCTGGATGACGGACGCACCGGGCTTCACCCACGTGACGTCCGGGACCGCCTACGTGATCAATCTTTCCTTTCAGGGCTCGCTGATCAACACCACGACCAATGGCGTCCTGGTGAGCAAGAACTGGACAGTGAACGGCGCCGCGACAGCGCCCGCGCCGGCCCCTGCCCCCACCCCCGTCTCGAACGCCGCCTTGTCGGCGCGCCCGGCGGCGGTGGGATTGCGACAAGACAAGATCTTCAGCGTGGATTTGACGCGCAACCTGATCAGCGGCCTGCCCGAGGTTCACGTGGTGATCCGCCGCGCTGCGTCCGACGCCCCGCTCAGCCCCGAGGCGGTGGAAATCGCGCTGACGGACGCCCTAGGGCGGGCCGTTCCGACGCTGGGTCAGCCCATCGTGCATGAGGTCTCCAGCCGGGCGGGATTGACGGCGACCGTGGTCCACACGTTGCCCGACCTTGGAGATCCGCCGGAACTGGCCAGCCTGACGGTCCCGACCGACGGCCGCCTGAGGGGCGAGGCGCAAGTCACCGTTCTCCCGGTGAGACTCCGCTGACCCTGGGTCCACGCCGTCGCCTCGCGGCGGCGTGGATTGGGCTCTCTACCCCGCCGCCGTCGGTTCCAGCGTGTAGACCCGCGAGCAGTACTCGCAGGTCACGTGGATCTTGCCGTCGGGCTCGACCATGTCGGCGACCTCTTCGGCCGTGAACGAGCCCAGCATCGCGCCGACACGGTCTTCCGAGCAGCGGCAGAAGGCGCGCAGCGGCTTTTCCTCGAGCAGGCGCACGCCGTCCTCGTTGAACAGCCGCCACAGCAGCAGCGTGGTCGGCACGGTCGGGTCGATCAGCTCGTCCTCGCCGGTGGTCTCGAACAGCGCCTGGACGTGGGTCCAGGCGTCCTGCGTTTCGCCGCGCGTCTCGTCGCCGGCGATGGCCTGGATCAGGATGCCGCCGGCCCGCCATTTCGGGCCCTCGCCGGTGTCGGCCTGGCCGACCGCCAGGCGCACGCGGGTCGGGGTCTGTTCGGACTGGGCGAAGTACTGCTCGGCGCACAGGGCCAGGGTCTCGCCCTCGATCGGGGTGATGCCCTGGTAGCGGTCCATGTCCGGCCCCTGGTCGATGGTCATCACGAAGGCGCCGCCGCCCAGCAGGGTGCGGGCCCCCGGGCGCGCGAAGCCCGCCGAGACGGCCGCGACCTCGTCCGGATCGAACCGGCAATAGCCGCGCAAGGCCCCGGTGGTGTCGTAGTCGACCACGACGTAGCGCACCGGGCCGTCGCCCTGGGCCTGGACGATCAGCCGGCCCTCGAACTTCAGGCTGGAGCCGACCAGGGCCGCCAGGGCGCAGGCCTCGCCCAGCAGGTTGGCGACGGGTTCGGGATAGTCGTGGCGGGTCAGCACCTCGTCGACCGCCGCGCCCAGGCGCACGGCCCGGCCGCGCACGGGCAGGCCTTCGATCTGAAAGGCGGAAACGAGGTCGTCGGGAGCGTCCCCGAGGGCGGTTTGGGCGGCGATGTCGGTCATGGGGAGGCTAGATAGTCGCTTGAGAGGAAAATGCGAGGGGGTGCGACGATCACTTGGCCCCTACGGGTCGCTTCGCGACCGTCTTCCCCCAGAGGGGGAAGAGGAGTCTATGCGCGTCCTCCGCCCCCCATGGGGGCGGACAGACGGCGAAGCCGTCAGGTGGGGCAAGGGGGTGAGCCACTTACTCCCTAGTCCACGAACGGCTTCTCGATCTCGTAGACGGCGTCTTCCAGCTTGTCGCGGAACAGCTGCTGGGCGTCCTGGACGCCCTGATTGTAGTAGTACGGCCCCATCTGTTCGGAGATGAAGTCCAGCAGGAACCCGGCCTGCAGCGGGCTGGCCTCGCAGTCGAGTTCTCGGTCCAGATAGCGCGTCAGCTTGTCGAGCAAGGCGTCGCGCTTCTGCTTGTTGAACTCGATCCTGGACATCAGCCGCCCCTTTTAGCCGATCGCCCCGAAGCACCAGGCCAGCACCGACTTCTGGGCGTGAATGCGGTTCTCCGCCTCGTCCCAGGCCAGCGAGCGCGGGCCGTCCAGCACGCTGTCGGTGACTTCCTCGCCGCGGTGGGCGGGCAGGCAGTGCAGGAAGACGCCGTCCGGCTTGGACAGGTCCATCAGGGCGTCGTCGACCTGATAGGGCTCCAGGGCCGCCAGGCGCTCATCATGGTCGGTGTCACCCATCGACACCCAGGTGTCGGCCACCACCACGTCGGCGCCGCGCACGGCCTCCCTGGCGTCGTCGGTCAGGGTGATCTGGCCCTGCAGATCCTGGGCGCGGGCCAGGTCCACCAGGTCAGGGTGATAGACCGCCGGGCAGGCGATCTTCAGCTTGAAGCCCAGCAACGGCGCGGCGTGGATGAAGCTGGAGCACACATTGTTGCCGTCGCCGACCCAGGCGATCGTCTTGCCGCCGATGTCGCCACGATGCTCCTCGATGGTCAGCAGGTCGGCCATGATCTGGCAGGGGTGGCTCTTGTCGGTCAGGCCATTGATCACCGGCACGGTCGAGACCTGGGCGAAGCGCTCGACGTCAGCGTGGCTGTTGGCGCGGATCATCACCGCATCGACCATCCGCGACAGCACCTTGGCGGTGTCCTCGATGGTCTCGCCGCGGCCCAGCTGCATGTCGGCCGAGGTCGAGATGATCCCGCTGCCACCCAGCTGGCGGATCGCCGCGTCGAACGAGAAGCGGGTGCGGGTGGAGTTCTTCTGGAAGATCATCGCCAGCACGCGGTCCTTGGCCGGCGCGTCGGCGTCGATCTTGCCCTGACCCCAGCCCTTGCGGGCCGTCTTGCGGGCCTTGGCGTCCTCGAGCAGGACGCGCAGCGTGGGGCCGTCCAGCTTCCACAGGTCGATGAAGTGTCTGGGCTGAGTCATGGCAAATCCCCCTGCCCGCCCGCTCCGGTCTGCGCCGGAACGAGCGGTTTTATAGGTCAGGCGCGAACGCCTTAAGCGGCCGCCTTGGCCCGGGCGGCCTCGCAGGCCTTCTCAAGCTTGGCGATGGCCTCCGACGCTTCCTCGACCGTCAGGTTCAGCGGCGGCAGCAGGCGCACGCAGTTGTCGCCGCCGCCGGCGATCAGCAGCTTCTCGTCGCGGGCCAGGACCATGAACTCGCGATTGTTCGGGATCAGCTTGATGCCGATCAGCAGGCCCTTGCCGCGGATGTCGACGATGACGTCCGGGAAGCGGTCCTTCAGACCGTTCAGCTGCTGGGTGAAGAAGCCCGCCACCTGCTTGACGTTGTCGAGGATCTCGTCGGTGTTGATCGTGTCGAACGCCGCCTTGCCCACGGCCATGGCCAGCGGGTTGCCGCCATAGGTCGAGCCGTGGGTGCCCGGCTGCATGCCGCGCGCCGCTTCGGTGGTGGCCAGACACGCGCCGACCGGGAAGCCGCCGCCCAGGGCCTTGGCCACGCACATGATGTCGGGCGCGGCGTCGCTGGCCCATTCGTGGGCGAACAGCTTGCCGGTCCGGCCCATGCCGCTCTGCACCTCGTCCAGGATCAGCAGGACGCCGGCGTCGCGGGTGATCTGGCGCAGCTCATTGAGCTGGGCCTCGGTCAGGGCGCGCGCCCCGCCCTCGCCCTGCACCGGTTCGATGATCACGCCGGCCGTGGTCGGGCCGATGGAGGCTTTCAGGGTGTCCCAATCGCCGAACGGCAGCTGGACATAGCCCGGCAAGCGTGGACCGAAACCGTCCAGATAGCCGGCGTTGCCCGAGGCGTTGACGGCGGCGTACGAGCGGCCGTGGAACGAGCCGTCGAAGCCGATGATGTCGACCCGCTCGGGCTGGCCGTTGACCACGTGATAGCGGCGCGCGGCCTTCAGGGCGCACTCGATCGCCTCGGTGCCCGAATTGGTGAAGAACACCACGTCGGCGAAGGTGGCCGCGCACAGCTTGTCGGCCAGCTCTTCCTGCTCGGGGATCGTGTAGATGTTGGACACGTGCCAGAGCTTCTCGCCCTGGGTCTTCAGCGCCTCGACCAGAACCGGGTGGGCGTGGCCCAGGCCGCAGGTGGCGATGCCCGCCACGCAGTCCAGATATTCCTCGCCGGTGGTCGAGAACAGGCGCGCGCCTCGGCCGCGCTCGAACGCCAGCGGGGCGCGGTTGTAGACGCCCATGATGTGGTGTTGCGCGGGGTTAGACGACGTCGACGTGCTCAAGACGGCCTCCCAAAAAGGAAAGAAGCCCCCGTGCTCGAAAGCACGGGGACCGGAAGGCCAAGGGTTGTCGGCGTGTAACCGGGCGCTGTCAACAAACCGGCCGTGAATTTTGGGTGTCAGGTACGGTTAAGCCACAGTGTTGGCGGTCACATCCGCCCCTTGATGGCTCGACCTACGTCTTCAGTCGGTACCCCGTCCGGAACAGGACCCAGCACCACAGGAACAGCGCGATAGACAAGGCCGCCGTCACCACCACGCCGACCGCCACCGAGCCGTCGGCGTGGCCGATGAAGCCGTAGCGGAAGCCGTCGATCAGATAGAAGAACGGGTTGAAGTGGCTGGCCGAACGGAACGGCTCGGGCAGGCGGTCGACCAGGTAGAAGGTGCCCGACAGGAAGGTCATGGGCATGATCAGGAAGTTGGTCACGGCCGCCAGCTGGTCGAACTTCTCGGCCCACAGGCCCGCCAGCACGCCGGCCAGGCCCAGGATGACCGAGGCGCCGACCGCGAAATAGACGATCGCCCACAGATGCGAGATCGAAAGGCCCGCGCCCGGCAGCACGCCGATCACCAGGGCGGTGACCGCCCCGACCACGATGCCCCGCGTCGCCGCGCCCAGGCCGAACGCCGAGACCTGCTCCAGCGGCGTCAGGGGCGGCGTCAGGAAGTCCGGCGTCAGGCCCATCATCTTGGCCTGGATCAGCGACGAGGACGAATTGGCGAAGGCGTTGTTGAGGATGGCCATCATGATCAGGCCCGGGGCCACGAAATGGCCGAAGGTGATCCCGCCCACGGCCGGCCGGTCGCCGCCCACCGCCACCACAAACACCAGCATGTAGAGCAGGGTCGTCACCACCGGAGCGGCCACCGTCTGGGTGCCCACCTTCCAGAAGCGGCGGATCTCGCGCTGATACAGGGTGAAGAACCCGCTCCAGTTCCAGCCATGATAGTCGCGCGGCTGCGGGGGGATGACGGCGTGCGGCACGTCTTTCATGGGCTCTGGATCCTGAAACGCCCGAACCTTCCGGCTTCAAAGGCCGTTTGAAGCGCTCGAAAAGGTTCTAAATCAAACACTTGAAGCGTGGCTGACGCCGAACCGACGGCTGTCGCCGGCTGCTCCCGCCCCAGGATTTGCGCCCGGCGCCGACGGTGCGCAAGCGGGGTCCGCCAGAATCAATATATAGTTCCTGTGGACGAAGCTCTTACAGCCTATTGTGCGTTTTAACGCATTCTTTACACTATGTAGTAGGTCAGCCGCCGGCGGGGCGGTCTGCACACCACATGTAGAGACCGAGACGAGTCGGGGAAACCCGTTTCGGACTCTTTTTTAGGCGGAGATGGGTCATGAGCTGGACTGACGAACGAGTCACCACCTTGAAGAAGCTTTGGCTGGACGGCCTTTCGGCCAGCCAGATCGCCAAACAGCTCGGCGGCGTCACGCGCAACGCGGTGATCGGCAAGGTTCACCGGCTGGGCCTCTCGGGCCGCGCGGCGCCCTCGCAACCGACCCGCCCGGCCTTCAAGGCCCCGCGTCCGGCCCGTCCGGCCGCCACCGCCATGCCCTCGGCCCCACGCCGGGTGATCGCCGCCGAACCGGCGCCGCTGCCCGCCATGGCCCAGCAACCCTCCGTTCCGGCGTTCCGCGCCGAGGAGCCGGGTTCGGCCACCGTGCTGACCCTGGGCGCCCACATGTGCAAGTGGCCGATCGGCGATCCGTCGGCCGACGGCTTCACCTTCTGCGGCCGCCGCTCGTCGGAAGGCCCCTATTGCGGCGAGCACGCCCGCATCGCCTACCAGCCGCAACAGACCAAGAAGAAGGCCGGCGCCACCGAACTGGCCCGCTCGCTGCGCCGCTACATCTAGTCTCCACGCCCGTGGGGCCGTCCATGTCCTTGAAAGCTCGGGCTTTCGGGGCGTGGGTACCGGGTCGGCGGTAGAGATCCTCGCGCCCCCGTCCTCGGGACTAAAGGCGCTTCGAGGGTCTCGGCCTCACGGCGGAGACTGGAAGAAAATCCCGGACGGCTGAGGGGCCGCTCCGGGATTTTTGCGTTCTGGGTTTCGCGGTCTGGACCGACGACCGATATCGCCTGCATCGGTCCTGCATGATCGCCAGCTAGGTTGGGCGGACCACGAGCGAGGCAGAGGAAGTCCATGCCAAACCCTTGTCACCTCTCCTGCGCGACGGTCCTCCTCCTGAGCGTGGCCGCCGCGCTGTCCGGCTGCGAAAAAGCTTCGATGTCGGACGCTGATCGCGCCTTCGATACAGCCTTCTCGGCGGCGATGAATCGAGGACTCCCCATCGACCTTGTAGCGCTGGAAACTGGACCTTGGTCGCTGGTCTGCGCGGTCGGGGAGGAGCGGCCGGCCGGCATGATGCCCGGCGAGAAAGCCCGCTTGGGCGAAGGCGCCTTCGACGAATTTATCGACGGCGCATTTCTGGCTCCCGGCGACCCAGGAGGCGGCGCCCTGGCTTTTCGCTATCCCGACGGCGTGGAAGTGCGTCCACTATCGCATCTAACCATCAACATGGGCTCGCCGATCAACCGCTGCGTCGCCCGCCGGGAGGCGGTGTTGGTCAATCGACCCGACACAGGCTGGCGGTTTCGCGACTATCCGGTTGGCGACTAGCGCTCCAACTTCGCACGACATTCGGCGATAAGCTTCTGATATCACAAGCCTAAATATTTATTCCCCGCACCCTTCCAGCCTCACCGCATAATGATCTCACCTCGCCGCACCGGAAAGGGCGCATGGCCAGCGACCGATGCGGCGGCGGGGGGCGATCGAGCGGGAAGCTCTGTCGGCGGTGTTGTCCGCGTGCGTAGGGACAAGATCAAACCTCACGTCTCTGGAGCCGGTCGGGCCTGGAACACAAAAACGACGTGGCGTGAGGGCTGACTTGGCGGCAGGCGGGCGGTGACGCGCTCGCGGTCCGGGACCTGGGTTCGTTGACCTGGCCCGCCCGTCGGAGGCTTCAAGGCGGCGAGGCCCTAACAGGGCTCAGCGTCGCGGGCTTCCGGATAACGATGGCGCGGAGCGATCGGGCTTCGTCGAAACGGTATTCTTATTCAAACTCCGGACGTCGTCCGGCGCTCCGCGATCCTTTCCACACCTTCAGCGGTGATCCGCGTGAGGCGGCGAAGTCGTGCCGGTGAAAGACCCCCTCAGTCGCTCCGCGACAGCTCCCCCAGAGGGGGAG
>NZ_JBAPVS010000246.1:0-5128 GCF_049283275.1 Caulobacter sp. | reverse complement strand
GATGCTCCCCCTCTGGGGGAGCTGTCGCGAAGCGACTGAGGGGGTCTACTCCAGCGCCCGCTCAACCGCCGCCGCGAACGCCGCCCCGTCGTCATGCACGTGCTCCAGGAACAGGTCCGGCTCGATGACCTCCAGCTCCATCAGCTGCGGCGCGCCGTCCAGGCCCCGGATCAGGTCGACCCGGGCGTAGGTCAGGGGCGCGCCGGCCGCCTTCAACACCATTTCGGCGGCGTGCAGGGCCTCGGGCTCGGGCGCCACGCCGCTGACCTGGCCGCCGAACTGCGGCTGGACGCGGAAGTCGCCGGCCACCGCCACCTTGGTCACCGCGTGGCTGAACACGCCGTCGAAATAGAACAGCGACAGCTCGCCCTCCTCGCCCACGGCCGGCAGGAAGGGCTGGATCAGGGCCGGACCCGTCGTGCAGCCGGCCAGGCCGTCGGCGTGGCGCAGCTTGACGGTGTCCTGCGAGCCGCCGGAGATTTGCGGCTTGGTCACCAGCACGTCGACCCCGAACACGTCGCGCGCGTGGTCCAGCGCCTCCAGGGTCAGCCGGTCGACCGCGTGGGTCGGCACCACCGGCGCGCCCTTCGACGCCAGCTGCGCCAGATAGGTCTTACTCGTGTTCCAGCGCAGCACTGGAACCGGATTGGCCAGGCGCGCGCCGGTCGCCTCCAGGGCGTCGAGACGAGCGAACCATTCGTCGGGCCGCAGGTGGTAGCCCCAGCTGAGCAGCGGCAGCACCACCCGGGCGCCGGCCGTGTCGGCGTCGACCCAGCTGGCGGCCTCGACGTTCAGTCCTCGCGCCCGCAGGGGCGTCGCCAGGCGCTCGAACAGGCGCGACCAGCTGTTGGCGAAGAGAGGCTCGTCGGGTGCGGGGGTGAGAATAAGGACGTCAGTCATACTCTTGGCGGTAGAACGCGGTGATCCTCAGGGCAAGGCTCGCGTTGCCTTGCGGCCTCCGATCCGGTACTTCGCGCGCGTCGCTCTTTCGAAAAAGGCCTTTCATGACCGCTCTCTACGACGTCGCCGCCATCGGCAACGCCATCGTCGACGTGATCGCCCAGTGCGACGACGCCTTCCTGGAGCGGGAGGGCCTGGTGAAGGGCTCCATGGCTCTGATCGACCCGGCGCGCGCCGCCAGCCTTTACGAAGTGATGGCCGCGGGCATCGAGGCCTCGGGCGGCAGCGCCGCCAACACCGCCGCCGGCGTCGCCAGCTTCGGCGGCAAGGTCGCCTTCATCGGCAAGGTCGCCGACGACCAGTTGGGCAACGTGTTCCGCCACGACATGAAGGCCATCGGCTGCGACTTCACCACCCCGTCTCTGGCCGAAGGCCCCGCCACGGCCCAGAGCCTGATCAACGTCACCGCCGACGCCCAGCGCACCATGTCGACCTATCTGGGCGCCTGCGTGGAGCTGAACCCGGCCGACGTCGATCCGGCGATCATCGAGGCCGCGCAGTTCTCGTATCTCGAGGGCTACCTGTTCGATCCGCCCGAAGCCCGCCGCGCCTTCGCCAAGGCCGCCGCCCTGAGCCACGGCGCGGGCCGCAGGATCTCCATGACCCTGAGCGACAGCTTCATGGTCGACCGTCACCGCGGCGCCCTGCTGGGCTTCATCGAGACCCAGTGCGACATCGTCTTCGCCAACGCCGACGAAGTCTGCTCGCTGTTCGAGACCGACGATTTCGACGCCGCCGTGAAGGCCCTGGCCGCGCGCTGCGACATCGCCGCCATCACCCGCAGCGAAAAGGGTTCGATCGTGGCCTCCAACGGGCAGCTTCACGAAATCTCGGCCTATCCGGTGGAAAAAGTCGTGGACACGACCGGCGCGGGCGACCAATACGCCGCTGGTTTCCTCTACGGCTTGTCCCAGGGGCGGGCGCTGCCCATCTGCGGCAAGCTGGGCTCCCTGGCCGCCGCCGAGGTGATCGATCACTATGGTCCGCGACCGCAGGTCAACCTGCGGGCGCTGGCCCAAAAGAACGGCCTCTAAGGTCAGAACGGACTAAGGAAGCTCATGGCCCGCACCGCTGAAGTGGTCCGCGAGACGAAGGAGACCCAGATTCGGGTCTGGATCGATCTCGACGGGACCGGCGCCTCGACGATCTCCACCGGCATTGGTTTCTACGACCACATGCTGGAGAGCTTCGCGCGCCACGGCGGCTTCGACCTGAAGGTCGAGACCAAGGGCGACCTGCACATCGACATGCACCACACGGTCGAGGACACCGGCATCGTGCTGGGCTTGGCGATCAAGGAAGCCCTTGACGGGTTCAAGGGCGTCCGGCGCTTCGGCCACGCCTATATCCCGATGGACGAGACCCTGACGCGCTGCGCCATCGACCTGTCCAACCGGCCCTATCTGATCTGGAAGGTCGACTTCAAGCGGCCCAAGGTCGGCGAGATGGACACCGAGCTCTTCAAGGAGTTCCACCACGCGTTCGCGATGAACGTGGGGGCCTGCGTCCATCTGGAGACCCTTTACGGCGACAACACCCACCATGTCGCCGAGAGCGGGTTCAAGGCCCTGGCCCGGGCGCTGCGTCAGGCGGTCGAGATCGACCCCAAGACCGGCGGCCATGCCCCCTCCACCAAGGGCGTGCTGTAGGAAGCTGATTTCATGCAGACCGTCGCCCTGATCGATTACGGGTCGGGCAACCTGCGTTCGGCCGAAAAGGCCCTGCGTGAGGCGGCCCGTCGCCACGGCATCGATGCCGACATCGTTGTCACCGCCGATCCCGCCATCGTGGCCGCCGCCCATCGCGTGGTGCTGCCCGGCGTGGGCGCCTTCGCCTCATGCCGCGCCGGCCTGGACGCCTCGGGCGTCTATGACGCCATGAACGAGGCCGTGCACGCCAAGGGCGCGCCGTTCCTGGGCATCTGCGTGGGCCACCAGCTGCTGGCCACCGAAGGCCTGGAGTTCGGCGTCACCCCGGGCCTGGACTGGATCGGCGGCCAGGTGAAGAAGCTGGAGCCGAACGATCCGGCCCTGACCATTCCGCACATGGGCTGGAACGCGATCGCCTTCGCGCGCGACCACGCCCTGTTCAAGGGCGTCGAAAGCGGCGCCCACATGTATTACGCCAACTCCTTCGCCCTGACGCCGACCGATCCGGCCGACGTCCTGGCCACGACCGACCACGGCGGCCCGTTCACGGCCGCTGTGGCCAAGGGCAATGTGGCGGGCGTACAGTTCCACCCCGAAAAATCCCAAGCCGCGGGGCTCGCCCTGCTCGCCAACTTCCTGGAATGGCGCCCATGATCCTCTATCCCGCCATCGACCTGAAGGACGGCCAGTGCGTGCGTCTGCTGCACGGCGACATGGAAAAGGCCACGGTCTTCAACACCAGTCCGGCCAACCAGGCCGAGCGGTTCGTCAAGGACGGCTTCTCGTGGCTGCACGTGGTGGACCTGAACGGCGCCATCCAGGGCAAGTCGGTCAACACCGACGCCGTGCAGTCGATCCTGGAGTCGATTTCGATCCCGGTGCAGCTGGGGGGCGGCATCCGCACCCTGGAAGGCATCGAATCCTGGATCGAAGCCGGCGTTTCCCGCGTGATCCTCGGCACCATCGCCGTCCATGACCCCGAACTGGTCCGCAAGGCCGCCCGCCTGTGGCCCGAGCAGATCGCCGTGGCCGTCGACGTGCGCGACGGCAAGGTGGCGGTCGACGGCTGGACCGGCCTATCGGACATCGACGCCATCACCCTGGGCAAGCGCTTCGAGGACGTGGGCGTGGCCGCCCTGATCGTCACCGACATCAGCCGCGACGGCGCCCTGACCGGCGTCAATGTCGAGGGCGTGGGCGAGTTGGCCGACGCGGTCTCGATCCCGGTCATCGCCTCGGGCGGCGTGGCCTCGGTGGCCGACATCGAGCGGCTGAAGGCCCGCCCCGGCGTCGAGATCGCCGGCGCCATCCTGGGCCGCTCGCTCTACGCCGGCACCATCCGCCCGGCCGAAGCCCTGACCATAGCGGCCGCCTGATGCTGAAGACCCGGATCATTCCTTGCCTGGACGTCAAGGACGGCCGGGTGGTCAAGGGGGTCAATTTCGTGGCCCTGCGCGACGCCGGCGACCCGGTGGAGCAGGCAAGGGCCTATGACGCGGCCGGCGCCGACGAGCTGATGTTCCTGGACATCACCGCCTCCAGCGAGGGCCGCGGCCTGATCCTGGACGTGATCTCCCGCACCGCCGAGGTCTGTTTCATGCCGGTCTCGGTCGGCGGCGGCGTGCGCGAGGTGGCCGACATGCGCCGTCTGCTGCTGGCCGGCGCCGACAAGGTCTCGGTCAACACCGCCGCCGTCGAGACCCCCGACCTGATCGCCGCCGGGGCCGACGCGTTCGGGGCCCAGTGCGTGGTCGTGGCCATCGACGCCAAGGCGCGCCAGGACGGCTCGGGCTGGAACGTCTGGACCTATGGCGGCCGCAAGGACACCGGCATCGACGTGGTCGACTGGGCCGCCAAGGTGGTCGAGCGCGGCGCGGGCGAGATCCTGCTGACCTCGATGGACCGCGACGGGGCCAAGATCGGCTACGACATCCCGCTGCTGAAGGCCGTGACGGGCGCGGTCACCGTGCCGGTGATCGCCTCGGGCGGCGCGGGCACGACCGACCACCTGGTGGAAGCCGCCCGGGACGGCCACGCCGCCGCCGTGCTGGCCGCCTCGATCTTCCACTTCGGCGAGATCAGCATCGGCCAGGCCAAGCGGGCCATGGCCGAGGCCGGAATCCCCGTGCGCCTGGACGACCTGAAGGGGGCGGCATGAGCACTCTGTTCGAAGTCCTGGAGCGCCTGGCCGCGACCATCGAGGCCCGCAAGGGCGGCGATCCTTCGACGTCCTACACCGCCAAGCTGCTGAACGATCCGGCCCTGGCCGCCAAGAAACTGGGCGAGGAAGCCGTCGAGACGGTGATCGCCGCCGTGGCTCAAGGCCCCGACGCCTTGGCGGCCGAGAGCGCCGACCTGCTGTACCACTGGCTGGCCCTGATGGCGGCCTCCGGCGTGTCGCTGGATGCGGTGGCCGAGAAGCTGGCGGCGCGCGAGGGGACCTCGGGGATCGCCGAGAAGGCTTCGCGGGGCGGCTAGCCCCCTCCGGCCCTCCGGGCCACCTCCCCCAGAGGGGGAGG
>NZ_JBAPVS010000245.1:0-2823 GCF_049283275.1 Caulobacter sp. | reverse complement strand
GTTGTCACCCCACCACCCAGCATCCACCACATCGCCGTGGCCGCGCCTGTTTCGACAGTCGATCAGGAGGCGCCAAAGCGGCTCGCCGCCGAGGCGGCGAATCTCGAAGCGCTGCAGGCCGCTATCGCCGCTTTCGACGGCTGCCCGCTCAAGACCCAGGGCGCCCGCCAGGCCGTGGTTTCACGCGGTCCGGCCGATGCGCCGCTGATGATCATCGGCGAGGCTCCCGGGGCCGACGAGGACCTGCAGGGCGCGCCGTTCGTCGGACGCGCCGGCCAGCTCCTGGACCGCATGCTCAAGGCCGCCGGCGTGCTCGACCGCGCCTTCGTGACCAACACCGTGTTCTGGCGTCCGCCGGGCAACCGCACGCCCACCCCGCAGGAGCAGGCCGTTTGCGCGCCGTTCCTCGAGCGGGCGATCCAGCTGGTTCAGCCCAAGATCCTGCTGCTGGTCGGCGGCGCCTCGGCCAAGAGCCTGCTGAAACGCGACGAAGGCATTTTGTCGCTCCGCGGACGCTGGTTCGAATGGACCTCCGCCGACGGTCAAACCGAGCTTCCGGCCTTGCCCACCTTGCATCCGGCGTTCCTGCTGCGCCAACCGGCGGCCAAGAAGAAGGCCTGGGCCGACATGCTCATGCTCAGTGAAAGACTTGATCGTCCCGATCGCCCCAACTAGAGACTCGGGCTACCAGTCGGACACCACCCAGTGGACAGAGGACGCGTCAGGGAGCCTTCGAGGCTAGGGCGCGGGGACGCATTGCAGCTAATGGCTCGCCCTCTGGCCGTCTTCTCGGCCTTCGTATTTTGCCTCGCGGCCGCTTTCAGCGTTCACGCGTCGGCGCTCGAGCCGCTGTCTGACGCCGACGCCCGCTTCTATCGCGCCGCCTTCGCCGCCGCCGATCATGGCGATTTCGACGCCGCCGAGGCCGCCCAGGCCAACGCCCGCGACCGTAGCCTGCGCGGCCGGTTGGAATTTTCCAAGATCATGCACCCGCGCGCCTATGCGGCCAGCTATGACGAGCTGACCGACTGGCTGGCGGCCTATGGCGACCAGGCCGGCGCGGAACGGGTCTACGCCCTGGCCGTCAAGCGCAAGCCCGCCAAAGCCGCCGCCGCGCCGAAGGTCCCGGCCCTGTTCGTGGCCGACGCCAAGGGTCCCGTCCCGGCCGACAAGACCCGCGCCGCCCGCGAGGCCTATTATTCCGGCGACGTGAAGAAGGCCCTGACCCTGGCCGACCGCGTCGGCGAGCCCTGGATCGCCGGCCTGTCCGCCTTCCGCCTGCAGGCCTACGCCCAGGCCCGGACCTATTTCGAACGCGTCGCCGCCGACGACAACCAGAACGAATGGCTGCGTTCGGCCGCTTCGTTCTGGGCCGCGCGGTCAGCGGCGGCCGCCGGCCAAACCCGCGACGTCGAGGACCTGCTGGGCGCCGCCGCCCGCGCGCCCAACACCTTCTACGGCATGATCGCCGCCCGCCAGCTGGCCCTCTCTGGCCAGGCCCTGGCCCAGGACGATCCGATCGCCGCCCTGCTGACCAAGGTGTCCTACACCGGCCCCGACACCGCCTCTCTGGCCCGCCTGCTGGCCGCCGATCCCCGCGCCCGCCGCGCCGCCGCCCTGGCCCAGATCGGCCGCTGGGCCGAGGCCGGCCAGGAGCTGCGCGCCGGCCTGTCCCTGGCCGGCGACGATCCCAAGGCGCGGGGCGACTGGACCGACCTGGCCCTGGCCCTGAACGAAAAGGCCCCGCTGAACGCCGGCCGCGCGGCGAAAAGGGTCGGCGGCGAGGACTATCCCCTGCCCCCGCTGGAGCCCAAGGGCGGCTTCACGATCGACAAGGCCATGGTCTACGCCCTGGTGCGCCAGGAAAGCCGCTTCGACCCCTATGCGGTGTCGGGCGCCGGAGCCACGGGCCTGATGCAGCTGATGCCGATCGCCGCCGCCCGCGCGGCCGGCGACGACAAGCTGCTGGCCGACACCTCGCCCTTGCTCGACCCCAGCTTCAACCTGCGGGTCGGCCAGGACTATTTCACCTGGCTGATGGACCGCGGCCTGCAGAGCCCCGACCTGTTCCGCGCCGTGGCGGCCTATAACGGCGGCCCGGGCACCTTGATCAAGACCCAGGAGCAGCTGGGCGGCGCCGACTGCGACCCGCTGCTGCTGATCGAAAGCCTGCCGGCCCAGGAAACCCGCAACTACGTCGAAAAGGTCATGGCCTCGTACTGGACCTATCGCAAGCTGATGGGCGCGGAGACCCAGACCCTGGACGCCGTGGCCAGCGGCGCGCGGGTGATCGATTTCAGGCTGGACCGGTAGGCACGCGGGCACTCTGGGTTTGCGGACCAGCGTCGACTAGATTGGTCCCATGACACAGCTCTCTGCACTCGAAATCGCTGTCAGCGCCCTCCTGGCCAAACAGGTCTGTCCGGACGAAAGCGAGGCTCTCGTCGAGCAACTGAAAAGCGCCAAGGTCTCCGCGCGAGATTTCACAGGCCTGGGCTTCTACACCGAGTTCAGCGTGGACAAGAGCTTGGCCCCCGTCACCGTCACCAGCAGCCCGGCTGGATGGGTCCGATCCGAGGTAGGACCGAACGCCTACCCCTTGGAGTTCATACTTTATGTTCGCGACGGGTATGCTGAGATGATCGAGGCTTACAGTTTCTTCGACGGCTACGGCGATCTAGACTTGTTGACCGCTGCGTTCACAGCGCCAGAGCCGATCGTGCCCCTGACGCTAAACAGCAACTAAGGGCAGAATGACAAACCACTTCTCAGCTTCTTAGCCGCACGGCCCCAGGCTTCAACCGCCCCAGCAGCGCCTTCAGC
>NZ_JBAPVS010000244.1:0-3143 GCF_049283275.1 Caulobacter sp. | reverse complement strand
GCCAACCCGGTCCGCGCGGCCCAGGCCAAGCTGGCCGCCTTCGCCGGCTCGGCCCAGCCGACCTCGGACACGTGGGAAGAATTCTAGGGTTCAGTAAGCGTACCGCCCTCGCGTGAGTGAGAGGGCGTCTCCTCCCCTCGAGGACTTAGCGTATGGCCCCGCCGGATTTGCCCCCGGCGGGGCTTTTTCTTGAGCGGAGGGACGCCGGCGGCCAGCGGCGGGGCGGACAAAAGCATGGCGGGGCTCCGTTTCCGAAACCCCGCCACTCTGGTCCAGTCGGGCGCGGACGCCCTTTAACGCGAAGACAGAGGGCCTAGGCCTAGGCTTGCATCGTCCAGCCCTCGACCGACATCGAGGCCTGGCGGAAGGCCTCCGAGCGGGTCGGGTGAGGATGGCAGGTGCGGGCCACGTCTTCCGACGAGCCGCCGAACTCCATGGCCACGCAGATCTCGGCGATCATGTCGCCGACGTTCGGGCCGACGGCGTGGGCGCCCAGGATGCGGTCGGTCTTGGCGTCGGCCAGCACCTTCACGAAGCCGTCGGTCTCGTGGTTGATCTTGGCGCGGCTGTTGGCCAGGAACGGGAACTTGCCGACCTTGTAGGCGACGCCCGCGGCCTTCAGGTCCTCCTCGGTCTTGCCGACCGTGGCGACTTCCGGCCTGGTGTAGACCACGCCCGGGATGATGTCGTAGTTCACGTGACCGGCCTTGCCGGCGATCAGCTCGATGCAGGCCACCGCCTCGTCCTCGGCCTTATGGGCCAGCATCGGGCCGCTGGTCACGTCGCCGACGACCCAGACGCCCGGCGCGGTGGTCTTGTAGTGATCGTTGGCGATCATGCCGCGCTTGTCGGGAACGACGCCCACCGTCTCCAGGCCCAGGCCTTGGGTGAACGGACGGCGACCGATGGCCACCAGCACATAGTCGGCCTCGAGGGTCTCGGCGGGGCCGCTGGCGACCGGTTCGACGCTCAGCTTGACGCCCTTGGCCGAGGCCGTCGCGCCGGTGACCTTGGAGCTCAGCTTGAACTTGAAGCCCTGCTTGCCGAGGATCTTCTGGAAGGCGGTGGCCACTTCGGTGTCGGTGCCCGGCAGGATGCGGTCCAGGAACTCGACCACGGTCACCTCGGCGCCCAGGCGCTTCCAGACCGAGCCCAGCTCCAGGCCGATGACGCCGGCGCCGACCACGATCAGGCTCTTGGGCACGTCGGGCAGCGAGAGGGCGCCGGTCGAGTCGACGATGCGCTTGTTGTCGACGCTCACGCCCGGCAGCGGGGTGGGCTCCGAGCCGGTGGCGATGACGATGTTCTTGGCCTCGAGCACGGTTTCCGTGCCGTCCTCGGCCTTGACCACGACCTTGCCGGGTCCGTCGATGCGGCCCCAGCCCTTGATGTAGTCGACCTTGTTCTTCTTCATCAGGAACTCGACGCCCTTGGTCAGGGCTTCGACGCTCTCGGCCTTTTGGGCCATCATCTGCACCAGGTTCAGCTTCGGCTTGACCTCGATGCCCAGCTTGGCGAACTCGCCGCCGCTGGCGGCTTCGAACATCTCCGAGGCGTGCAGCAGCGCCTTGGACGGCATGCAGCCGACGTTCAGGCAGGTGCCGCCCAGCTTGCCGCGTCCTTCGACGATGGCGGTCTTCAGACCCAGCTGCCCGGCGCGGATCGCGCCATTGTAGCCGCCGGGGCCGCCCCCGATGATGACGACGTCGTATTGAGCCATGGATCTTCGCCTTGAGACGCGCCGCGTTCGGCGCCGGACAGAAAATGGGGCCTGCCCCCCGGTTTCCCAAGGGTGGCTTGGGAGGGTGACTGGGCGCGGCTACTCCTAGCGCCTCTGCCTTAAGGATCAACCCAAGAGCAGCGTTAAAGGCGCAGTTCGTATGGGTCTCGCGCGATTCCGCCCTTACGGATGCGGCGGCGAGACGTTGTAGCGCGCCGCGAGAACACGGGTGATCGGGCGTTCGTCGGTGGCGAACCACAGATCGCCGGCCTGCTGAAGATCCCCGTCCCGCAGGTCGGGATGCGCGAACGAGGCGGCCAGGATCAGGGTCGGCAGGTTCTGATGCGCCTCGCCCAGCAGATCGACCACCGGATGGCGCGGGCGGTCATAGGGCAGGTACGCGATGTCGATTTGGTCGCGAACCGCCGGATAGTAGCCGAGGAACCCCTCCACCGCCGCACAGGCCATGCAGAACCACGGCCGGTCCTGGTCGATCCAGTCGGGACGCAGGAGGAACAGGCGGTCGCGGGCTTGGGTCATCGGGATCTCGCAACGAAAAAGGGGAGCCGTTCGCACGGCTCCCCCCGGTTCGGTCTTCGCGAAGCGACTAGAGCTCCAGCAGCAGGCGCTGCGGGTCTTCCAGGGCTTCCTTGACCTTCACCAGGAAGGTCACCGCGCCTTGGCCGTCGACCACGCGGTGGTCGTAGCTGAGCGCCAGGTACATCATCGGGCGGACTTCGATCTTGCCGCCGACCACCATGGCCCGCTCCTTGATCGCGTGCATGCCCAGGATGCCCGACTGCGGCGCGTTGAGGATCGGGGTCGACATCAGCGAGCCGTAGATGCCGCCGTTGGTGATGGTGAAGGTGCCGCCTTGCATGTCCTCGATGGCCAGCTGGCCGTCGCGGGCCTTCTTGCCCAGGGCGCCGATGGCCTTTTCGATATCGGCCAGGCTCAGGGTGTCGGCGTCACGGACCACCGGAACGACCAGGCCCTTTTCGGTGCCGACGGCCACCCCGATGTCGTAGTGGTTCTTGTAGACGATGTCTTGGCCGTCGATCTCGGCATTGACGTCCGGCACGGCCTTAAGGGCGGCGACGACGGCCTTGGTGAAGAACGACATGAAGCCCAGCTTCACGCCGTGCTTCTTCTCGAAGATGTCCTTGTAAGAATTGCGCAGGGCCATCACCGCGCTCATGTCGACCTCGTTGAAGGTCGTCAGCATGGCGGCGTTGTTCTGGGCTTCCTTCAGGCGACGGGCGATCGTCTGACGCAGGCGCGTCATCTTCACGCGCTCTTCGCGCTCGTGGATCGGACGCGGCGCGGCCGGGGCGGCGGCCGGAGCCGGGGCGTTGGCGCGGGCTTCCAGAGCGGCCAGGGCGTCGCCCTTGGTCACGCGGCCGTCCTTGCCGGTGCCCGCGAC
>NZ_JBAPVS010000243.1:0-17277 GCF_049283275.1 Caulobacter sp. | reverse complement strand
CGCCCAGAACCTGGTGCCGCTGGTGCGCGACGCGACGGGCAGCAATCTGGCGCCCATGCTCGCCCTGGCCGCCGTCCTGCTGGTGACCAGCGTGCTGGTCTTCTACGCCATGGCCCGGTTGGACAGGACCCGGACCAACGCCGGCGCGTCATAGACATAGGTCCGGCCACTGACGAAGTGGATCCGCATGGCGCTTTGCCGCCGCATCGCCCTGGGCGGCGGCGACGCCGACCCTCGCGGGTTCGCGCCGGTGCTTGCGCGAGACTATGCATAGGCATACATATAGCGTGCTATATGTATGAGGCGCGCCATGATCCCCGACACCCTCGCCGACCTGGGCGTGACCTTCCTGGGCAGCCGGATGAAGCGGCTGGCCGATCGGCTGCAGGCCGACGCAGCCGCCACCCTCCAGGCCATGGACCTGCCCATCCAGCCGGCCCAGCAGCCGTTCCTGGCCGTGCTGCGCCGGCAGGGCCCGCAGACCGTGGGCGGCGTCGCCCAGCATCTGCGGCTCAGCCAGCCCACCGCCACCCGCGCCATCCAAGCCCTGATCGAGCAGGGCCTGATCGATGTCAGCCGTGAGGGGCGCGACCAGCGCCAGAAGCTGCTGTCGCTGAGCGCCGACGGCGAGGCGCTGATGGACCGGCTGGAGCGCGACCTGTGGCCCAAGGTCGAGGCCGCCGCCGTGTCGCTGTGCGGCGGCCGCCACGCCGCTCTTCTGAAGGAGATCGCGATGATCGAAGCCGAGCTGGACCGCCGCTCGCTCGTGGACCGGGTGATGACTCCCGACATGGCGATCCGCGACTTCTCCGACGACCTGGCCCAGGCGTTCCACGACATCAACGCCGCGTGGATCTCGCAGATGTTCACCCTCGAGGAGAACGACGTCACGCTGCTGGAGAACCCGCGCGCGCTGATCCTCGACAAGGGCGGCGCGGTGCTGTTCGCCCAGACGCCGGACCTGGGCGTGGTGGGAACCTGCGCCATCATGAAGATGAAGGACGGCTGGTTCGAGCTGACCAAGATGGGCGTCCTGGAGGCCGCGCGCGGTCGCAAGGTCGGCGAGTTCCTGCTGGCCGCGGCGCTGCAGCGGGCCAAGGCCATGGGCGTGGCCGACCGGCTCTACCTGCTGACCAACAGGAAATGCGGGCCGGCGATCCACCTGTACGAGAAGCTGGGTTTCCAGCACGACGCCGAGGTCATGGCGCTGTTCGGCAGTCGGTATGAGCGCTGCGACGTGGCGATGCGGTATCGGGCCTAAACCGAAACCCCCGCCGCCACGGCCTTGAGCACCTCCCGCGCCGCGTTCGGGTCCAGCCGCACCTGCAGCCCCCGCTGGCCGCCGTTGATGTAGACGTAGGTGTGGGTCAGGGCGTCGGCCTCGATCACCACGGGCAGAGGCTTGCGCTGGCCGAACGGACTGATGCCGCCGACCTTGTAGCCGCTGATCCGCTCGGCGTCGGCGGGCTTCATCATCTGGGCCGACTTGCCGCCGGCGGCCGCCGCCAGCTTCTTCATGGCCACCTCGCGATCGGAGGGCGCGATGACCAGCACCGGCTTGCCGTCGACCAGGGCCATCAGGGTCTTGAGCACCCGACCAGGGTCCTCGCCCAGCGCCGCGGCGGCGGCCAGGCCGATGCTGTCGGCGTCCGGATCGTAGTCGTAGGCGTGGACCGTGAAATCGACCCCGGCCTTGGTCAGGGCGAGGGTGGCGGGCGTGGTGCGGGACATGGCGCCACTATGCCAAGCCCGCCTGTGGCCGGCCAGAGTCGAAGGACAGTTCGCCGGCGAAGGTCGGGCGAAAACCTCGTCCTTCGACAAGCTCAGGATGAGGTTTTCGACTGTCGCGGCCTATGAATTGGTCCTCATTCTGAGCTTGTCGAAGGACGAGGGCCACGCACCGCGCACGACCAACCTATTTCGGGCAGATCGCGTCGCCCTCGTTGGAGGCCAGACGCACCTCGGTCAGCGACAGTGAGAACGGTCCGTTGGTGCTGACCGCGAACGGGGCGGTGACGTGGTCCATCTTCGCTCCGGCCGCCTGGAAGCAGGACAGCCTGATCTTCACACTGCGCCACTCGCCTGGCTTGTCGGCCCTCAGCAGGCTGGAGACGTCCACCGTCCCGCCGCACGAGGCGTCGTCGCTGCAGCCGACGCCCATCGACACCGGCCCGGTCGGCGCGGCGTCGATCCGGTAGCGGATCAGCACCGCCATGTCGCCGGTGGTCTGGCGCGACAGGTCGACCGCGGGGCCGTGGACGGCCAGCGTCCCCTGACCCGTCCAGGTGGCCTGGCGGCCGTTTTCTTGGGCTCCGGCGTCGATCGTCTTGATCGCGCCCGCTCCCAGGAAGTCCATCCGCCAGGGCGCGGGCAGGCGACCGTCCACGAAGTAGCGGTCGACGCTGCCGGCGGCGGCGGCGTTGCCCGGGTCTTCTGGCAAGGCGGCGACTGCGGCGGGCTTGGCGTAGGACAGGCCGTAGCCATAGGCGAATTGCGGGTCGTAGCCGGGCTGGCCGCGATTCAACGGGCCCTGGTCGGCGCGCTTGGGCCAGGAGAAGCCCAGCTTGCCCTGGAAGTCGCGCTTGGACTTGCCGTCCTTGCCGGCCACGAGCACATCAGCGACCCCGCCTCCTTCGCTGCCCGGCAGCCAGGCGGCGACGAAGGCGTCCGAGGCGTTGATCTCGGGGTTCACCCAAAGGGGGCGGCCCGACAGGAACACCGACACCACCGGGACGCCCTGCGCCTTCAGCGTCTTGAGCAGCGCCAGGTCGGTCTTGTCGCCCAGCTGGTAGCCGAGGTTGGCGACATCGCCCTGGAACTCGGCATAGGGATTTTCGCCGAACACGACGATGGCGACGTCGGGCTTGGTCTTGAACCGGCCGTCGGTCGCCAGCTCGGCCTGGCCGCCGGCCGCCTTCACCGCCTGCTCGATCCCGCCCCAGATCGACTGGCCGCGCGGGAAGTCGCTGTTCTTGTTGCCGGTGCCCTGCCAGGTCAGCGTCCAGCCGCCCGAGGCCTTGCCGATGTCGTCCGCGGCGCCGGCCACCAGCACCTTGGCGCCCGGCTTGACCGGCAGCACGCCGTTGTTCTTCAGCAGCACCAGCGACTTGGCCACCGCCTCGCGGGCGAGCATGCGATGCTCGACCGCGCCGAGCCGATCGAGCTGGCCCTGCAGGGTGGGCGCGCCGCGCTCGAACAGTCCCGTCTTGACCTTGACCCGCAGGATCCGCCGCACGGCGTCGTCCAGCCGCGCCATCGGGATCTCGCCCGATTTCACCTGGGCCACGGTGTTGTCGAACAGGCCCTTCCAGCTGTCGGGCGCCATGTACATGTCGAGCCCGGCGTTCATCGCTTGCGGACAGCTGGCGGTGGTGCAGCCGGGCAATTGTCCGTGGGCGTTCCAATCGCTGACCACGAAGCCCTGGAAACCCATCCGCCCCTTCAGCACGTCGGTCAGCAGGGTCTTGTTGCCGGTGATCTTCTGGCCGTTCCAGCTGGAGAACGAGGCCATCACCGTCAGGATGCCGGCGTCGATGCTGGGCGGGTAGCCCTGGGCGTGGATCGCGACCAGTTCGGCCTCGGAGATCTTGGCGTCGCCTTGGTCTTGGCCGCCGTCGGTGCCGCCGTCGGCCAGGAAGTGCTTGGCCGAGCCGGCGATGTGGCCCGCCCCCAAGGTCTGGCCGGGCTTGAGCTCGCCTTGCAGGCCCAGGGTCATGGGGCCGGAATAGGATTTCACGACTTCGGGGTCTTCGGCATAGCCCTCGTAGCTGCGGCCCCAGCGGTCGTCGCGGGGCACGGCCACGGTGGGGCCGAAGGTCCAGTCGCCGCCGACAGCGGCCACCTCTTGCGCCGTCGCCTGACCGATGCGGCGGATCAGGGCCGGGTCACGCGCGGCGCCCAGGCCGATATTGTGCGGAAAGATCGTCGCCCCGACGATGTTGTTGTGGCCGTGCACGGCGTCGATGCCGAACAGGATCGGGATCGGGGTGTGGCCCGGCCGCGCGGCCAGGGCTTCCTTACGATAGGCGTCGACCAGGTCGATCCAGGCCTTGGGCGGGGCGCGGTCATCGCCGCCGGGCGCGGAGTTGCCGCCGGCCAGGATCGAGCCCAGCGGGTACTTTTCAAGATCGGCCGGGGTCATCGAGGCGATGTCGCCCTGGATGGTCTGACCGACCTTCTCCTCCACGCTCATCTTGGCCATCAGCTGGGTGATGAAGGCCTCGGTCTTGGCGTCGGTGATCGCCGCCGGGCTGGCCGCCGCGGGCCACTGGGCCGGATGGGCGATCGAGGTCAGGCCTGGACTGGATTGGGCGAGAGCAGGCGCGCCGGCCAAGCCGGTCGAGGCGACAAGCGCCGAGATCAGAAGGCGGCGGGGGCGAACGGTCATTCAACACCTTCAAGAAGCGGCCCGGGCGACAAGAGCGCGGGCGGACATTGCGCGGCAAAAAACCGGCGCGACGGGGAGAACGTCGTCGCGCCGGAGTTTGGAGAGCCCCCGATGAAGGGGATCCAGTCGCACCGACGCCAGAGGGTCGACGAAGGTGCGTCATCCCCGCCGATGGAGCGGCGCTGGAGCGGGATGGATCTGAATGGCGTGGACGCCGCTCGCCCCTATCGGGCGCGCGAGCGTGGTATGGGCGTTCCCTTCCCTGACATGGGGGCCGACGCCCCTCTTTGCGGTCCAGACTGCACCACGGATTGACAGCGCTGTCCAGATGTTTGATAGCGGTACCTTGCTGAACCTGCCTGAATGTCGAAGCCAAATCGACGCCCCGAGGCTTCAGGCCGCCATCACCTCGACGACGACCCGACGATCCCGATCCGCCACCAGCGGCGTTTGGGATTGCGGATGGACGCCCTGCCCATCGGCACGCCGATCGGGTTCACGTTGTGAAATCCGCACACGGATGATGCTTGGACGCCGACCGGCGAGCCGACCATCTGGATGGTCACAACGACACTGCGAACAGGGTCGTCACGTCTTCCGCCTCTGGCCGGCCTCCGTGAGCCGATCTTGTCTTCAGGGGCGCATCGGTCGGGTCACGGCAAGGCCGCCGCCTCAGCCGCAGTCCACAGGCGCGCGGCGCCGCGTACGCCGGAGGAATCCCCCCATTGGGCCGGGGCCAGCCGGGCGTTCCAGCCGTCTGAAAATACGTGCGGCTCGATGAAGGCCGGCAGGCGCTCATAGAGCTCGGCGACGTTCGACAAACCGCCGCCGAACACGAAGGCGTCAGGATCGACGATGTCGCAGATCACCGCCAGACCTCGGCCAAGGCGGTCCAGATAGCGGTCGAAACTGGCGGCCGCCCGCGCGTCGCCGGTCCGGGCGGCGGCGATGATCTCTTCGCCGCTCAGGGCCTGGCCCGTGCGTTCGGCGTGGTCGCGGCGAAAGCCGGTGCCGGAAATCCAGGTCTCCAGGCACCCGTGTCGACCGCACCAGCAGGCCGGACCGGGCGATTCCTCCGGCTTGGGCCAAGGCAGGGGCGTATGGCCCCACTCGCCGGCCAGGCCGTTGGCGCCTTCAACCAGCCTGCCCTCGATGGCCAGACCGCCGCCGCAGCCGGTGCCGATGATCACGGCGAACACGCCGGCCAGACCCGCCGCCGCGCCGTCAACGGCTTCGGACAGGGCCAGGCAATTGGCGTCGTTGGCCAGCCGCACCGGACGTCCCAGCCCCGCCTCCAGATCCTCGCGGAACCGGCGGCCGTTCAGCCAGGTGGAATTGGCGTTGCGCATCACGCCGGTGCGCGGCGACACCGAGCCGGGCGCGCCGACCCCGATCGAGCCGCGGCCGCCGGCCTGTCGTTCAGCCTCCTCGATCAGGTCACGGACCGTGGCGATGGCCGCGTCGTAGGACCCGGGATTGGGCGCTCGCACGCGGGCCAGGAACCGGCCGTCCGGCGACAGGGCGGCGGCCTCAATCTTCGTACCGCCAAAATCCACCCCGACCTGAATCAAGCCGCTTCCTCCGCTCCCTCGGAGCACGCGCGCCGCCGATGTCGCCCCAGGTCAGCAGCCTCCAATAAGGAAGGCAATTAAATTATCCGAGGCCGGCGGCCCCTAGACCGGCGGCGGATTGACCATCTTGAAGCCGCCCTCGCGCCAGTAGGGATAGTGCGGATAGGCCGGGGTCACGGCGCTGGCCGCGTCCAGGCGCGCCACCTGCTCGGGCGTCAGGCTCCAGCCGACGGCGCCGAGGTTCTGGCGCAGCTGCGCCTCGTTGCGGGCCCCGACGATCACGCTGGACACCGTCGGCCGGCGCAGCAGCCAGTTGATGGCGATCTGCGGCAGGGCCTTGCCGGTTTCGGCGGCGATGTCGTCCAGCACGTCGATCACCGCATAGAGCCGCTCATCGTCGATCGGCGGGCCGATGTCGGCGGTGTCATGCAGGCGACTGACCTTGGGCAAGGGCTGGCCGCGACGAATCTTGCCGGTCAGCCGGCCCCAGCCCAGCGGGCTCCAGACCATGGCCCCGACCCCCTGGTCGATCCCCAACGGCATCAGCTCGTGCTCGTAGTCGCGACCGACCAGCGAGTAGTAGACTTGATTGGCGACATAGCGCGGCCAGCCGTGCTGGTCGGCGAGGGCCAGCGATTTCATCAACTGCCAGCCGGAGAAGTTGGATACGCCGACATGCAGCACCTTGCCGGCCCGCACTAGGTCGTCGAGGGCCTCCAGCACCTCCTCGATCGGAGTGAAGGCGTCGAAGGCGTGCAACTGCAGCAGGTCGATGCGATCGGTGCGCAGGCGCTTGAGCGCCGCCTCGACACCGCTCACCAGCCGAAGGCGAGAGGTCCCACGATCCAGCGGGCCGCCGCCGGTCGGCAGGCCGATCTTGGTCGAGATCAGCGCCTGGTCGCGCAGGCCTTCCAGCGCCGCGCCGAGGATCTCTTCGGAGGCGCCGTTCGAATAGACGTCGGCGGTGTCGAACAGGTTCACCCCGGCTTCGAGGCAGATCTCGATCAGGCGGCGGGCCTGGGCGGCGTCGGTGTCGCCCCAGGCGCTGAACAGCGGCCCCTGGCCGCCGAAGGTGCCCGCGCCGAAGCTGAGGGCCGGAACCTTCAGGTCCGACGATCCGAGTTGGCGGTATTCCATGATCCGGCGTCCTTTGGTCAGAGGGCGGCGACGCGGAGGGTGCGGCGCTCAAGAGAGAGGCTGAAGGCGGCCAGGGCAAGGGCCGACAGGGGCACGGCGGCGGCTATCAAGGGCACCGAGGCCAGGCCGGGACCGTGGGCGATCACCGCCCCGCCGAGCCAGGCGCCGAACGCGTTGCCCAGGTTGAAGGCCGCGATGTTCAGGCTGGAGGCCAGGCCCTGGCCCGCGCCGCCGGCCTGCGACAGCACTCGCATCTGCAGGGGGGCGACGGTGGCGAAGGCGGCCGCGCCCAGGCCGAAGGCGGCGATCACCGCCCCGATCCGGTCATGGAAGCCGAAGGCCGAGGCGACCATCACCAGGGTCAGGATCGCCAGGGTTCCCAGCAGGGCCGGCGCCAGGGCCTTGTCGGCCCAGCGTCCGCCGACCAGGTTGCCGCCGACTAGGCCCGCGCCGAACACCAGCAGGATCGGCGACACCGCTTCCTTCGAGAAGCCGGCCAGCTGCGTCAGGATCGGCTGGATGTAGGTGAAGACCGCGAACACCCCGCCAAAGCCCAGGACCGTCATCACCAGACCCATCTGCACCTGCGGGCGGGTCAGGACGGCGAACTCCTCGCGCAGCGGGGCCGGCTCGGCGGTCTCCTTCTCGCGGGGAACCAAGGCGGCCAGCACGGCGAAGGCGACCAGGCCGATCGCGCCCACGGCCCAGAAGGTGGCGCGCCAGCCGAAGGCCAGGCCCAACCACGAGCCGAACGGCACGCCCAGCAGGGTGGCCAGGGTCAGGCCGGTGAACATGACGGCGATGGCCGAGGCCTTGCGCTGGGGCGCCACCAGGCTGACGGCGACCAGCGAGCCGACGCCGAAGAAGGTCCCGTGCGCCAAGGCGGTGACGATCCGCGCGGCCATCAGCAGGCCATAGGTCGGGGCCAGGGCGGCCGCGACGTTGCCGATCGTGAAGATGGCCATCAGCACCAGCAGCGTGGTCTTGCGTGGCAGACGGCGGGTGGCGATCGTCAGGATCGGCGCGCCGACGAACACGCCCAGGGCATAGCCGGTCATCAGCAGGCCGGCCTGCGGGATCGAGACCCCCAGATCGGCCGAGACCTGCATCAGCAGGCCCATGATCACGAATTCGGTGACGCCGATCCCGAAGGCGCCGACGGTCAGGGCGTAGAGGGCAAGAGGCACGGGCGGGCTCCGGAACGATTTCGAGCCGCTGAGGTAGTCCCTCCCCATCCTATGAACTAGACTGTCGGAAAGACAGAGATCTGTGAGTTCAAGTCAAAGATGGCCAGGCTGGAGATCAACCGCTCGGGCGAGATGGAGGTGTTCGCCCGGGCCGTGGAGCTGGGCGGCTTCTCGCCGGCGGCCCGCGCCCTGAAGATGACGCCCTCGGCGGTCAGCAAGCTGATCAGCCGGATGGAGTCCCGGCTGGGCGCGCGGCTGATCAACCGCTCGACCCGCAAGCTGACCCTGACGGCCGAGGGCGAGCAGTTCCACGAGCGGACGCTGCGGGTGCTGGCCGACCTGGACGAGGCCGAGAGCGCCGTGGCCGCCAGCACCAGCCCGCGCGGCCGGGTGCGGATCAATTCCAACGTGCCGTTCGGCCTGCACCACTTGCTGCCGCTGGTGCCGAAGTTCTCGGCGCTCTATCCGAAGGTGATCCTCGACATCGTGCTCAGCGACACGGTCGTGGACCTGATGGACGCCCGCACCGACGTCGCGATCCGCGTGGGTCCGTTGCGGGCCTCGCAGCTCATGGCCCGCAAGCTGGGCGAAAGCCCGATGGCCGTGGTGGCCTCGCCCGCCTACCTGGCCCGACACGGGACCCCGAAGACCCCGCGCGACCTGGCGGCCCACAACGGCGTCGGCTTCAACTTCGCCCGCCATTGCGACAAATGGTCCTTCATCGACGGCGACCAGCGGCTGTCCCTGCCGATCCATGGCGACGCCACCGCCGGCGACGGCGAGACCGCGCGTCAGCTGGCCCTGGTCGGCCAGGGGCTGGCCCGGCTGGCCCACTTCCACATCGGCGGCGACATCGCCGCCGGCCGGCTGGTTCCCGTGCTGGAGACCTACAATCCCGGCGACGTCGAGGAGATCCACGCGGTCTATGTCGGCCACGGCGGCCAGCTGCCCAGCCGGGTGCGGGCGTTGATCGACTTCCTGGTCGCGGAAGTCGATCTGCACGCGCCGACTAGGGCCTCGGTTTAGGGACGGTCGCCGGATCGACCTAGACCGCGTCGGTCGGGCCCTGGCCGAGGCGTGATGGCCGCCGAGCCGACCTCCCGCTCGCCATCGACCTCGGATCCTGGAGCGTGGCGCCCCGAAAGCTTTCTGGCGCCACGCTCCTTTTTTTGAACCGCTAGGCCAAGGCCTTCTTGTACAGAGCCAGCAGCTCGGCCCAGGCCTTCTCGGCGGCGGGCTCGTTGTAGACCTGGCTGCCCTTGACGGTCCAACCGTGGGCCGCGCCTTCGTAGACCTCGATCTTGGCCGGACGCTTGGCCTCCGCGAAAGCCGCCTTCAGCTTGTCCTTCACGGTCGGGTCCTGCTTGTCGTCGTTGTCGGCGACGCAGATCAGATAGTCGGCGTGGGTCTTGGCGATCAGCAGGTGCGGGCTGGTCGGCTGGTCGGTGAACAGACCGCCCCCATGGAAGCTGGCCACGGCCGCGATCCGGTCAGGCGCGGCCGCGGCGGTGCGGAACGACAGAGGCCCGCCCATGCAATAGCCCTGGACGCCGACCTTCCTGGCCTTGTTGGTCTGGGCCTGGGCGTCGAGGAAGGCGACATAGGCCGCCGCGTCGCGGTCCGTGCCCTCCGGTGTCACCGTCGCCCGCATCGGGGTCAGCTTTTCGCGGTCGTCGGGCTTGGAGAAGTCGAAGGTCCCGTCGATCACCGGCGCCTTCTTGACCCGATAATAGAGGTTGGGGACCAGCACCACATAGCCGGCCGCGGCCAGCCGCCTGCCCATGTCGCGGAACGCCGGGCGCAGGCTCAGCACGTCGGGCCAGATCAGCACCGCCGGCCATTTCGCCTTGCCTTCGGGGTAGTAGAGGGCGGCGTCGGCCACGCCGTCGGCCGTCCTGATCTCGACGTCCTTCTCGACCACCGGGCTCTGCGCCCCGGCGGCGGTCGCGGCGACCCCGCCCAGCGCGGCGGCGGCCAGGCCAAAGGTGCGGCGCGAAAGGCGAAGATCGTGAACCAGACCCGGGTGGATATCGTCATCACACATGCGAGCATTCTCCGTCGAGGCGGGAGGGAGCCATAGGTGCGAGCCCTCGTGGTGAACCCATTACCGCATGACTGAACGCCTGGAATGTTTCAATGGCGCAACATGGTCGCCGCCCAGCGGTCCTGGCGAGGGGCCGGGTGAAACCGAACCCCGCCTGCAGGGCGTCCGTGTCTTCAGACTCGCTTAATCGTACTGTCCCAGAGCTTTCACGTTCAATACACGGGCCGATCTCATGTCAGGCGACCGCTCTTTTCCCGATTCAGCGGGTTCCCTGGCGACCGACTCCGAGACGGTCTCGCCGGTTGCGCGGGCAGGCCTCGCCGCGCCGGTCCTGGGCGACGCGGCCTCCGCCGAAGCCCTGGACGAGATAAAGACCGCCGTCGGCGACGTACAAGACCTCGATGTGGCCCAGTTGCTCAATCACGCGATCGCGGCGATCCACGCTCGCGACTACGCCCGCGGCGAACAGTTGGCGCTGGAGGCGCTGGCCCGCGACGGGCAGACCGGCGTGGCGTGGCACATCCTGGGCGTCTCACGGGAAAAGCTGGGCGATTTCGGCAGCTCGATGCGCTGCTACGAGGCGGCGCTGCAACTGCTGCCGAATCCGACGCCGGTCGCCTGCGATCTGGGCCGCCTCGCCTTCCACCTGGACATGCCGGAGCTCGCGGCCCAGTTCTTCCAGCACGCCCTGCAGAGCCGTCCCGGGGATCTGGAAACCCTGAACAATCTGGCCTGCGCGCTGCGCGACAGCAACCGGTTCGACGAGGCGATCGATCTGCTGCGTTCGGCCCTTCAGGACCATCCGCACGCCCAGACCCTCTGGAACACGCTCGGCACGGTGCTCGTCAGCCGGGGCGACAGCGCGACCTCGCTCACCTTCTTCGACGAGGCGCTGCGGCTGCAACCCACCTACGGCAAGGCCCACCACAATCGCGCCTATGCGCGTCTGGACCTCGGCGATGTCGCCGGCGCGCTGGAGGACTGCGAGGCGGCGCTGCGCCTTTGGGAAAACTCGGACGCCAACGACCAGGCCACCATGCGCTTCACGCGCGCGACGGTGTTGCTGGCCCTGGGCCGCCTGCGCGAAGGCTGGGAGGCCTATGAGGCGCGGCTGTCGCCGGACCTGATGTCGGTCGCGACCTTCCTGATCGATCGGCCGCGCTGGACGCCGGGCGAGAGCCTGGCCGGCAAGCGCCTGCTGGTTTGCGGCGAGCAGGGGCTGGGCGACGAGGTGTTGTTCGCCAATGTCCTGCGCGACGTCATCGCCGCGATCGGCGACGAGAGCCTGCTGAGCGTCGCGGTGGAATATCGGCTGGTCCCGCTGTTTCAGCGGAGCTTCCCCCGGGCCACCGTCGTGCCGCACCGCACGGTCAAGCATGACGGCCGGATGTTCTGGACGGCGCCGTCCGTGGAGGACTGGGCCGCGATCGATCTTTGGACGCCGCTCGGGTCTCTGATGAGCACCTTTCGGGCGACCGTGGAGTCGTTCCCCCAGGCGCGGTCATTCCTGGTCCCTGACCCTGAACGCGTGTCGCACTGGCGACAGAGTCTCGCCTCGATCCCTGGGCCCAAGGTCGGCCTGCTGTGGAAGAGCCTCAACCTCCGGGCGGATCGAGGACGCCAGTTCTCACCGTTCGAGCAATGGCGGCCGATCCTGGAGACGTCGGGGATCACCTTCGTCAACCTGCAGTACGGCGACTGCGAGGCCGAGATCGCTCAGGCCCGCCAGGACTTCGGCGTCGACATCTGGCGGCCCCCGGGGATCGACCTGAAATACGACCTCGACGACGTCGCGGCCCTCTGCTGCGCCATGGACCTGGTGATCGGCTTTTCCAACGCCACTTTCAACCTGGCCGGCGCGTGCGGGGCCCCGGTCTGGCTGCTCACGGGAACGGCCGCCTGGACCCGGCTCGGCGCCCAGAACTATCCCTGGTACCCCCAGGCGCGCTGCTTCTCCACGCCGGACTATGTCGATTGGAGCGGGGTGATGGCCGAGGTCGCCAAGGCCTTGGGAGCCGAGGTCTCACGGCAAGACGTCCCGCCGACGGTGTGACCCGGAGGCCGCGACGTTCTGCCGGCGAAGACGGTCCGCCAAACGGCGCAACCCCGGCGTTTTCAGCGATGTTTTGAAGATTGGCGCACCCGACACGATTCGAACGTGTGACCTTTGCCTTCGGAGGGCAACGCTCTATCCAGCTGAGCTACGGGTGCTTCCGCCTTGCGGAAGCGCGGTCTTAGCCGAAAGGCCGCGCTGGCGCAAACGGGTCTTTGCGGGGCTTTCGGGTCAGCCTTTCGCCAGATAGACGAAGCGGACCACGAACAACGCCGCCAGGATCAGCAGCAGCCAGTCGCCCTTGGTGATCTTGCCGGTCAACAGCCGCAGGGCCGCATAGCTGGTGATGCCGAACGCCAGGCCGTTGGCGATCGAGAAGGTCAGCGGGATGGTGATCAGGGTCAGGAAGGCCGGGATCGCCACGGTCGGGTCGGCCCAGTCGACATCGACCAGCGAGCCGATCATCAGGGCGCCCACCAGGATCAGGGCCGGGGCCGTGGCGGCGGCCGGGATGGCCTGGACCAGGGGCGCGAAGAACAGGGTGAGCAGGAACAGCATCCCGACCACCACCGCCGTCAGGCCGGTGCGGCCGCCGGCCGTCACGCCCGCCGCGCTCTCGATATAACTGGTGACCGTCGAGGTGCCCGCTGCGGCGCCGATCATGGTGGCGGCCGAGTCGGCCAGCAGGATGCGGTTCAGGCGCGGGATCGAGCCGTCGGGGGCCTGCAGGCCAGCCTTCTTGGTCACCGCCACCAGGGTGCCGACATTGTCGAACAGGTCGACGAACAGGAAGACGAAGATGATTTCGAGCATGGCCAGCGCCATGCCGCCCTGCAGGTGGAAAGCGCCGACGACGTCCATCTTGAACGCCGTGGCCGTCAGGTCGGCGAGGCTGGACGTGGCCGGCGCGATCTTGGCCAGACCCAGGGCCCAGCCGGCGGCGGTGGCCAGCAGGATGCCGATCAGGATCGCGCCCTTGACCCGCCAGGCCTGCAGCACGGCGATCAGGATCAGACCCATGATCGCCACGGCGGCGGTCGGGGTGGTCAGGTCGCCCAGGGCCACGGTGGTGGCCGGGTTGGCGACGATGATGCCGGCCTCCTTCAGGCCGATGAAGGCGATGAACAGGCCCACCCCGGCCGCGACGGCCGAGAACAGCGGCTTGGGAATGGCCGCCACGATCATCTGGCGCACGCCCACCAGGGTCAGCACCAGGAAGGCCACGCCCGACAGGAAGACGCAGCCCAGGGCCGTCTCCCACGGCACGCCCATGCCCTTGACCACGGTGTAGGTGAAATAGGCGTTGAGCCCCATGCCGGGCGCCAGGGCCAGCGGATAGTTGGCGATCAGCCCCATCAGGATCGAGCCGAAGCCGGCCGCCAAGCAGGTGGCGGCGGCCACGGCGGCCACCGGCATGCCGGCCTCGCCCAGGATCGCCGGATTGACCACGACGATATAGGCCATGGTCATGAAGGTGGTGACGCCGGCCAGCGCCTCGGTGCGGACATTGGTGCCGTTGGCCTTGAGGCCGAAGACGCGTTCGAGCATGGGCGCTACTGGCTCCGGCCGGCGGGGAGGGTGGTTCCGTAGCGGTCCCAGTGGGTGGTCAGCTCGCGGACCACGACGCCGCCGACCCGGAACGTGGAGTCGAAGCTCGCCTTCAGGCCCTCGCCGTGGAACACGTGCGGCAGGCTCTGCTCGCCTTGCGGCCCGCGCGAATAGTTGCTGCCGGTCCGCAGCACCAGGACCCGCCTGCGGTCGATCTTTCCGGACGCGGCGTGGGCGTCGAGCACGTCGAGGATCCCCTGGTCTTCGCAGTCGGTCATGGTGAAGGTTCCGGCCCCGTCGGTCCAGAGCTTGACCCAGTCCTGCGCCCATTGCGTGCGATGCGCCCCATGCCAGAAGCGCACCGTGCCCAGGGCGTCGCCCTGCAGCACGAACGGCGGCCGCTGGCCCTCCGGATCGCCCTTGTAGGGCGCGCGCAGGGCCTGCAGACCGGGCGAATCGGGCAGCTTGACGTCGCGGGTCAGGGCGTAGGCCCAGTCGACCAGCCCCTTGTCCAGCGTCCAGACCATGGCGCTGGAGCCCTCGGCCTTGCCCTTCACGTTCGGGCGCTCGGCGTCGTTGGAATACAGGCCATAGGGCCAGCCGGCCGGGATGTCGCGCTCGTCCAGCTCGTAGATCGGGTCGGCGTCGACCACGTAGCGGGCCCAGGCGGCGCTGCCCAGCGAGGCGACCTTGGGATCGACCCCGGCGATGCCGCTGACGATCCAATAGGCTTTCGTCAGATCGAACTGGTCCGACAGGATCAGGGCCGCGACGCTCTCGCGGGTCCGGCCGCGCATGTCGCTGACGATGGCCAGCACCCCGTCGTCGGAATAGCGGGCCACGTGGCGGACGCCGGGGATGGCGATCTGGTGCTTCAGCGGCCAGCCCTCGACCCAGGGCTGGAATTCGCCGGCCATGTCGCCGGTGTCGGCGCCGATCTCGAAGGTGGTGACGACGACGACCTTGATCGGGATGGGCTTGGCCAAGGCCACGCCGCCCAGGCCGCTCGCCAAGAGCAAGGCCATCAGAACCCGAATGAAAAACGCCCGCATGCCGCCCTCGCGCCCAAAACCGGCGGCGAACCTCCACCGATGCGGCCCAGGATGCAATCGGGGATCGCGGGAGAGGGCGGATGAAGTTTCCGGCGCCTTGCCGGCGAACACTTGCCCCCTACGGATCGCTTCGCGATCGTCTTCCCCCACAGAGGGAAGAGCGCTTGGCCGCTAGGTCCTCAACGGGTCCTTGGCGTTCGGGTCGCCATAGGTCAGCGAGACGAAGACGTCCTCCAGGTCCGGGTCCTCGGTGGCGATGTCCTTGATCTTCAGGCCCTCGGCGCGGACCGCGGCCAGCACCTGCTCCACGCTGGACTGGCCAGTGCGGTAGCTGACCGAGAACGCTCCGGCCCCGCGCAGCTTGGTCTCGAAGCCCGGCAGCAGCGGCGCGGCGGTCACCGGCTCTTCCGGCGTGACCACCACGTTGCGGATGTCCATGCGGCGCAGCAGGGTCGCCGTCGGTTCGTTGACCACCACCTCGCCGCGATTGACGATGGCGATCTGGTCGCACAGCTCCTGGGCTTCTTCCAGATAGTGGGTGGTCAGCACGATGGTCACGCCCAGCTGGTTCAGCCCCGTGACATAGCTCCACAGCTGGCGGCGCAGCTCGACATCGACCCCGGCGGTCGGCTCGTCCAGGATCAGCACCGGCGGCTGGTGGACCATGGCCTTGGCCACCATCAGCCGGCGCTTCATGCCGCCCGACAGCTGGCGCACATAGGCGTCGGCCTTGTCGCCCAGGCCCAGGGCGTTGAGCAGTTCGTCGGTGCGGCGCTCGTTCTTGGGAACGCCGTAGAAGCCGGCCTGCACCTCCAGCGATTCGCGCGGGGTGAAGAACACGTCGGCGGCCAGTTCCTGCGGCACCACGCCGATGGCGGCGCGAGCGTCGCGCGGCCGCTCGTCGATGTCGCGACCCCAGATCCGCACCGTGCCGCTGGACTTGCGGGTCAGGCCGGCCAGGATGTTGATGAAGGTCGACTTGCCCGCCCCGTTCGGGCCCAGCAGGCCGAAGATCGAGCCGCGCGGCACCTTCAGGTCGATGCCGTTGAGGGCCCGTTTCTCGGGCGCTGTCTTGCTGGCGGGATAGGTCTTGAACAGGCCTTCGGCTTCGATCGCGTACGCGGGCAGGTCCATGGAGCGTCCAGATGCGCCGCTTCGCAGCGGTATTGGGAAACGAAGGCGCGCACCGTGAATTGACGGCGGCGCGAGGTGTCCATAGGTATGCCTGCATCGCCGCCACGCCAAGGCCGCGTCTGGATTTCAAGGGTTTTCGAACATGGCGCGCAAGGCCAAGTCCACCGCTCCCACCGCCATGGAGCCCGCCGTCGTCGCGGTCGGCGCCGGTCCCGCGCCCGAAACCATCATGGTCCGTTCGCACCGCATCGCCTGCGAGGGCGTCGGCGGAGCTCTTGGCCACCCTAGGGTCTGGCTGGAAATGGGCGCGGCCGGCTTCGTCGACTGCCCCTATTGCGACCGCCGCTTCGTGGCCTCGACCGCCGTCGGCCACGACGAGGACGAGCGCCTGGCCCCGGGGGTCTATGAAGGTTCCGGCGGCCACTAGGTGACCGACACCGACCCCACGACCCAGCGCGCCGAAACCCTGGCCAAGGCCTGGGAAGCCGCCGAGTGGCCCCACGAGGCCCCGGTGCTGCGGGCCATCGCCATGCCGTCCGACACCAATCCCGAAGGCGACATCTTCGGCGGCTGGCTGCTGTCGCAGATGGACCTGGCGGCGGCCTCGGTCGCCTTCCACCGCGCGGCCGGACGCTGCGCCACCATCGCCATCGACGGCATGACCTTCATCAGCCCGGTGTTCGTCGGCGACGAGGTCAGCCTGTTCGCCAAGATCGTCCATGTGGGCCGCACCTCGCTGAAGGTCGAGGTCGAGGCCTGGCGCCGCCGCCGCGACGGCGAACAGGCCCACAAGGTGACCCAGGGCGTGTTCACCTTCGTGGCCATCGGCGAGGACCGGAAGCCGCGGCCGCTGCCTTAGGACGGCCAGACCGCCCTCCGCCCCCTCTGGGGGCGGACAGACGGCGAAGCCGTCAGGTGGGGGCAAGTGTTCGCGGGCAAGATCTGAGCAGACACGGCTCTACGACCTCGAGCTTTCGCGACGAGCTGGTGGGGAGGCGCGGAGCGGTCCGGGCCCAGCCCGGATGACCGTGGGTTTAGTGTGTGCGTTTCGGCTAGACCTGACCGCTCCGCCGAACCGTTTTGACCAAGGGACGATGACTGAGGGCCTGTTTCATCCCGGTCGACGTTTCCCCTCGGGCGGGCAGGATCAAAGTCGCCCGGAAG
>NZ_JBAPVS010000242.1:0-8258 GCF_049283275.1 Caulobacter sp. | reverse complement strand
CGCCGCCGGGCGGATCGCGGCCACGGGCGTGCGCGTTCTGACCGACACCTTCACCGCCCGCCAGGCGCGCGGCGAAGGCCGCTTCCGTCCCGACAAGCTGGCCTATTTCGGCGAGCAGGCCCTGAAGGACTTGGACGGCGTGGACCTGATGGTGCTGGTCGCCACGGCCGAGCCGGTGGCCTTCTTCGCCTATCCCGACCGACCCAGTGTGCTGGTGCCGGACGGCTGCGCGACCCTGATGCTCAGCGACCGAGGAACCGACGCGGCCGCCGCGCTCGAGGCCTTGGCCCAGGTGCTGGACGCGCCCGTGACCGGATCCGTCGAGCCCTATGCGCCGGCCGCCGCCCCGGCCGGCAAGCTGGACGCCTGGGCGATGGGCGCGGCCATCGCCCGCCACATGCCGACCGGCGCGATCATCTCGGACGACGCGGTGACCGCCGGCCTGCCGATCTTCACCCAGACCCGCAACGCCCGCGCCCACGACTGGCTGTCCCTGACCGGCGGCGCGATCGGCCAGGGCATTCCGCTGGCCCTCGGCGCGGCCGTGGCCTGCCCCGACCGCAAGGTCCTGGCCCTCACGGGCGACGGGGCGGGGATGTACACGGTGCAGGGCCTATGGACGATCGCCCGCGAGAAGCTGGACGTGACCGTGGTGGTGTTCGCCAACCACGCCTATCGCATCCTCGGCATCGAGATGGGCCGCACCGGCGGCGGCGAGCCGGGGCCGGCGGCCTCGCGCCTGCTGGACCTGTCGGATCCGCGCATCGACTGGGTGTCGGTGGCGGAGGGGCTGGGCGTGCCCGCCCTGCGGGTCGAGACGGCTGAGGCCTTCGACGAGGCGATGAGCCGGGCGATGCGCGAGCCGGGCCCGCACTTCATCGAAGCGGCGATGCGCTAGGCGCTACAGCCCCCTGGCCACGCCCTCGCGCCGGGGATCGGCCCCGCCTTCCAGCACCCCGCCCGGCCGCACGATCACGCCGTGCAGGCCCGAGGTCTCGTTCTGGCCGGTCTTGATCGCCACGCCCCGCGCCTGCAGCGCCGCGGTCATCTCGGGTCCGAACTTCTCGACATCGGCCGAGAAGTTGTCGCCCCGGGCCACCAGGTTGGGCAGGTTGATCGCCTCCTGCATCGACAGGCCCCAGTCGAACACCCCGACCATGGCCTTGAGGTTATAGGACAGGATCGCCGAGCCGCCCGGCGAGCCCACGGCGGCCAGGAACTTGCCGCCCTTGTCGAGCACGACGATGGGGACCATCGACGAGCGCGGCCGCTTGCCGCCGGCCACCGCATTGGCGCCCGGCGCGCCGTCGCGGTCGGTGGGCGCGAAGTTGAAGTCGGTCAGCTGGTTGTTGAGGAAGAAGCCGCCGACCATTCGACCCGAGCCGAACACGCTCTCGACCGTAGTGGTCATCGACACCACATTGCCCATCGGATCGACGATGACCATGTGGGTCGTCCCGGCCGGCTCCTGGGTCTTGTCGGGGCCGACGACCGGCGCGCCCTGGGGCTGGCCGTAGCTGGGCGCGGGGCCGGCGGTTTGCCCGATCAGCTTGGCGCGCTGGGCCACATAGGCCGGGTCCAGCAGGCCTTCGACCGGCACCTTCACGAACGAGGGATCGCCCACATAGCGGTCGCGGTCGGCGTACATGACGCGCTCGGCCTCGGCCAGCAGGGTCCAGGCGATCGGATCGCTCGGGCCGCGCTGGGCGATGTCGGTGTGCTCCAGCATCATCAGGGCCTGGATCACCGACACGCCGCTCGACGACGGGTTGGGCACGCAGACGGTGTAGACCTTCCAGGGCCGGCACAGGGCGTCGGCCGAGCGTGGCTTGTAGGTCTTCAGATCGGCCAGGGTCATGCTGGAGGGCAGCTCGCCCTGGTGCAGCCGATCGACGATCCGCTGGGCCAGCGGACCCTCGTAGAGCGCGCTGGGTCCCTTGGCGGCCAGGCTGCGCAGGGTGACGGCGTAAGCCGGGTTCTTCAGGGTGTCGCCGGCCTGATAGCGCTGGCCGTTCGGCTTGGTGAAATAGGCGACTGCGTCCGGGGCCTGGCCCTGGGGGATGCGGGTGCTGTTGATCATGCCGGCCAGGCGCGGGCTGACCGTGAAGCCGCCGTCGGCCAGGCGCTCGGCGTCCTTGAACAGGCTGCTCCAGGCGGCCTTGCCGTGTTCCTTCTGGGCCTGGGCCAGCATGCCCACCGCCCCCGGCACGCCGGTCGATCGGCCCGACAGCACGGCGGTCACGAAGTTCAGCGGCTCGCCGTTGGGACCCAGGAACAGGTCGGGACCGGCCGCCTGGGGCGCTTTCTCACGGCCGTCATAGGCGGTCACCTTGCCGGTCTTGGCGTCGTAAAACACCAGGAACGCCCCGCCGCCCAGGCCCGAGCTCTGGGGTTCGACCAGCCCCAGCACGGCCTGCACCGCCACCGCCGCGTCGGCCGCCGTCCCGCCGTCGCGCAACACCCGCAGGCCCGCCTCGACCGCCAACGGATTGGCCGCCGCCACCATGCCGCTGGGCTTGTAGGCCGGGGCGGGGGCGACCGATGGTCCGGCCTCCGCCGAAAGGGGCGCGCAGCCGGCGATCAGGGCGAGAAGCAACGGAGCGATCAGGCGCATGGCGAACTTTCGTCGAAGGGTCCTGGCCACGGCGGCCCCGGTCATGGAAACGAGGGGCGCGCCGTCGCGATCCCGGCACGGCCAAGGTCGCTCCTCTCAAGAAGGGAGCGGAACCTTGCGGGTCAAGGGCCGCATGCTGTTCTGCACAAACTTCGCGCCATCTGCATCAAAAGGCGCTTGCGTCCCCTGGTCGTCCGGGCTATCTCCCCCGCCTCGCCGAAAGGCAATGCGCGCCCGTAGCTCAGCTGGATAGAGCATCAGACTACGAATCTGAGGGTCGGACGTTCGAATCGTTCCGGGCGCGCCATTTTCTTCCAGGAAAATCAGAGACTTATGGATTTTCGCTCTGCGAGAATTCGTCCGTATGCGGCTGTAGCCGCTGTAAACCGACCCCCGCCGCTGACCTCCCTGGTCAGCGGCCTAGGCCAGAATGGTCTCCAGATCGCCGTGCAGGGTCGCCAACACCTCGCCCTGCTCGTCGCTGATGATCCCAGACCCCAGCGCCCGGTTGCCTCGTATCGAAGTGTCGCCCCACTTGGCGCCCACGGCGCGGCCACGCCCTCACGATTCAATTCGATGGCGATGCGGCGCGGACTCTTGCCGGCGGCGTAGTCGCGGAAGCTACGCCGGACGACCTCGGCCTGCTCCGGAATGATCTCACGCTCGCCGGTAGTGACCTTGGCTAAGCCCCGGCCAAGACGAGTCCAGCACGGCTTAAGGTCCAGCCACGTCGTTGTTGACCAAATTCAGCGCGGTTTGTGGCGTTGGAGATTGTTGCGCCGCCTGAATTGGCCCGTCCATCGCGACAAATTGCCGCCCGCGCTTAGGTTGTTATATTCACACTAACTTAATTGCACCGTCACAAGATAATCCAGGAATAAAAATTCGCATAACGGTGCTATTTAGCTAGTGTGGGGGCTTATGTTATTGCGTAAAGCCAAAAACAACCTGATATCTTTTGTCAATTCTGTGACAGTTGCAAATATTACTCAAGCTTATGATGAGCTTGGAGCCGCGCTGCGACAGGACCGGGCTGTGGTTGTGGACCTTAGCGACGTCGCCGAAACCGATCTGACCTTCGTCCAACTCATTGAGGCCGCGCGTCGCAAGGCCGCCGAGACGGGCTGTGACTTTAAGTTGCGTCACCCCGCTCAGGGAGCGGTGCTTGAAGTACTCGAGCGCGGCGGCTTCCTCGAAGACACGGCGTCCGACCGTGCGAAGTTCTGGCTACAAGGGACGGCCCAATGACCTCGATCCTTACAGTGGACGATTCCGCCAGCATCCGGCAGGCGATCAAGATCGCCCTGAGCGGCGAAGGCTATGCCGTCACCGAGGCGGTGAACGGGCAGGATGGTCTGGATAAGGGCAGCGCCGGCGGCTTTGACCTGATCGTCACCGACCTGAACATGCCGGTCATGGACGGTCTGGAGATGATCCGCGCGCTGCGCCAGCGCCCGGCCGGGGCCGGGGTGCCGATCCTGTTCCTGACCACCGAGTCCGACGCCGAGATCAAGGCGCAAGCGAAAGCCGCTGGCGCGACGGGCTGGCTGACCAAGCCGTTCGATCCCGAACAGCTGGTCCGGGTCGTCAAGAAGGTCCTGGCCAAATGAGCGGTCAGGATCCCGTCGAGATCTTCCGCCAGGAAGCCCAGGAGCTGCTGGAAGAGATCGAACAGGGCCTGCTCGACCTGGCTCATCGAGCCCAGGGGAACGCGGGGGGCGACCGGGATCTGGTCGATGCGGTGTTCCGCGGGCTCCACACGCTGAAGGGCTCGGGCGCCATGTTCGGCTTCGACGCCCTGGCCGCCTTCACCCACCATTGCGAAACCGCCTTCGACCGCGTCCGCAAGGGCGAGGTCGCCGCCACCTCCGAGCTGGTCGGCGCCGTCCTGGCCTGCCAGGACCATATGCGCGCCCTGGCCGAAGGGCGTGCCGCATCAGAAGCCACGGGCGAAGCACTGCTGGCCGAACTGCATCGCGTCGTCGAGGGCGCGGGCCAGGCTGAGCCTGCTGAAACGCCCGCCGCGCCGGAACTCAACACCTGGCGCGTGAAGTTCAGCCTGCCCGCCGACGCCCTGATCAACGGCACCCGGCCCCTGCCGTTGCTGGATGAACTGCGCGAACTGGGCGAATGCACGGTGGTCGCGATCACCGACGCGGTCCCAGCCTTTGACGATCTGGTCGCCACCGAATGCCACCTGGCCTGGGACGTGACCGTTATCACCCCGAACGGCCGCGACGCGATCGAGGATGTCTTCATCTTCGTGATCGACGACATGACCCTGGATATCCAGGAGGTCGCCGCCGCCCAGGCCCAGGTCGTCACACAGGGTGTCGAAACCGTTGTGAGCGTCGGCGCCAATGACGAGTCGCCCGCCGCCAGCGAAGGCCGCAACGCCAAGACCGCCGGCGACACCGTCCGCGTCCCGGCCGAGCGGCTGGACGAGATGATGGACCGCGTGGGCGAACTGGTCATCGCCCAGTCGCGCCTCAAGCAACTGGCCGCTTCCAGCAGCGACATCGCCCTGCGCTCCGTCGCCGAGGAGATCGAGCGCCTGGCGGCCGAGATGCGCGACACCATGATGGTGGTGCGCATGGTGCCGATCGCCCAGCTGTTTGGCCGCTTCCGACGCCTGATCCACGACCTGGCCCGCGACACCGGCAAGACCATCGAACTGTCGACCGAGGGCGAGACCACCGAGCTGGACAAGACGGTGATCGAGCGCCTGGCCGATCCGCTGATCCACCTGATCCGCAACGCGGCCGACCATGGCCTGGAAACCGCCGAGCAACGCCTCGCCGCCGGCAAGCCGGAGACAGGTCATGTCGTGCTCGCCGCCCGCCAGTCCGGCGCCGAGGTGGTGATCACCATTACCGACGACGGTCGCGGCGTGGACCGCGCTCGCGTTCGCGCCAAGGCCGAGGAAAACGGCCTCATCCAACCCGGCCAAGCCCTGAGCGACAACGAGCTGCTGCAGTTGATCTTCGCTCCTGGCTTCTCGACCGCCGCCGCCATCACCAACCTGTCGGGCCGGGGCGTCGGCATGGATGTGGTCAAGCGCACCATCGAGGGCCTGCGCGGCACGATCGAACTCTCCAGCACGCCGGGCGAAGGTTCGGTCGTCTCGCTGCGTATTCCGCTGACCCTGGCGATCATCGACGGCCTGCTGGTGCGGGTCGGGACCGGTCGTTACGTCATCCCGCTGTCCAGCGTCGAGGAATGCGTCGAGCTGTCGGTTGAGCAGGACATGCGCTCGACGGGCCGCAGCCTGATCACCCTGCGCGACCAGCTGGTGCCGTTCATCCGACTTCGCCAGATGTTCGCCACCGGCCAGGCCGCCGATCAGCACCAGAAGATCGTCGTGGTCTCCACCGGCCACGAGCGGGTGGGCCTGGTCGTCGATCAGATCCTCGGCGACCACCAGACCGTCATCAAGGCGTTGTCGGGCTTCCATGCCGAGGTCGGCGCCTTCTCGGGCGCCACCATCCTGGGCGACGGCGGCGTCGCCCTGATCCTGGATATCGGCCACCTGGTGGCCGCCGGCCAACGCCATGACGCGCAACTGCGCGTCGCCAGTTAGGGAAGGGCCCAGGACATGGACATCGACACGCCGATCGAGGCCCTGACCTTCGACCTGCAGGGCGAGACCTTCGCGCTGGAAGCCGGGCTGGTGCGGGAGGTTCTCGACCTGCTGCCCGAAACCGCCGTCCCCGGCGCGGCGGCCTTCGTCGGGGCGGTGATAAATTTCCGCGGCCGGATCATTCCGCTGGTGGACCTGCGCCTGGCCTTCGACATGCCGGCCGGCGAGCCGACCATCGACAGCCGCATCGTCGTCATCGAGTACGAACTCGACGGCGAGGCCACCCTGATCGGCCTGCGCGCCGACAAGGTGCACGAGGTCACCTCGGTCGCCCACGACACCACCGAGGAAGCCCCCCGCGTCGGCATGCGCTGGCGCCCGGATTTCATCCGCCTGCTGGCGCGCCGGAACGGCGACCTGATCATCATCCCCGATCTCGACCAGATCTTCGCCGCGCGGGGCCGTTCGTCAGCCACCGCCACCCCCATCAACGCGCTTCAATCTTGAGCCGGGACCAGACCTTCTCCATGCGTTTCACGATCAAACTCAAGCTCGGCATCGCGTTCGGCCTGCTCATCGCCATGCTGATGGGCGCTACGATCTTCGCCGTGGTCAGCCTCGCCGACCTCAACAACAATCTGAAGTCCGTGCTCTCGGGGCCGGTGGCCCAACTGGCCGACGCCCAGCAATTGAAGACGGCCTTCGTCGAAATGGTGAGGTCGCAAAAGAACCTCATCCTGGCGACGAACCCCGAGAAGATGCGCGGGTACGAGACCGACATCCTCAAGTTCCGCAAGCAGTTCGAAACCCAGCTGGCCGAGTCCACCGCCGCCGCGCCGATCGCCGACAAGGGCAAGTGGGCCGAGCTGCAAGGCGCCTGGGACCAGTACTCGCCAATCGAGGCCGAGGTTCGCAAGCTGGTGATGGACAATCAGACCGCCGAGGCCACCAAGGTCTCGCAGGCGCCGTCGTCCAGCCAGGTCACGGCCGCTCTGCGCAAGACGACCGGTGAGCTGGTCGACCTGCAGAATGACCATTTGAAGGCCGCCGAGGGCGCCGCCGAGAAGGCCTATCAGACCACTCGCAACGTGCTCATCGGCGCGGCCATCGTCGCCCTGATCCTGGCCGGGGCCGCCGCCTGGTGGATCTCCACGACCATCAGCCGTGGTCTGAACAGGGTGGCCGAGGTCGCCGAAGCCGTCGCCATGGGCGACTTGGGCCATCGCGCGACGGTCACCACCAATGACGAGATCAAGGACCTGATCGACACCGTGGGCCGGATGACCGCCAACCTGCGCGCCACCGCCGGCCTGGCCGACCAGATCGCCGACGGCGACCTGACCGCCGAGGCCAAGCCGCTGTCGGACAAGGACGTGCTGGGCCTGGCGCTGCAGCGCATGGTCGAACGCCTGCGCGGCGTGGTGTCCGACGCGGTGTCGGCCTCCGAGAACGTCTCGGCCGGCAGCCAGGAACTTTCGGCCGCCTCCGAGCAAGTCAGCCAGGGCGCCACCGAACAGGCCTCGTCGGCCGAAGAGGCCTCGGCCTCGATGGAGCAGATGGCCGCCAACATCAAGCAGAACGCCGACAACGCCGCCCAGACCGAGAAGATCGCCCGTCAGTCCGCCCAGGACGCCGAAGTTTCGGGTGAAGCCGTCAACCGCGCGGTCGAGGCCATGCGCACCATCGCCGAGAAGATCGCCATCGTTCAGGAGATCGCCCGCCAGACCGACCTGCTGGCCCTGAACGCGGCCGTCGAAGCCGCCCGGGCCGGCGAGCATGGCCGCGGCTTCGCCGTCGTCGCCTCGGAAGTGCGCAAGCTGGCCGAGCGCTCGCAGACCGCCGCCACCGAGATCGGGGCTGTATCTTCGGACACCGTCAAGGCCGCCCAATCAGCCGGGGAGATGCTGACCTCGCTGGTGCCCAACATCCGCAGGACCGCCGAGCTGGTGTCCGAGATCAGCGCCGCCTGCCGCGAGCAGGATGTCGGCGCCTCGCAGATCAACGAAGCCATCCAGCAATTGGACAAGGTCACCCAGCAGAACGCCTCGGCGTCCGAGCAGATGT
>NZ_JBAPVS010000241.1:0-6853 GCF_049283275.1 Caulobacter sp. | reverse complement strand
AGGCCGGGGCGTGGGCCGCCGGCGCGTGGCGCGCCACGTCGATCAAGGCTTCCTCGGTCGTCTCGTGTTCAGGGCTGATCGGGGCCAGCTGCAGTTGCTGAGCCAATTGCTCGATGCGGCGCGGCTGCTCCAGATAGGCGACCTCGGCCTTGAGCAGGCGGACGCGGGCCTTTTCCTCGCCGATCACGCGCTCGACCTCGGCGATCTGGGCGCGCTCGCGACCGGCGAAGGTCTTGGCCATGTAGACACCCAGCACCAGCACCAGCAGGACGCACAGGCAGACCATCTCGACGACCCGAAAGCCCCGCACGCGACGCTCGAAGAGGCTCGACAGGCTCATGCGGCGCTCCACACGGGAGCCGTCGTGCGCACAGCGGCGCGCAGCTTGGAGGAGCGAGCGCGCGGATTGACCGCCAGCTCGGCCTCGCCCGGCGCGATGGCCTTGGACGAGATCAGCTGGAAGCTGGGTGGAGCGCCCTGCTCGACCGGCGGCGCGTGGCGCGATCCGCCGGGCGTCCGCCCTGCACGCTCGGCCAGGAAATTCTTCACGATGCGGTCTTCCAACGAATGGAAGGTGACCACCGCCAGGCGGCCGCCCGGCTTCAGCACGCGCTCGGCGGCCACGAGACCGGCCTCAAGCTCTTCCAGTTCGGCGTTGACGGCGATCCGCAGCCCCTGGAACGAGCGGGTGGCGGGATGGACCTTGGCGCCCTTGCGGCCGCCCAAGGCGCGCTCGATCACGTGGGCTAGGTCCAGGGTGCGGGTGAACGGACGCTCGGCCCGGCGCTTGACGATGAAGCTGGCGATACGGCGGGAAGCGTGCTCCTCGCCATAGACATAGAGGATGCGGGCCAGCTCGACCTGATCCAGCTCGTTGACCAGATCGGCCGCCGTCGGACCGTCGGCGCCCATGCGCATGTCCAGCGGACCGTCGCGCATGAAGGAGAAGCCGCGCTCAGCCTCGTCGAGCTGCATGGAGGAAACGCCGAGATCCAGGGTGACGCCGTCGACCGACGCATCCCCCAGATACTCGGTGATTTGTGAAAAGCGGTCCTGAATCAGGCGAAAGCGGCTATCCGCCGCAGAAAATTCAGCCGCGAAGCGAGCGACGCTGGGATCGCGGTCGAAAGCGGTGACCGAGGCGCCGGTCGCCAGGATGGCGCGGGTGTAGCCGCCGGCTCCAAAGGTGCCGTCGATGACCATGTCGCCGGGGCCGGCCGACAAGGCGCCGACCACCTCGTCGAGCAGCACCGAGACGTGCGGCGCGCCGGCTTGCGGAGCGGTTTCAAGGTCGCTCATCCCGCGGCCCCGATCCGGGCGGTGCGCTGCTGGGCGCGCATGGCGGCCAGGCCGTCGCGGGCCAGTTCGCGCTGAGCGGCGCGATGGGCTTGGAAAGCCTCGCGCGACCAGATCTGGAACCGCTCGCCCAGGCCGACCACCGCGACCCAGTCGCTCAGGCCGAACATCTCGCACAGGGTGTCGGGAAGGGTGATGCGGCCGGCGGTGTCGAACGACAATCGGGCCATGCCGCCCAGGACGCTGGTCTCCAGCGCCGAGCGCAGGGGATCGCCGAACGGCAGCTCGTCGATCACGCCCTGGTAGCGATCGAACAGGCCTTTTCCGCCCGCCTCGAGACAGTCGGCTTCGATGGAGGGAAAGCAGAAGATTCCGCCGAACGGACCCGAGAGCGCGGCGCGGAAGTCCTGCGGCACAACGATGCGCCGCTTGCTGTCCAGCTGCTTCTCGAACGTCGAGAGAAACACCTCGCCTACCCCTGTTTAAGCCCGCCGCCGGACGTCCTGCCACGATCGCTCCGGCAGAAGTGGGTTAACATGGGATTGATTGGGATACAATGACACCAACAGCCGTTTGGCCGCTAAAACAAAGGTGTCACGGAGCTCTTTCACAGAGCCCTCGAATCTATCCACAGAACATACAAGGAACTTGTTAAGATTTCGCGCCCGCTAGACTCTGCGCGGAGCCTTGCTGGCTTGGGATTGAGCGGCTCAGTTGCCGCCGTTGTGGGGATAGGTGGGACTTAAACCCACTTTCGCCGCCCCGCCTGAGGGGCGGAGCGAATGGACCAGATGGTCTGTAAGCCGGGTTCTGTCTGACGCCCGCCCCTCCCGAAGGAAAAACGGACGCGAGACGGCCATTCCTCTGGACCGCCCATCGCTGGACGGTTCTCGCGACCTACCCGGACCCTCTCAGCCAGTGACGGCCTATCCGACGCGAGGCCGGCGCGGGGTCCCTATTCGGTCTTGCTCCAGGCGGGGCTTGCCATGCCGTCCCTGTTGCCAGGTCCGCGGTGGGCTCTTACCCCACCCTTTCACCCTTCCCGCCCCGAAGGGAGGAGGTTTGCTTTCTGTGGCGCTATCCCTGGGATCGCTCCCGGCGGGCGTTACCCGCCGCCTTGTCACCGTGGAGCCCGGACTTTCCTCGACATCACAAGGATGCCGCGGCCGCCCGACCATCTGGTCCGGGGCCTAAGTGACGGTTGGGAGCGTTGGGGTCAAGCCGTGGAGCGAATTCCCCGCCCTTCGACAAGCTCAGGATGAGGAATTCGAATGACGGCTTCGCAAAGTCGCCCTCATCCCGAGCTTGTCGAAGGAGGAGGACGGGCCCGCAGGCGTCGCGCGACAGGACCTAGAGATCTCGCATCAGTCCCGCGATGGGGTGCTTCCCCAATGCCTTGACCACGCCGACGCGATCGGCGGCGGTCCTGTTCTGCGACAGCTTCCAGGTTCCCTCCAGCCGCTCGACGGTCAGCCGGCAGCCGATGATGCCGCGCATCATGGCCTCGAAGCGGCCGGGGCTCATCTTGTCGCGGGTCCACGGCGTCTTGGGCAGAAGGCGCGCCTCCTCCTGGGCCGAGAGGTCGTCGAGCAGGGCCACGAACTCGGCGTCGCTCAGCGGCGCGACCAACCCCTCGGCCTCGGCCGAGACGTAGTTCCAGGTCGGAACCTGGTCTTCGCTTTCGTACCAGTCGGGACTGACATAGGCGTCCGGCCCGGTCGCCAGGGCCACGGCGCGAAAGCTCGGGACCACGAACGGCGCCAGGGCGTTGCCGCGCGACAGGTGGAAGTCCAGCGCCACCTCGCCGAAGTCGAGCTCGCGGACCACCACCGGCGCCTGGGCCGTGAAGGGGCGGCCGCCCACCGCCGCCGCGATGGTCACGAACGGGTTCGCCCGGAAGAAGGCCAGCAGGGTCTCGCGGTCGTCGACGTGGAACGGCTTGGCCGGATGCATCAGCCGGCGGCCCGCAGCAGGGCCACCAGCCGCGCCCGGGTCTCGCCGTCGGCGACGCCGTCGAAGCGGGTCTGCAGCCAGTGGCGCTGGAAAGCGGCGACCACGGTGGTGGTCCATTCGTCGTACTGGCCCGACGGCGCGCAGTTGTAGCCCAGGCGGGTCAGCCCGGCCTGGAGGGCGAAGACGCCGGTCCCCTCCTCGCCCTGACCCAGCGGGGCGCCGGGCGACGGCGGCGGCTCGACCCACAGGCCGTGGCCGGCCTCGGCCAACCGCTTCCAGGGGAACAGCTCGCCCGGATCGATCTTGCGGCCGGGGGCGATGTCGGAATGGCCGATGATCATGTCGTCATCGATCATCCAGCGCGAGCGGATGTCGGCCAGCAGTTTGATCACCGCGGCGACCTGGGCGTCGGGGAAGGGGCGATAGCCGAACTCGTGGCCGGGATTGACGATCTCGATGCCGATGGAGGCCGAGTTGATGTCCTTGACGCCCTTCCAGAACGCGGCCCCGGCGTGCCAGGCGCGACGCTCCTCGGGCACCAAGCGGAAGACCCTGCCGTCTTCCTCAACCAGGTAGTGGGCCGAGACCTTGGCTTCCGGATCGCAGAGCCGCTCCAGGGCCGCCGGCCCCGTCTCCATGCCGGTGTAGTGCAGGACGACGCAGTCGGGCACGGCCTTGCGCGCGTCGAAGTTCGGCGACGGGGCGTCGACCAACCGCAAGAAGGGGGGCGTCATTGGGAACGGTTCCTGGTCAGCATCAGCAGCGGCATCACCTGGTTCTTGCGCAGGGCGATGATCAGCACGCCCGCCAGCGCGAGCAGCGTGCCGATTCCCATCCGGGCGTCGAAATGATCGTGCGTGATCAACACGCCAAGGCCAATGGTCATCAACGGAGTCATCAGGGTCAGCGGCGCGACCAGATTGGCGTCGTGGCGCTGGATCAGGCCGTAATAGGCGGTGTGGGCCAGGACCGAGACGATCAGGGCCGAAAACAGCAGCGCCGCCAGGAACGGCAGGCCGGCCTTGAAGGCCAGGTCCAGCCCGCCGGGTTCGATGGCCAGGCTCAACAGGGCCAGGGGCGCGACCGAGGTGGCGCCGACCCAGGCCTGGAACTGCAGCGGTTTGACGCCCTCGATCTGTTTCATCATCACCGCGCCCAGCGAGCCGGTGAAGGCCGAGGCGACGATGAACCACAGGCCCGGCGACAGCTGCAGGCCGTGCGGGTTCCACATCACCACCACCGCGCCGGACAGGGTGAGCGCAATGCCCAGGCCGCGCTTCCAGCGGACCTTCTCGCCCAGCATCAGCATCGACAGAATGGTCGTGAACGGCACGCCCAGCTGGATCACCACCGCCGCGGCCGAGGGCGAGGCGGTCTTGAAGCCCATGAACAACAGGGCGAAATTGCCCGCCCCCATCAGCAGACCCACGGCCACGATCCGCCAGGTCGGGCGCGGCGCGGGCAGCAGCCACGGCAGGGTCACCGCCGCGACAATGGCGAACCGCACCGCCGCATAGAACAGCGGCGGCACGCCCCAGTGGGCGACCACGATCTTGGAAATGATGTTGTTGCAGGCCCAGACCAGACAGACCAGGACCAGCAAACCGAAGTCGCGCAGGGACATGGAAACGACCGATACGCGTCGCCGACAAGGGTTTGCAATCAAAACCGATGACCGCCGACATCATCGTCCGCGACGTCGCGGTTGACGGAAGGGCTAAACGGTCGTTTGCTGGTGAACAATGTTCACATACGCGAGCGCCCGGACCACCGGGCCGGGTGAACGTCAGGGTGGAGGCACGATGGCCATCGAGCATTTCGACGTACTGATCGTGGGCGCGGGCCTGTCGGGCATCGGCGCGGCCTACCATCTTCAACGCGACTGTCCGAAGAAGACCTACGCCATCCTCGAGGCGCGGGCGGCGATGGGCGGCACCTGGGACCTGTTCCGCTATCCGGGCATTCGCTCCGACAGCGACATGTACACCCTGGGCTACGCCTTCAAGCCATGGCGCGAGGCGAAAGCCATCGCCGACGGCCCGTCGATCCTGAACTACGTCCACGAGACCGCCGCCGAGAACGGCATCGACCGCCACATCCTCTACGGCCACAAGGTCAAGCGGGCCAGTTGGTCGTCGGAGACCGCCACCTGGACCGTCGAGGCCGAGCACGACGGCAAGACCGTCAAGGTCACCTGCAATTTCCTGTCTATGTGCAGCGGCTATTACAATTACGACGCCGGCTACACGCCAGACTTCCCCGGCGTCGAGCGGTTCAAGGGCCGGATCGTCCATCCGCAGCTGTGGCCGCAGGACCTGGACTACGCCGGCAAGCAAGTCGTGGTCATCGGCAGCGGCGCGACGGCCGTGACCCTGGTGCCGGAAATGGCCAGGACCGCCGGCCACGTGACCATGCTGCAGCGCTCGCCGACCTATGTGGTCTCGCGGCCGGCCGAGGACGCGATCGCCAACTGGCTGCGCGCAAAGCTGCCGGCCATGACCGCCTACGGCATCACCCGCTGGAAGAACGTGCTGATGCAGATGATGTTCTTCAACATCGCCCGCAAGAAGCCCGAGAAGACCAAGGCGCAACTGCTGGACCTGGTGCGCGAGCACCTGGGCCCCGACTACGACGTCGAGACCCACTTCACGCCGCGCTACAATCCCTGGGACCAGCGGCTGTGCCTGGTGCCGGACGCCGACCTGTTCGACTCCCTGAAGGCCGGGACCTCGTCGGTGGTCACCGACCAGATCGAGACCTTCACCGAAACCGGCATCCTGCTCAAGTCGGGCGCGACCCTGGACGCCGACATCATCGTCACGGCCACGGGCCTGCGCATGCAGTTGCTGGGCGAGATGGAGGTGGTGGTCGACGGCCGGAAGATCGCGCCCCACGAGACCACCAGCTACAAGGGCATGATGTTCAGCGACGTGCCGAACCTGGCCTCGACCTTCGGCTACACCAACGCCAGCTGGACCCTGAAGGCCGACCTGACGGCCGAGTATGTCTGCCGCCTGCTCAACCACATGGACCGCACCGGCGCCCAGATCTGCACGCCGCGCCTGCCGGAAGGCGAGATGGAGATCGAGCCCTGGCTGGACTTCTCGTCGGGCTACGTCCAGCGGGCCCTGAAGATCCTGCCCAAGCAGGGCGCCAAGACGCCGTGGAAGGTGCACCAGAACTATGCGCTGGACCTGGTGACCCTGCGCTACGGCAAGGTGGACGACGGCACCATGGAGTTCTCCAAGGCCAAGGCGGCGGTGAAGGCCAAGGTCGCGGCTTAGCGGCTCGACCACTTGCCCCCTACGGGTCGCTTCGCGACCGTCTTCCCCCAGAGGGGGAAGAGCCCTGCTGAGCGGACCGCGTGAAAGCTCCGCCCCCTCTGGGGGCGGACAGACGGCGAAGCCGTCAGGTGGGGGCAAGTCAGTGTCATCCCACGCCAATTGGCTGTGAGTGGATGGGGAGGCGCGGAGCGGTCCGGGCCTGGCCCGGATGACCGTGAGGTTGTGTGTGCGTTTCGGCTAGACCTGACCGCTCCGCCGAACCGTTTTGACCAAGGGACGATGACTGAGGGCCTGTTTCATCCCGGTCGACGTTTCCCCTC
>NZ_JBAPVS010000240.1:0-32456 GCF_049283275.1 Caulobacter sp. | reverse complement strand
GCGCCGTAGTCGGTGATGTTGGTGATGCGGCCCGTGAACTTGGCGCCGACCGGGTACTTGGCTTCGACGCCATCCCACGGATCGGACTGCAGCTGCTTCATGCCGAGGCTGATGCGCTGGGTGTCCGGGTTGATCTTGACGATCTGGACCTTCACGGTGTCGCCCACGGCGAGCACTTGGCTCGGGTGGTTGACGCGCTTCCAGCTCATGTCGGTCACGTGCAGCAGGCCGTCGATGCCGCCCAGGTCAACGAACGCACCGTAGTCGGTGATGTTCTTGACGACGCCTTCGCGGATTTCACCCTCTTGCAGCTGCGACACCAGTTCGGTGCGCTGCTCGGCGCGGGCTTCTTCCAGGATGGCGCGACGCGAGACGACGATGTTGCCGCGCGGACGGTCCATCTTGAGGATGGCGAAGGGCTGTTCCTTGCCCATGAGCGGGCCGACGTCGCGCACCGGGCGGATGTCGACTTGCGAGCCGGGCAGGAAGGCCGAGGCGCCGCCCAGGTCGACGGTGAAGCCGCCCTTGACGCGACCAACGATGGCGCCGAGCACGGGTTCGTTCTTGGCGTAGACGCCTTCCAGACGGGTCCAGGCTTCTTCGCGCTTGGCCTTTTCGCGGCTGATGACCGCTTCGCCCAGGGCGTTTTCGAGGCGCTCCAGGAAGACTTCGACGCTGTCGCCGACCTTGATGGTGGGCTTGCCGGCTTCGTCGACGCCGAATTCCTTCTGGGGAACGCGACCTTCGGTCTTCAGACCGACGTCGATGATCGCGAAGTCCTTCTCGATCCCGACAACGATGCCCTTGACGACGGTGCCTTCCTGGAAGTCGCGGCCGCCCATGGAATCGTTCAGCAGCGCTTCGAAATCGTCGCGCGTCGGGTTGAAGCTCATATCGTCAGCCATGCTGATGTTTAGTCTCGTGTTGAGGGAAGCCCTGCGGTGAGCGCCGTCGGATAACGGTTCTCGGGATTCCGGGTGGGGTGATTTTTGATGCGGATCCGTCGCGTCCTGAGCGGCGGCGAGGCGGGCGGTGGATTAGCCCTTGGGGTTTCCCCACCGGGCGCGCGCCGTCTCGACGATGCGGCGGGCCGCATCGAAGGCCTGGTCTATAGTCATTTCCGACGTATCAAGCAAGACGGCGTCGGCGGCCTGGATCAGCGGGGCCGAAGCGCGGCCGCTGTCGCGCTCGTCGCGCTTGCGGATGTCGGCGAGGATTTCGTCGAAGGCGACCTCCTCGCCCTGGTCGACCAACTGCTTCCAGCGACGGTCGGCGCGGACCTCGGGGCTGGCGGTGACGAACAGCTTGGCCGGCGCCTCGGGGGCGATCACCGTGCCGATGTCGCGGCCGTCGATCACGCTGCCGGGCTCGCGGAGGGTGAAATCGCGTTGCAGGGCGAACAGGGCCGCGCGGACGCCGGGATGCACGGCCACCCGGCTGGCCGCCTCTCCCGCCAGGCGGGTGCGGACCTCGGGCATTTCCAGCTCGGCCAGCTCCAGGCCGCGCGCGGCGGCCTCGGCGCCGGTCGCGTCGTCCAGGTCGCCGTCGGCGTTCAGCAAGCGCAGACCCACCGCCCGATAAAGCAGGCCGGTGTCGAGCATCGGATAGTCGTAGAGCTTGGCCAACCGGCTGGCGACCGTGCCCTTGCCCGAGGCGGCGGGACCGTCGACGGCGATGACGAAGGCCGCATTTTTGGGGGCCATGGTCAGGCGTCCCCGATCGTTCCGCCCAGGCTCTGCATCATCTCGACGAAGCCGGGGAAGCTGGTGGCGATCATGCCCGGCTCGTCGATCGACACCGCCGACTGAGCGGCCATGCCCAGGATCAGGTGGCTCATGGCGATCCGGTGGTCGCCGTGGGTTTCGACCATGGACCCGCCCCGCGGCGCCTGGCCCGTTCCGTGGACGATGAAGCCCTCGGGTTCCTCCTCAACATCGACGCCGCAGGCCTCCAGGCCGGCGGCGGTCAGGGCGATGCGGTCGCTTTCCTTGACGCGCATCTCGCCGACGCCGCGCATGATCGTGTCGCCCGTGGCGAAGGCGGCCGCGACGGCCAGGATCGGATACTCGTCGATCATCGCCGGGGCGCGTTCGGGCGGCACGACGACGCCCTTCATGTTGGGCGAGTAGCGCGCGGTGATGTCGCCGACCTGCTCGCCGCTGCTTTCGCGAACGTTCGAGATCACCAGATCCGCGCCCATTTCCTGCAGCGTCGTGAACAGGCCCGTGCGCAACGCATTGAGCATCACGCCCTCGACGATCACTTCCGAACCGGGGACGATCAGGCCCGCCACCAGCGGGAAGGCTGCCGACGAGGGATCGCCCGGCACCGCCACATGGGTTCCGGTCAGCTTCTGGCCGGCCGGCAAACGGATGTGGCGAACGGTGTGGTCGCCATTGGCGCGATCCTCGACGATCACCTCGGCCCCGAAGGCCCGCAGCATGCGCTCGGTGTGGTCGCGGGTGGCTTCCGGCTCGATCACCTCGACCCCGCCCTCGGCATGCAGGCCGGCCAGCAGCACGGCCGACTTCACCTGGGCCGAGGCCATCGGCAGCCTGTAGGACAGGCCGCGCAGGTTGCCGCCCTTCAGGGTCAGCGGCAGGCGGCCCTTGTCGCGGCCCAGCCACGTGGCGCCCATCCGGGCCAGCGGGTCCAGGACCCGGCCCATCGGTCGGCCACGCAAAGAGCTGTCGCCGGTGAAGGTGGCGCACAACGGGAAACCCGCCGCCGCGCCCATGATCAGCCGCACGCCGGTGCCGGCGTTGCCGCAGTCGACCACATCAGACGGCTCGACGAAGCCGCCCTGACCCTCGATCCGCCAGCGGCTGTCGCCTTCCTGTTCGACCCGCGCGCCGAAGCTGCGCATGGCCTGGGCGGTCGCCAGCACATCTGCGCCCTCCAGCAGGCCTTCGACCGTCGTGGTCCCCGAGGCCAGGGCGCCGAGAATCAGGGAGCGGTGCGAAATCGACTTATCACCGGGGGCCCGAACGGTTCCACGCAAGGCCGCGCCGGGCGTGCTTTTCAGTCCAGCCGTCGTCATGCCGAAACCGGCTCCTTGATCATGATGGGTTTCGCGAGGGGTTTGCTTTTGACAGCGGCCCCCCTTCATGGCAAGTGACCGGCCGCTTTTCCCATCTGGATCAAAGGGTCGCCAACTTGGCCAATCCCGAATTGGGCGCAAAACAAATTTGCCCCAACTGCCAATCGAAATTCTATGACCTGGGCCGCCGCCCGGCTCTGTGCCCCAAATGCGGGGAATCGTTCGATCCGGAAGAGGCGCTGAAATCGCGCCGCGTCCGTGCTCGCGCCGTGACGCCGGATTACGACGCCGAGGACGAAAAGCCCGCCCCCGCCCCCAAGGAGGAGGACGGCTACGAGGACGAGGTCGATGAGACCCCGGAAATCGACGCGGCCGCCGAGGAAGTCGTCGAAGCCGATGACGACGACACCGACCCGACCGTCGCGCCGGCTCCGGTCGCCGACGACCTGGGCGTCGACTTCTCGGAAGAGGACGAACTGGCCGAAGACGAGGCCGACGACGTTCCCTTCCTCGAGGACGAAGATGACGAAGACGTCCTGGAGGACGAAATCGAAGGCCTGCCGGGCGCCGGTGACGACGACTGATCTCGTCCGCGCCCACTCGGAAATTTGATCGACCGACGGTCTGAAAAATTTTCCGAAAAAAGTATGCCGGGAGGGTTGATCCAAAAATCCTCCCGGCATAGGTTCCGCGCCTCTTCGGGGGCCACCTGCCCGGAACCGTCGAAGACACTGAGGAATTCTAGGTTTCTCCACTCGGAAACCTTTGAACCTTGGGGCTTTAGCTCAGCTGGTAGAGCGCTTGCATGGCATGCAAGAGGTCAGCGGTTCGACTCCGCTAAGCTCCACCAAAACGGCCGCTTCCCTAAAGGGAGCGGCCGTTTCCATATCCGGCGTCCTGTTCGACGACGCCGAGACCCCCTTCGATAAAAATCGACCGCGTCGGCATCCGTTTGTCGCCCCAAACAGTTCTCCGTGTCCGGAGGCTGTTCATGCAAATCACCCGACACTCTATCCTCGCCGTCGCGGCGACCCTGCTGCTGGCGAGTCCCGCCCTCGCCCAGACCGAGCCCGAGCCTGAGCCGTCCAGGGCCAGACAGATCGGGGAGGGCGCCTCGAAGGTGGCGTCCTCGCCGTTCAGGGATGCGGGCATGATCAAGGAGAAGATCCCGTCGGTGCTGATCGAGGCGCGCACGGCGACTTACGCCCTGCCGTCACCCCTGACCTGCAGGACGATCTTCGACGCCGTCGACGCGCTCGACGGCGAGCTGGCGCCGGACCTCGACGCCGCCTCCACCCAGATCAAGAGCGGCATGTCGGCCACCGAGCTCGGCGAGACCGTGATCCACGGCCTGATCCCCATGCGGTCCTGGATCCGCAAGCTCAGCGGCGCCGAAAAGAACGCCAATGAGGTCCAAGCGGCGATTCTGGCCGGGTCGATCCGGCGCGGTTATCTCAAGGGCCTGGGCCTGCAGATGAAGTGCAGACCGCCGGCCGCTCCGCTGGGGGTTCATTTGCCGACGAAGGCCAAGGCCAAGGCCAAGCCGAAAAAGCGCTAGCCCCCGCGCGCCACGAACCAGCCGTTGCGGAAGCCCTGGTCGGCCTTGCCATAGGTGAAGGCCTCGCCCTCGGGCGTGGTGAAGCGGCCGCCGGCGGCGACCAGGATGGCGTGGCCGGCGGCGGTGTCCCACTCCATGGTGGGTCCGTGGCGCGGATAGATGTCGGCGGCGCCCTCGGCGATGCGGACCAGCTTGATCGAGCTGTCCATCGGGGCGCGCAGGCTGAAGCCGTACTGGACCGCCAGCTCGGCCGCCCGTTCTTCCCTCATCGTGTGACTGACCAGGGCCAGGGCCTGACCTTCCGGCCACGACCGAACCTGGACGCGAGTCTCCGCGCCGCCGGAGACGTCGCGCTTGAGCACGCCCTCGGCGCTGGTGAACCACACCTCGCCGGTCGCCGGGGCGCAGATCGCGCCGGCCACGGGGACGCCATTGTCGATCAGACCGATATTGACCGTGAAGTTGGGATCGCCGCGCACGAAGGCCTTGGTGCCGTCGACCGGGTCGACCAGGAAGAAGCGCGGGCCGATGGCGTCAGGCGCGCCGAATTCGCTGGCGTGCTCCTCGGAGATCGCCGGGATCTCCGGAAAGCGTTCGGCCAGCTTGGCCAGGATCAGCCGTTCGCCGGCTCTGTCGGCCTCGGTCACAGGGCTCTCGTCGGCCTTGCGGATCACGTCCAGCTCGGTGCGCCAGAACGGCAGGATGACCTGCGCGGCCGCCTCGACGATCGTCGCCAGGTCGCGGCCGTAGTCGGCCAAGTTCGCAGGGGTCATTCAGCTGCCTCCAGAGCCTGGGCGGCCCATGCTCCGTTTGTTGTGGTTCTGAGGGTCATAGCCTTCCGCTAGGATCCTCGGGGGTCATCGCCGATGAACAGCAGGGTGACGCGCGTGGCGTCCACCGTCCGCTTGCCGGCGTCTTCGAAATTGACGGTCACGCGATGGCCGATCACCGACTGCACCTGGCCCAGGCCCCAGTCGGGCTGGTCGGGATGGCGCACCAGGGCGCCTGGCTCGAGAAACGGATCCATGACGGCTCCTGATAGGCCGCCGCTCCGGCCCACGCCAGCCCCGTTCACCCCGGCCCCGTTTGCCAAACTTCCAAATCACGCCAAAGATCGCGTCATGACCGACGCCGACGCTCCCACGCCTGCCCCAAGCACCGACGCTCCCGAGCTGAACGTCAACGGACCTGACTTCGCCGCCTTGGTGGCCGCGCGTCTCTGTCACGACTTCATCAGCCCGGCCAGCGCCATCGTCTCGGGCCTGGACCTGCTGGAGGACCCTTCCGCCCAGGACATGCGCGAGGACGCCATGAGCCTGATCTCGTCCAGCGCCCGCAAGCTGGCCGACCTCCTTCAGTTCACGCGCGTAGCCTTCGGCGCCTCGGCCTCGGCCGAGAACTTCGACTCCCGCGAGTTGGAAAAGCTGGCCCAGGGCGTGTTCGCTCATGTGCGCCCGACGCTGGACTGGGCCATCCCGCCCTCGACCATGAACAAGGCCAGCGCCCGGGCCATCCTCAACATCGCCCAGATCGCCGCCAGCGCCCTGCCGGCCGGCGGCAAGGCGACGCTGCGGGCCGTGGTGGCCGACGGCCGGGTGGCGATCACCGCCGACTCCGTCGGTCCCCGCGCTCGCCTTCGTCCCGAGATCCTGTCCGGCCTGAAGGGCGAGGCCCTGTCCGAGGGCCTGGGCGGACCATGGGTGCAGGCGGCCTATCTGCACGCCCTGGTCCGGGCGGCCGGCGGCCAGGTCGGGGTCCAACTGGGCGAGGACCAGGTCAGCCTGGCGGCCTGGGTCCCAGCCTGAGCCGTTCCCGGGGATAAACCCTCAAGATCGCGATCACCGTCACCGCTCCTTAACTCCCTCCGCCGCAAGCTGAGGGGATTGAATTGGAGCGTGCCGTGAAGACCTGTCTCGTCGTCGACGACAGCCGGGTGATCCGCAAAGTCGCCCGGCGCGTCCTGGAAGACATAGGCTTCGATATCGCCGAGGCCGCCGATGGCATGGAAGCCCTGGCCTGGTGCCGGGCGGCGATGCCCGACGCCGTGCTCCTGGATTGGAACATGCCGGTGATGAACGGGATCGAGTTCCTGCGCCATCTGCGCCAGGAGCCGGGCGGCCAAGGCCCGATCGTGGTCTTCTGCACCGTCGAGAACAAGATCGAGGCCATTCGCGAGGCGCTGGACGCCGGCGCGGACGAGTACATCATGAAGCCGTTCGACGGCGACATCATCGCGGCGAAGTTCGCCGAGGCGGGCCTGCTGTGACGCCCGAGGACATGGATCTGCTGGCCGCCCTGGCCCGCCAGCGCGCCGGTCTGCGGATCGAAAACGACAAGGCCTATCTGGTCGAAAGCCGGCTCAATCCCTTGGCGCGGCGGGAAGGTTTCGATTCGATCGAGGCGATGATCGCCGCCGTTCGCACCCAACGCGAAGATCGCCTGATCTGGGCCGTCGTCGAGGCCTTGACCCTGAACGAGACCGCGTTCTTCCGCGATCGCGAGGTCTTCGACCAACTGCGCGACGAACTGCTGCCGACCCTGTCCAAGCTGGTGCGCAAACGGCCGATCCGCATCTGGAGCGCCGCCTGCTCGACGGGTCAGGAGGCCTATTCCCTGGCCATGACCGCCGCGGAGGCCCGCGACCTCGCGCCCGGCGCCCGATTCGAATTCTTCGGCTCGGACCTTTCCGACCGCTGCCTGGAGAAGGCCCAGAGCGGCCTCTACACCCAGTTCGAGGTGCAGCGGGGTCTGCCGATCCGTCTTCTGGTCAAGCATTTCGAAAATCAGGACGAGATGTGGGCGATCAGCCCGCGCATCCGCCAGTCCGTGCGCTGGCGGCGGATCAACCTGCTGGCCGACCTGTCCTCGATGGGCAAGTTCGACGCCATCCTGCTGCGTAACGTGCTGCCCGGCCTGGATCCCAGCGTGCATGGCCGGGTGATCGAGAGTCTGGCCGCCCAGCTGGAAGACGACGGCGTGATGTTGGTCGGCAGCGGCGAATCGCTCGAGGGGCTCACCGGCGCGGTACGGCCAATCACAGGCCGATCAGGTCTGTTCGCCCGAGATCCCAACTTCAGCGCCGCGGCCTGACCGCACGAAAAAGCCCGCCGATCCGAAGACCAGCGGGCTTGATGCCAGGTTCAGAACCTAGACTGGGCGGGACAGAGCCCCGCCGTTCGTCAGGACTACTTGGCGTCCTTGGCGGTGTCGCTGACGGCGCCGCCGACCGACGAGACGTCCTTGCCGGCGCCTTCGACGGTGTTGCAGGCGGCGACGCTGAGGCTGGCGGCGATCGCGGCCAGAATGATGAGCTTGCGCATGGGTCTTCTCCGGTGATCGCCCCGAATGGGCGCATAGGGTGTTGTCCCCACCTGAACGTTGACGGCGCCGCTTGGTTCCGCGTCAGGCGGCGTCGACCGGCGGGGCTTGCGGAGTCGGGAACACCAGACGCACCAGCAGCCCGCCCGCCGGAGAAGTGTCGAACAGCAGCTTGCCGCGCAGCTGGCGGGCGAAGGCCGTCATCAGGGTTCGGCCCACCCCCTCGACGGGGCCCTTGGGCGCCCCGGGGCCATCGTCGCCGATCGCCAACTCGGCCTCCTCGCCGCGCACGAAGAACTCGACCGTCAGCGTGCCGCCCCGTTCGGCCAGGGCGTGCTTCTGGGCGTTGGTGATGGCCTCGACAGCGAACAGGGCCAAGGGCGCCAGGCGATCAGGATCGATGACCAGCGGGTCGGCGTGGACCTCGGTGCGGATCGGGCCGCCCGTCGACATGTCGCCGGCCAGCAGCAGGGCGGTCAGCTCCTCGAGGAACGGTCGCAGGTCCACGCGCTTGAGATCGGGACCCTGGTAGAGGGCCCGGTAGATTTGAGCCAGGGCGGTGATCCGCTGGCGGGTGTCGTTCAGGGCGGAGCGGGCGGCCGGATCGGTCAGGGCCCTTTGCTGCATGTTCAGCAGACTCGAGATGATCTGCAGATTGTTCTTCACACGGTGATGGATCTCGCGCATCAGCGCGTCCTTCTCGCCCAGACTCTCGCGCAGCGAGGCGTCCCGGGCGACGATGCCGGCGGCCATGTCGTCGAGGGTGGCAGCCAGTTCGCGGATTTCCGGCGGCGCGCGCTCGGCCTGCAGCGGACGAACGGTGAACCGGCCGCGGGCGTAGATGGCCGCGACGCGGCGCAGATAGACGATCCATCGGATCACCGCTTGTTCGGTGGCGTAGACCACCGCCGCCAGGGCCAGGACGAAGGCCAGCAGAGGCGCTAGCAAGCGCAGCATCGGATTGAGCCAGGCCCAGGAGGCAAGGCCCGGCGCCTTGGCCGACAGGATGACAAAGACCTCTTCGCCGACCAGCGGCGCGGCCGAAAAGTCGCGCGGGCGATCGTCGGCGTCACGGCCCGCCCACAGGGCCGAGCCGGTCTTGACGGCCTGGTTGCGCCAGGCGGTGGTCGACGTGCCGAACGCCCGCCGGTTCGTCGCGGCGAAGACATGGCCCTCGGAGTCGGCCAGAGCCACCTCCGCCCCGCCGGGCAGGTAGCGGTTGGCGGTTTCAGGCTGGATGGTCGACAGGGTCAGCACGGCGACCATGGCGCCGTCGAATCGGCCGTCAGGCCTTTCGGCCCGCACGGCCGTCAGGACGGACGGCTCATGCGCATAGGCCGCGCCGGGGTTGCTGGCCACCACCATGTGCGATCCGGCGGCCAGGCGTTGGAACCACGGGCGGCTGGCGCGAATGGGATCCGAGGGCGTGGTCTCCGCGGCGCAGGAGACCCGGCCACGCGCGTCGAACCGGATCAAGTTGGCGTAACCGGGCAGGCGTTGCTTCACCGCGCCCAGGCGCTGGGCGCATTCCAGCCCGATCGAGCCCGGCCCCAGGGTCTGGAGCAGGACGCCGGCCGCCTCGATGCGGGCGCGGGCGATCGCGGCGCTGCGGCCGGCCGCCAGTTCCAGGCTCTGACGACGCGAGTCGGCCTCAGCCTTGAAGGCGAAGACCGACTGCAGAATGCCGAGGATCAGAACGGGCAAGAGCGCGAGGAACAACGCACCGGCCAGGCGGACCCGGATAGATCCGACCATGCCGGCCCCGCGCCCGAGAAGAAACTTCACCTTAGGGTGCTCAGCCTCTCCGCGTCGGCCAGGATGGCGTACATGGCGTCGCCAGCGGCGGCGCCGTCGCGATCATAGGCGCCCGCCTCGAGGATCGCTTGCAAGGCTCGCCGCGCCCGGCTGACCCGGCTCTTCACCGTGCCCACGGCGCAACCGCAGATCTCGGCGGCCTCCTCGTAGGCGAACCCGCCGGCCCCGACCAGGATCAGGGCTTCGCGCTGCTCCGGCGGCAGCATGGCCAGGCTAAGCCGCAGCTCGTCCAGGGCCACCGGCGCCTCGGGGTCGTCGACCGCCACCAGGGTGCGTTCGGCCGCCTCCTGGTCGAGCTGGCTCTGACGCCAGGACCGGCGTTTTTCGGAATAGAATTGGTTGCGCAGGATCATGAAGGTCCAGGCCTTCATGTTGGTGCCCAACTGGAAGCTGGCGCGGGCGTCCCAGGCCTTCATCATGGCGTCCTGCGCCAGATCGTCGGCTGCGGTGGGGTCGCCGGTCAGGGTTCTGGCGAAGGCTCGCAAATGCGGAATGAGCGTGACGAGCTCCTTCTTGAAGACTCCGTCACGGGCCGGGTCAAACGGTGACCGGCCGACTTGCGCTTCGCTCATGCTCAACGCTCTCCCGACGGTTTCTCGGCCTTACGCAGAATGTCCAGAAACTCGTCCGGCACCGGCTCATTCACGACCTCGTCGAACATCTGACGAAGCTTGACGCCGATAGCCTGCTGACGGAGCCGTGCTTCATCGAGCGCGGCCGCCCCTTTGCGGTGGTCTTCCATGGGTACGTGTTCGATCATGTCCTCGACGCCGACAAGCCGCGACGCCCGCCCCCTTTGGCCGAATGAGAGTACGCCGGATGACAACGTCGGATTCCGTATGAGGTTCCACAAGCTTGAGCATATGATGGCAAAATTATTCTGACTTCGGAACCGTCCATGGAACCGGCGCTTGAAGGTCGCGTTTATGTTCGGATGAGCCGAACGGCGTAGCTTCACCGCACCGCAGGCTTTTTTGTATCCGAAGACACTCACACGGGAGGGGTCATGAGTCTTCTTGCCCGGCTGGCGCCGCACTTGCCTTACGTTCGTCGCTATGCCCGTGCGCTAACCGGCGACCAGACCACTGGCGATCACTATGTCCGCGTTGCGCTTGAGGCCCTGGCGGCCGGCGAGCGGTCGCTGGACGCCAATCTGTCGCCGCGCGTCGCGCTGTATCGCGTTTTCCACGCCATCTGGCTGTCCTCGGGCGCGCAACTCGAAGCGCGACGCGACGACTCGCTCAATGCGGCCGATGACGCTTCGCAGCGTCTGATGCGTATTGCGCCGCGCTCGCGGCAAGCGTTCCTGCTGACCGCCCTGGAAGGCTTCACCCCGACCGAGGCGTCGCAGATCCTCGATTGCGACTTCGGCGAGGTCGAACGTCTGATCTCCGAGGCCCAGAGCGAGATCGACGCCGAACTGGCCACCGAAGTCCTGATCATCGAGGACGAACCGGTGATCGCGGCGGACATCGAAGCCCTGGTTCGCGAACTGGGACACGATGTCATCGACATCGCCGCCACCCGCGGCGAAGCGGTCGACGCGGTGGCCCGCCGGACGCCCGGCTTGGTGTTGGCCGACATCCAGCTGGCCGACGGCTCGTCGGGCATCGACGCGGTCAAGGACATCCTGGCCCGTCTGGACGTGCCGGTGATCTTCATCACCGCCTTCCCCGAACGTCTGCTGACCGGGGAGCGTCCGGAACCGACCTTCCTGATCACCAAGCCCTTCCAGCCGGAAACGGTGAAGGCGGCGATCGGACAGGCGTTGTTCTTCCACCCGCGCCGGACCCAAAAGGCCGCCTGATCCCAAGACAAGGGACTAGGTCAGGACCTGAAACGACTAAGGCCCCGGTTTTCACCGGGGCCTTTTTCTTGCGGCGCGGCCGTCGGGCGGCGAAGCCGACCTAGCCGGCGGGCGTCTGCTTCACCGGGGACTGTTCAGTGGAGTAGTGCTCGGCTTCCTGGGTCGTGGTGGCGCCCTTGGTGTGCTCCACCCCGGCCAGGTCTCCCGAGCGCAGACCCCAGGCGCCGAACAGCGCCGCGGCGGCCAGGACGGTCGAGATGACCAGCACCCAGAAGACATGGCCTCCCCAGCGCCCTTGGCGAGCGCGGGTGGCGTTCAGAACGGGACCGTGATCTTCGAGATCGGCGGGCATGGAAAAGCCTCCTTATCGGGCGGCGAAATAGATCCCAGCGTCCGGCGCAGCCGGCCCGCTGGGAGCGAGGTTGTTGTTGAAGTGCTGGAGAAGCCCCGCCGACGCCGCCACCGCGGCGATCACCGCCAGAGCCGTGACGCGATTGCGTCCGACCGAGCGTCCGCGCAGAGACTTGCTTTCGAAAGCCGGTCCACCCTGTTCGATCTGATAGGTGCGGATCACGAGGTTGCTCCCCAGTTTCAAGGCCAAGCGGCCTTCGGGAAATCAACGTGTCGTCTTCAGCGATGTTCCCCTTAGCCCTGATCGACGCGGACGATCCGGCAACGGTGGAGAACAGTCCCCGGAAAGGCGAAAAATTTCGCGGAAAGGGGGAACCGCTTTGTGGAAGCGACGTTTCTGGATTGCGGAGGCGGCGACGCCCCCCCGACTTGAGGCTGGCGAAAGCCAGCCTGCCGTCTCCGCACCCCTCCAGATCTCAGGCGGACCCGACGGATCCGCCTTTTTTAGTGCGCGAAGCTCAGAGCCGCGATTAGCGCAGCTTTCCGTCGAGATCGAACCGAATGTCAGCCCGCCGCCGCAGAGGACGCGCCTCGCCGTCTCTGGTGGTGGCTCCCGCCTCGCCGGCCGCGCCGACCTCGAACATCACGTTGCCATGCCCCATCTTGGCCAGGGCCCGCGTGACTGTGTCGGCCCGTTGCTTGGACACCGCCAGGCTCGTCTCAGGGGCGCCGACGGAATCCGCCAGACCGATCACCCTCACCGAGGCGACCTTGCAGCCCGTGGCCATGGCTTCCGCGCTCTTGAGCACCGAGCGCGCCTCGCTGGTCAGCTTGGCCGACCGGTTCTCGAAATAGATTTGGACTGAGAAGTCCTCGCAGCTCGGGTCCGCCTGCACGATCTGAGACCGCGACTTGGGCCAGGGACTGCTCGCGCATCCCGCCGCTAGGCCGCCTAGAACCACCGCGCCGACAATCGTCAATGCGATTTTTTTCATCGTTTGCCCTCTCCGACCTCACGGCGCGCGAAAGGCGGCCGACGCAGGCCGGCCGCCTTCCGCAGATTTCAGGCCTCGCCCGACTTAACGGGGGCTGCCGTCTTCCCAGTAGTAACGACCGCTGCGCGAGTCGTAGTAATAATATCGTCCGGCTCGCTCGTCATAGTACTGACGGCGATTGACGTTGGTCGCGCCGCAGCCGCCGTCTTCGCGGCAACCCTTCACGGCGCCGATGGTGCCGCCCAGAGCCGCGCCGACCGCGGCGCCCGTGGTGGCGCTGCCGCCGCCGACATTGTTGCCGACGATCGCGCCCGCCAACGCGCCCAGAGCCGCGCCGCCAGCGGCGTTGCGTTCAGTGTTACCGGTGGCGGTGCACGCACTGGCCAGCACGCCGACGCCCAAGAGGGCGATCAAGGTCTTGTTCATCGTGGCTCTCCGTTCGAGCTTGTCCTAAGCAGGCAAACGGCCGCCTTCGCCAACGGTTCCGGGAACTCCGATTAAGCGCCGCCGTTTCTCTCGAACTTTCCCCGCGCAACTCGCGCTTTTTGGAATTTCGCATGCGTGTGGAAGTCGTCACCAATATCGCCTCGGGCTCGGTCGGCCGGGACGCTCCAGCCCAGGCCGAGGCCATCCTGGCCGAGCACGGCGTCACCGGCCGGGTCCACGCCCCAGGCGAGGGCGAGCTGACCACCTGTCTGCGCGACGCCATAGACGCCAAGCCTGACGCCATACTGGTCGTGGCCGGCGACGGCACCGCCCGCGCCGCCGCCGAGATGGCCGGCCCCGACGGTCCGATGATCGCGCCACTGCCCGGCGGAACCATGAACATGCTGCCCCACGCGCTCTACGGCCCGGTTCCATGGCCCGAGGCCATGGCCGCCTGCCTGAAGACCGGCGAGGCGCGAATGATCTCCGGCGGCGAGATCAACGGCCGAATGTTTTTTGTCGCCGCCATCCTGGGCAGCCCCGCCCTGTGGGCCGACGCCCGGGAGGCGGCCCGGGCCGGCCGGGTCGACCTGGCGTTGATGCGCGCCCAACGCGCGATCCGCCGCGCCTTCTCCGGCCGGCTTCGCTACGTGCTGGACGGCCGTCCCAAGGGCAAGACCGAGGCGCTCAGCCTGATGTGCCCGCTGGTCTCCGCCGACCTCAGCGCCGACGAACAGGCCCTGGAGGTCGCCGCGCTCGACCCCTCCAGCGCCCTCGACATCTTCCGCCTGGGCGTCAACACGGTGACCGGCAACTGGCGCAACGACCCGTCGGTCAGCGTCGGCCGCTGCCGGATCGGCAAGGTCTGGGCGGGCGGGCGGATCCCGGCGATCCTCGACGGCGAGCCGGTGCGGTTTGAGGACAGCCTCAGCATTCGCTTTCGTCCAAAAGCCTTCCGCGCCCTGGTTCCCCGCCTGGATCCCGGGTCGTGAAACCGCTGAAACTGGTCCAGGTGTCCGACATCCACTTCGGCGGCGAACACAAGCTCGCCGTCGAGGCGGCCGTCGAGCGCATCCAGGCCGAACGCCCCGACCTGGTGATCGCCGCCGGCGACCTGACCAAGGACGGCAAGGTTGGCGAGTTCGACGCCGTCCAGGCCTGGCTGGACCGGCTGCCCCGGCCACACCTGGTCACGCCGGGCAACCACGACACGCCCTTCGCGGGTCCTCGCGAGGTCCTGACCCGCCTGGTCGCGCCCTGGCGGCGCTATGAGAGCCGGTTCGGCGAGCGGATGAACGGCGAATGGGGCGACCCGCGCGCCACCATCGTCACCCTGAACTCGGCCCGCGCCTTCCAGCTGCGGGCCAACTGGTCGAAGGGCGCGGTGTCGCGCCGGCAGGTTCGCGATGTCTGCGCCGGCCTCGAACAGGCCGCGCCCGACGCCTTGAAGATCGTGGTCTGCCACCATCCGCTGATCGAGATGATCGGCGGCCCGATGACCGCCAAGGTGCATGGCGGCACGGCCGCCGCCCAGGCCTTCTCACAGGCGGGGGTGGATCTTGTGCTGACCGGCCATATCCACGCGCCGTTCGTGCACCCCTACCCCTTCGCGGACGGCTGCACCCAGGCGGTGGGCTCGGGAACGCTGTCGGTGCGCGAGCGGGGCGTGCCGCCCAGCTTCAACCTGATCGAGGTCGACGACGTCGACATCCGCATCACCGCCCTGGCCTTCGAGCGCACCCGGTTCGTCACCTGGCGGACCTGGTCCGTGCCGCGCCGCTGCAGCCTCAGGGCCAAAAACGAAAACGGCGCGACCGAGGTCGCGCCGCTCCAGGTCTAGGTCCGCGAGGGATCAGGCCGGTTCTGGATAGGTCCAGGCCGCGCCCTGGCCCTTGGCCGCGGCGAACTGGGCGTCGGCGAACGCCCAGTTGGGCAGGACGTCGAACCAGGCCTCCAGGAAGCCCTTCCGGTTGTTCTGGTGGTCCAGATAGTAGGCGTGCTCCCAGACGTCGCAGACCAGCAGCGGGGTCACGCCCGGCTTGGTCAGGGTGTCGTCGGCGTCGTGGGTCGAGATCACCACCAGCTTGCCATCCTGCACGGCCAGCCAGACCCAGCCCGAGCCGAAGTGACCGACGCCTTCGGCGACGAACTTCTCCTTCAGGCCGGCCAGGTCGCCGAACGCTTCGGTGATCGCGGCGCTCAGCGTGGCCGAGGGGCCGGTCTTGTCGGCGCTCATGCAGTCCCAGAAGAAGGCGTGGTTCCAGGCCTGGGCGGCGTTGTTGAACACCTTGCCGGGGCCGGCCTCGCGGATCACCGCTTCCAATGGGCGCTTGTCGCCTTCCGGCAGCAGCCCATTCAGCGCGTTCACATAGGCCGCGTGGTGCTTGTCATGGTGGAAATGAAGCGTGTTGGCCGAGATCGTCGGCTCCAGGGCTTCATAGGCGTAGGGGAGGTCGGGGAGTTTGAACATGGGAGCTCCAAGGCAAAAACGCCCCCGGAACATGGGCGGGGAGGCCCAGAAAACCAGAGGCGGGAAAAGCGTGTCTTGTCGATTGTCGCCGGCGCGGCTTAGCGCGGCGGGGGCTTCTGCGAATCCAGCAGGGCCTTGGCGACGATCGCGGCCAGGGCCGGGTTGCGGAAGGCGATGACGCCGGCCGCCAGACCCGCGCCGATGGTCAGGATCGGACGCTCCTTGACCATCTCTATGGCCTTCTCGGCGAAGGCCATGGCGTCCGGCGCGGCGGCCGGACGGGCCTTCTCCTCGGCCTTGAGGGCGGCCGCCAAGCCGGCGACGCCGACGATCGCCGCGGCGACCGCCGCAACCACCGCAGCAGCGCCGGCCGAACCGAGATACGGCGCCAGCACCGCGAACAGGGCGAAAGCGGCGGAGACCACGCTCACAGCAGCGGCCGCGGCGATCGCCGCGGCCGCTGCTGTGAGCGTGGTCTCCGCCGCTTTCGCCCTGTTCGCGGTGCTGGCGCCGTATCTCGGTTCGGCCGGCGCTGCTGCGGTGGTTGCGGCGGTCGCCGCGGCGATCGTCGGCGTCGCCGGCTTGGCGGCCGCCCTCAAGGCCGAGGAGAAGGCCCGTCCGGCCGCCGCGCCGGACGCCATGGCCTTCGCCGAGAAGGCCATAGAGATGGTCAAGGAGCGTCCGATCCTGACCATCGGCGCGGGTCTGGCGGCCGGCGTCATCGCCTTCCGCAACCCGGCCCTGGCCGCGATCGTCGCCAAGGCCCTGCTGGATTCGCAGAAGCCCCCGCCGCGCTAAGCCGCGCCGGCGACAATCGACAAGACACGCTTTTCCCGCCTCTGGTTTTCTGGGCCTCCCCGCCCATGTTCCGGGGGCGTTTTTGCCTTGGAGCTCCCATGTTCAAACTCCCCGACCTCCCCTACGCCTATGAAGCCCTGGAGCCGACGATCTCGGCCAACACGCTTCATTTCCACCATGACAAGCACCACGCGGCCTATGTGAACGCGCTGAATGGGCTGCTGCCGGAAGGCGACAAGCGCCCATTGGAAGCGGTGATCCGCGAGGCCGGCCCCGGCAAGGTGTTCAACAACGCCGCCCAGGCCTGGAACCACGCCTTCTTCTGGGACTGCATGAGCGCCGACAAGACCGGCCCCTCGGCCACGCTGAGCGCCGCGATCACCGAAGCGTTCGGCGACCTGGCCGGCCTGAAGGAGAAGTTCGTCGCCGAAGGCGTCGGTCACTTCGGCTCGGGCTGGGTCTGGCTGGCCGTGCAGGATGGCAAGCTGGTGGTGATCTCGACCCACGACGCCGACGACACCCTGACCAAGCCGGGCGTGACCCCGCTGCTGGTCTGCGACGTCTGGGAGCACGCCTACTATCTGGACCACCAGAACAACCGGAAGGGCTTCCTGGAGGCCTGGTTCGACGTCCTGCCCAACTGGGCGTTCGCCGACGCCCAGTTCGCCGCGGCCAAGGGCCAGGGCGCGGCCTGGACCTATCCAGAACCGGCCTGATCCCTCGCGGACCTAGACCTGGAGCGGCGCGACCTCGGTCGCGCCGTTTTCGTTTTTGGCCCTGAGGCTGCAGCGGCGCGGCACGGACCAGGTCCGCCAGGTGACGAACCGGGTGCGCTCGAAGGCCAGGGCGGTGATGCGGATGTCGACGTCGTCGACCTCGATCAGGTTGAAGCTGGGCGGCACGCCCCGCTCGCGCACCGACAGCGTTCCCGAGCCCACCGCCTGGGTGCAGCCGTCCGCGAAGGGGTAGGGGTGCACGAACGGCGCGTGGATATGGCCGGTCAGCACAAGATCCACCCCCGCCTGTGAGAAGGCCTGGGCGGCGGCCGTGCCGCCATGCACCTTGGCGGTCATCGGGCCGCCGATCATCTCGATCAGCGGATGGTGGCAGACCACGATCTTCAAGGCGTCGGGCGCGGCCTGTTCGAGGCCGGCGCAGACATCGCGAACCTGCCGGCGCGACACCGCGCCCTTCGACCAGTTGGCCCGCAGCTGGAAGGCGCGGGCCGAGTTCAGGGTGACGATGGTGGCGCGCGGGTCGCCCCATTCGCCGTTCATCCGCTCGCCGAACCGGCTCTCATAGCGCCGCCAGGGCGCGACCAGGCGGGTCAGGACCTCGCGAGGACCCGCGAAGGGCGTGTCGTGGTTGCCCGGCGTGACCAGGTGTGGCCGGGGCAGCCGGTCCAGCCAGGCCTGGACGGCGTCGAACTCGCCAACCTTGCCGTCCTTGGTCAGGTCGCCGGCGGCGATCACCAGGTCGGGGCGTTCGGCCTGGATGCGCTCGACGGCCGCCTCGACGGCGAGCTTGTGTTCGCCGCCGAAGTGGATGTCGGACACCTGGACCAGTTTCAGCGGTTTCACGACCCGGGATCCAGGCGGGGAACCAGGGCGCGGAAGGCTTTTGGACGAAAGCGAATGCTGAGGCTGTCCTCAAACCGCACCGGCTCGCCGTCGAGGATCGCCGGGATCCGCCCGCCCGCCCAGACCTTGCCGATCCGGCAGCGGCCGACGCTGACCGACGGGTCGTTGCGCCAGTTGCCGGTCACCGTGTTGACGCCCAGGCGGAAGATGTCGAGGGCGCTGGAGGGGTCGAGCGCGGCGACCTCCAGGGCCTGTTCGTCGGCGCTGAGGTCGGCGGAGACCAGCGGGCACATCAGGCTGAGCGCCTCGGTCTTGCCCTTGGGACGGCCGTCCAGCACGTAGCGAAGCCGGCCGGAGAAGGCGCGGCGGATCGCGCGTTGGGCGCGCATCAACGCCAGGTCGACCCGGCCGGCCCGGGCCGCCTCCCGGGCGTCGGCCCACAGGGCGGGGCTGCCCAGGATGGCGGCGACAAAAAACATTCGGCCGTTGATCTCGCCGCCGGAGATCATTCGCGCCTCGCCGGTCTTCAGGCAGGCGGCCATGGCCTCGGGCCATGGAACCGGGCCGTAGAGCGCGTGGGGCAGCATGTTCATGGTTCCGCCGGGCAGTGGCGCGATCATCGGACCGTCGGGGCCGGCCATCTCGGCGGCGGCGCGGGCGGTGCCGTCGCCGGCCACGACCAGTATGGCGTCAGGCTTGGCGTCTATGGCGTCGCGCAGACAGGTGGTCAGCTCGCCCTCGCCTGGGGCGTGGACCCGGCCGGTGACGCCGTGCTCGGCCAGGATGGCCTCGGCCTGGGCTGGAGCGTCCCGGCCGACCGAGCCCGAGGCGATATTGGTGACGACTTCCACACGCATGCGAAATTCCAAAAAGCGCGAGTTGCGCGGGGAAAGTTCGAGAGAAACGGCGGCGCTTAATCGGAGTTCCCGGAACCGTTGGCGAAGGCGGCCGTTTGCCTGCTTAGGACAAGCTCGAACGGAGAGCCACGATGAACAAGACCTTGATCGCCCTCTTGGGCGTCGGCGTGCTGGCCAGTGCGTGCACCGCCACCGGTAACACTGAACGCAACGCCGCTGGCGGCGCGGCTCTGGGCGCGTTGGCGGGCGCGATCGTCGGCAACAATGTCGGCGGCGGCAGCGCCACCACGGGCGCCGCGGTCGGCGCGGCTCTGGGCGGCACCATCGGCGCCGTGAAGGGTTGCCGCGAAGACGGCGGCTGCGGCGCGACCAACGTCAATCGCCGTCAGTACTATGACGAGCGAGCCGGACGATATTATTACTACGACTCGCGCAGCGGTCGTTACTACTGGGAAGACGGCAGCCCCCGTTAAGTCGGGCGAGGCCTGAAATCTGCGGAAGGCGGCCGGCCTGCGTCGGCCGCCTTTCGCGCGCCGTGAGGTCGGAGAGGGCAAACGATGAAAAAAATCGCATTGACGATTGTCGGCGCGGTGGTTCTAGGCGGCCTAGCGGCGGGATGCGCGAGCAGTCCCTGGCCCAAGTCGCGGTCTCAGATCGTGCAGGCGGACCCGAGCTGCGAGGACTTCTCAGTCCAAATCTATTTCGAGAACCGGTCGGCCAAGCTGACCAGCGAGGCGCGCTCGGTGCTCAAGAGCGCGGAAGCCATGGCCACGGGCTGCAAGGTCGCCTCGGTGAGGGTGATCGGTCTGGCGGATTCCGTCGGCGCCCCTGAGACGAGCCTGGCGGTGTCCAAGCAACGGGCCGACACAGTCACGCGGGCCCTGGCCAAGATGGGGCATGGCAACGTGATGTTCGAGGTCGGCGCGGCCGGCGAGGCGGGAGCCACCACCAGAGACGGCGAGGCGCGTCCTCTGCGGCGGCGGGCTGACATTCGGTTCGATCTCGACGGAAAGCTGCGCTAATCGCGGCTCTGAGCTTCGCGCACTAAAAAAGGCGGATCCGTCGGGTCCGCCTGAGATCTGGAGGGGTGCGGAGACGGCAGGCTGGCTTTCGCCAGCCTCAAGTCGGGGGGGCGTCGCCGCCTCCGCAATCCAGAAACGTCGCTTCCACAAAGCGGTTCCCCCTTTCCGCGAAATTTTTCGCCTTTCCGGGGACTGTTCTCCACCGTTGCCGGATCGTCCGCGTCGATCAGGGCTAAGGGGAACATCGCTGAAGACGACACGTTGATTTCCCGAAGGCCGCTTGGCCTTGAAACTGGGGAGCAACCTCGTGATCCGCACCTATCAGATCGAACAGGGTGGACCGGCTTTCGAAAGCAAGTCTCTGCGCGGACGCTCGGTCGGACGCAATCGCGTCACGGCTCTGGCGGTGATCGCCGCGGTGGCGGCGTCGGCGGGGCTTCTCCAGCACTTCAACAACAACCTCGCTCCCAGCGGGCCGGCTGCGCCGGACGCTGGGATCTATTTCGCCGCCCGATAAGGAGGCTTTTCCATGCCCGCCGATCTCGAAGATCACGGTCCCGTTCTGAACGCCACCCGCGCTCGCCAAGGGCGCTGGGGAGGCCATGTCTTCTGGGTGCTGGTCATCTCGACCGTCCTGGCCGCCGCGGCGCTGTTCGGCGCCTGGGGTCTGCGCTCGGGAGACCTGGCCGGGGTGGAGCACACCAAGGGCGCCACCACGACCCAGGAAGCCGAGCACTACTCCACTGAACAGTCCCCGGTGAAGCAGACGCCCGCCGGCTAGGTCGGCTTCGCCGCCCGACGGCCGCGCCGCAAGAAAAAGGCCCCGGTGAAAACCGGGGCCTTAGTCGTTTCAGGTCCTGACCTAGTCCCTTGTCTTGGGATCAGGCGGCCTTTTGGGTCCGGCGCGGGTGGAAGAACAACGCCTGTCCGATCGCCGCCTTCACCGTTTCCGGCTGGAAGGGCTTGGTGATCAGGAAGGTCGGTTCCGGACGCTCCCCGGTCAGCAGACGTTCGGGGAAGGCGGTGATGAAGATCACCGGCACGTCCAGACGGGCCAGGATGTCCTTGACCGCGTCGATGCCCGACGAGCCGTCGGCCAGCTGGATGTCGGCCAACACCAAGCCGGGCGTCCGGCGGGCCACCGCGTCGACCGCTTCGCCGCGGGTGGCGGCGATGTCGATGACATCGTGTCCCAGTTCGCGAACCAGGGCTTCGATGTCCGCCGCGATCACCGGTTCGTCCTCGATGATCAGGACTTCGGTGGCCAGTTCGGCGTCGATCTCGCTCTGGGCCTCGGAGATCAGACGTTCGACCTCGCCGAAGTCGCAATCGAGGATCTGCGACGCCTCGGTCGGGGTGAAGCCTTCCAGGGCGGTCAGCAGGAACGCTTGCCGCGAGCGCGGCGCAATACGCATCAGACGCTGCGAAGCGTCATCGGCCGCATTGAGCGAGTCGTCGCGTCGCGCTTCGAGTTGCGCGCCCGAGGACAGCCAGATGGCGTGGAAAACGCGATACAGCGCGACGCGCGGCGACAGATTGGCGTCCAGCGACCGCTCGCCGGCCGCCAGGGCCTCAAGCGCAACGCGGACATAGTGATCGCCAGTGGTCTGGTCGCCGGTTAGCGCACGGGCATAGCGACGAACGTAAGGCAAGTGCGGCGCCAGCCGGGCAAGAAGACTCATGACCCCTCCCGTGTGAGTGTCTTCGGATACAAAAAAGCCTGCGGTGCGGTGAAGCTACGCCGTTCGGCTCATCCGAACATAAACGCGACCTTCAAGCGCCGGTTCCATGGACGGTTCCGAAGTCAGAATAATTTTGCCATCATATGCTCAAGCTTGTGGAACCTCATACGGAATCCGACGTTGTCATCCGGCGTACTCTCATTCGGCCAAAGGGGGCGGGCGTCGCGGCTTGTCGGCGTCGAGGACATGATCGAACACGTACCCATGGAAGACCACCGCAAAGGGGCGGCCGCGCTCGATGAAGCACGGCTCCGTCAGCAGGCTATCGGCGTCAAGCTTCGTCAGATGTTCGACGAGGTCGTGAATGAGCCGGTGCCGGACGAGTTTCTGGACATTCTGCGTAAGGCCGAGAAACCGTCGGGAGAGCGTTGAGCATGAGCGAAGCGCAAGTCGGCCGGTCACCGTTTGACCCGGCCCGTGACGGAGTCTTCAAGAAGGAGCTCGTCACGCTCATTCCGCATTTGCGAGCCTTCGCCAGAACCCTGACCGGCGACCCCACCGCAGCCGACGATCTGGCGCAGGACGCCATGATGAAGGCCTGGGACGCCCGCGCCAGCTTCCAGTTGGGCACCAACATGAAGGCCTGGACCTTCATGATCCTGCGCAACCAATTCTATTCCGAAAAACGCCGGTCCTGGCGTCAGAGCCAGCTCGACCAGGAGGCGGCCGAACGCACCCTGGTGGCGGTCGACGACCCCGAGGCGCCGGTGGCCCTGGACGAGCTGCGGCTTAGCCTGGCCATGCTGCCGCCGGAGCAGCGCGAAGCCCTGATCCTGGTCGGGGCCGGCGGGTTCGCCTACGAGGAGGCCGCCGAGATCTGCGGTTGCGCCGTGGGCACGGTGAAGAGCCGGGTCAGCCGGGCGCGGCGAGCCTTGCAAGCGATCCTCGAGGCGGGCGCCTATGATCGCGACGGCGCCGCCGCTGGCGACGCCATGTACGCCATCCTGGCCGACGCGGAGAGGCTGAGCACCCTAAGGTGAAGTTTCTTCTCGGGCGCGGGGCCGGCATGGTCGGATCTATCCGGGTCCGCCTGGCCGGTGCGTTGTTCCTCGCGCTCTTGCCCGTTCTGATCCTCGGCATTCTGCAGTCGGTCTTCGCCTTCAAGGCTGAGGCCGACTCGCGTCGTCAGAGCCTGGAACTGGCGGCCGGCCGCAGCGCCGCGATCGCCCGCGCCCGCATCGAGGCGGCCGGCGTCCTGCTCCAGACCCTGGGGCCGGGCTCGATCGGGCTGGAATGCGCCCAGCGCCTGGGCGCGGTGAAGCAACGCCTGCCCGGTTACGCCAACTTGATCCGGTTCGACGCGCGTGGCCGGGTCTCCTGCGCCGCGGAGACCACGCCCTCGGATCCCATTCGCGCCAGCCGCCCGTGGTTCCAACGCCTGGCCGCCGGATCGCACATGGTGGTGGCCAGCAACCCCGGCGCGGCCTATGCGCATGAGCCGTCCGTCCTGACGGCCGTGCGGGCCGAAAGGCCTGACGGCCGATTCGACGGCGCCATGGTCGCCGTGCTGACCCTGTCGACCATCCAGCCTGAAACCGCCAACCGCTACCTGCCCGGCGGGGCGGAGGTGGCTCTGGCCGACTCCGAGGGCCATGTCTTCGCCGCGACGAACCGGCGGGCGTTCGGCACGTCGACCACCGCCTGGCGCAACCAGGCCGTCAAGACCGGCTCGGCCCTGTGGGCGGGCCGTGACGCCGACGATCGCCCGCGCGACTTTTCGGCCGCGCCGCTGGTCGGCGAAGAGGTCTTTGTCATCCTGTCGGCCAAGGCGCCGGGCCTTGCCTCCTGGGCCTGGCTCAATCCGATGCTGCGCTTGCTAGCGCCTCTGCTGGCCTTCGTCCTGGCCCTGGCGGCGGTGGTCTACGCCACCGAACAAGCGGTGATCCGATGGATCGTCTATCTGCGCCGCGTCGCGGCCATCTACGCCCGCGGCCGGTTCACCGTTCGTCCGCTGCAGGCCGAGCGCGCGCCGCCGGAAATCCGCGAACTGGCTGCCACCCTCGACGACATGGCCGCCGGCATCGTCGCCCGGGACGCCTCGCTGCGCGAGAGTCTGGGCGAGAAGGACGCGCTGATGCGCGAGATCCATCACCGTGTGAAGAACAATCTGCAGATCATCTCGAGTCTGCTGAACATGCAGCAAAGGGCCCTGACCGATCCGGCCGCCCGCTCCGCCCTGAACGACACCCGCCAGCGGATCACCGCCCTGGCTCAAATCTACCGGGCCCTCTACCAGGGTCCCGATCTCAAGCGCGTGGACCTGCGACCGTTCCTCGAGGAGCTGACCGCCCTGCTGCTGGCCGGCGACATGTCGACGGGCGGCCCGATCCGCACCGAGGTCCACGCCGACCCGCTGGTCATCGATCCTGATCGCCTGGCGCCCTTGGCCCTGTTCGCTGTCGAGGCCATCACCAACGCCCAGAAGCACGCCCTGGCCGAACGGGGCGGCACGCTGACGGTCGAGTTCTTCGTGCGCGGCGAGGAGGCCGAGTTGGCGATCGGCGACGATGGCCCCGGGGCGCCCAAGGGCCCCGTCGAGGGGGTGGGCCGAACCCTGATGACGGCCTTCGCCCGCCAGCTGCGCGGCAAGCTGCTGTTCGACACTTCTCCGGCGGGCGGGCTGCTGGTGCGTCTGGTGTTCCCGACTCCGCAAGCCCCGCCGGTCGACGCCGCCTGACGCGGAACCAAGCGGCGCCGTCAACGTTCAGGTGGGGACAACACCCTATGCGCCCATTCGGGGCGATCACCGGAGAAGACCCATGCGCAAGCTCATCATTCTGGCCGCGATCGCCGCCAGCCTCAGCGTCGCCGCCTGCAACACCGTCGAAGGCGCCGGCAAGGACGTCTCGTCGGTCGGCGGCGCCGTCAGCGACACCGCCAAGGACGCCAAGTAGTCCTGACGAACGGCGGGGCTCTGTCCCGCCCAGTCTAGGTTCTGAACCTGGCATCAAGCCCGCTGGTCTTCGGATCGGCGGGCTTTTTCGTGCGGTCAGGCCGCGGCGCTGAAGTTGGGATCTCGGGCGAACAGACCTGATCGGCCTGTGATTGGCCGTACCGCGCCGGTGAGCCCCTCGAGCGATTCGCCGCTGCCGACCAACATCACGCCGTCGTCTTCCAGCTGGGCGGCCAGACTCTCGATCACCCGGCCATGCACGCTGGGATCCAGGCCGGGCAGCACGTTACGCAGCAGGATGGCGTCGAACTTGCCCATCGAGGACAGGTCGGCCAGCAGGTTGATCCGCCGCCAGCGCACGGACTGGCGGATGCGCGGGCTGATCGCCCACATCTCGTCCTGATTTTCGAAATGCTTGACCAGAAGACGGATCGGCAGACCCCGCTGCACCTCGAACTGGGTGTAGAGGCCGCTCTGGGCCTTCTCCAGGCAGCGGTCGGAAAGGTCCGAGCCGAAGAATTCGAATCGGGCGCCGGGCGCGAGGTCGCGGGCCTCCGCGGCGGTCATGGCCAGGGAATAGGCCTCCTGACCCGTCGAGCAGGCGGCGCTCCAGATGCGGATCGGCCGTTTGCGCACCAGCTTGGACAGGGTCGGCAGCAGTTCGTCGCGCAGTTGGTCGAAGACCTCGCGATCGCGGAAGAACGCGGTCTCGTTCAGGGTCAAGGCCTCGACGACGGCCCAGATCAGGCGATCTTCGCGTTGGGTGCGAACGGCGGCGATCATCGCCTCGATCGAATCGAAACCTTCCCGCCGCGCCAAGGGATTGAGCCGGCTTTCGACCAGATAGGCCTTGTCGTTTTCGATCCGCAGACCGGCGCGCTGGCGGGCCAGGGCGGCCAGCAGATCCATGTCCTCGGGCGTCACAGCAGGCCCGCCTCGGCGAACTTCGCCGCGATGATGTCGCCGTCGAACGGCTTCATGATGTACTCGTCCGCGCCGGCGTCCAGCGCCTCGCGAATGGCCTCGATCTTGTTCTCGACGGTGCAGAAGACCACGATCGGGCCTTGGCCGCCCGGCTCCTGGCGCAGATGGCGCAGGAACTCGATCCCGTTCATCACCGGCATGTTCCAATCCAGGAGCACGGCGTCGGGCATCGCCGCCCGGCACCAGGCCAGGGCTTCCATGCCATCGGCGGCCTCGGCGATATCGAAGCCTATGTCTTCCAGGACGCGCCGGGCGACTTTGCGGATCACCCGGCTGTCGTCGACGACGAGACAGGTCTTCACGGCACGCTCCAATTCAATCCCCTCAGCTTGCGGCGGAGGGAGTTAAGGAGCGGTGACGGTGATCGCGATCTTGAGGGTTTATCCCCGGGAACGGCTCAGGCTGGGACCCAGGCCGCCAGGCTGACCTGGTCCTCGCCCAGTTGGACCCCGACCTGGCCGCCGGCCGCCCGGACCAGGGCGTGCAGATAGGCCGCCTGCACCCATGGTCCGCCCAGGCCCTCGGACAGGGCCTCGCCCTTCAGGCCGGACAGGATCTCGGGACGAAGGCGAGCGCGGGGACCGACGGAGTCGGCGGTGATCGCCACCCGGCCGTCGGCCACCACGGCCCGCAGCGTCGCCTTGCCGCCGGCCGGCAGGGCGCTGGCGGCGATCTGGGCGATGTTGAGGATGGCCCGGGCGCTGGCCTTGTTCATGGTCGAGGGCGGGATGGCCCAGTCCAGCGTCGGGCGCACATGAGCGAACACGCCCTGGGCCAGCTTTTCCAACTCGCGGGAGTCGAAGTTCTCGGCCGAGGCCGAGGCGCCGAAGGCTACGCGCGTGAACTGAAGGAGGTCGGCCAGCTTGCGGGCGCTGGACGAGATCAGGCTCATGGCGTCCTCGCGCATGTCCTGGGCGGAAGGGTCCTCCAGCAGGTCCAGGCCCGAGACGATGGCGCTGGCCGGGCTGATGAAGTCGTGACAGAGACGCGCGGCCACCAAGGCGGCGAAGTCAGGTCCGTTGACGTTCAGCTCGGGAGCGTCGGTGCTTGGGGCAGGCGTGGGAGCGTCGGCGTCGGTCATGACGCGATCTTTGGCGTGATTTGGAAGTTTGGCAAACGGGGCCGGGGTGAACGGGGCTGGCGTGGGCCGGAGCGGCGGCCTATCAGGAGCCGTCATGGATCCGTTTCTCGAGCCAGGCGCCCTGGTGCGCCATCCCGACCAGCCCGACTGGGGCCTGGGCCAGGTGCAGTCGGTGATCGGCCATCGCGTGACCGTCAATTTCGAAGACGCCGGCAAGCGGACGGTGGACGCCACGCGCGTCACCCTGCTGTTCATCGGCGATGACCCCCGAGGATCCTAGCGGAAGGCTATGACCCTCAGAACCACAACAAACGGAGCATGGGCCGCCCAGGCTCTGGAGGCAGCTGAATGACCCCTGCGAACTTGGCCGACTACGGCCGCGACCTGGCGACGATCGTCGAGGCGGCCGCGCAGGTCATCCTGCCGTTCTGGCGCACCGAGCTGGACGTGATCCGCAAGGCCGACGAGAGCCCTGTGACCGAGGCCGACAGAGCCGGCGAACGGCTGATCCTGGCCAAGCTGGCCGAACGCTTTCCGGAGATCCCGGCGATCTCCGAGGAGCACGCCAGCGAATTCGGCGCGCCTGACGCCATCGGCCCGCGCTTCTTCCTGGTCGACCCGGTCGACGGCACCAAGGCCTTCGTGCGCGGCGATCCCAACTTCACGGTCAATATCGGTCTGATCGACAATGGCGTCCCCGTGGCCGGCGCGATCTGCGCCCCGGCGACCGGCGAGGTGTGGTTCACCAGCGCCGAGGGCGTGCTCAAGCGCGACGTCTCCGGCGGCGCGGAGACTCGCGTCCAGGTTCGGTCGTGGCCGGAAGGTCAGGCCCTGGCCCTGGTCAGTCACACGATGAGGGAAGAACGGGCGGCCGAGCTGGCGGTCCAGTACGGCTTCAGCCTGCGCGCCCCGATGGACAGCTCGATCAAGCTGGTCCGCATCGCCGAGGGCGCCGCCGACATCTATCCGCGCCACGGACCCACCATGGAGTGGGACACCGCCGCCGGCCACGCCATCCTGGTCGCCGCCGGCGGCCGCTTCACCACGCCCGAGGGCGAGGCCTTCACCTATGGCAAGGCCGACCAGGGCTTCCGCAACGGCTGGTTCGTGGCGCGCGGGGGCTAGCGCTTTTTCGGCTTGGCCTTGGCCTTGGCCTTCGTCGGCAAATGAACCCCCAGCGGAGCGGCCGGCGGTCTGCACTTCATCTGCAGGCCCAGGCCCTTGAGATAACCGCGCCGGATCGACCCGGCCAGAATCGCCGCTTGGACCTCATTGGCGTTCTTTTCGGCGCCGCTGAGCTTGCGGATCCAGGACCGCATGGGGATCAGGCCGTGGATCACGGTCTCGCCGAGCTCGGTGGCCGACATGCCGCTCTTGATCTGGGTGGAGGCGGCGTCGAGGTCCGGCGCCAGCTCGCCGTCGAGCGCGTCGACGGCGTCGAAGATCGTCCTGCAGGTCAGGGGTGACGGCAGGGCGTAAGTCGCCGTGCGCGCCTCGATCAGCACCGACGGGATCTTCTCCTTGATCATGCCCGCATCCCTGAACGGCGAGGACGCCACCTTCGAGGCGCCCTCCCCGATCTGTCTGGCCCTGGACGGCTCAGGCTCGGGCTCGGTCTGGGCGAGGGCGGGACTCGCCAGCAGCAGGGTCGCCGCGACGGCGAGGATAGAGTGTCGGGTGATTTGCATGAACAGCCTCCGGACACGGAGAACTGTTTGGGGCGACAAACGGATGCCGACGCGGTCGATTTTTATCGAAGGGGGTCTCGGCGTCGTCGAACAGGACGCCGGATATGGAAACGGCCGCTCCCTTTAGGGAAGCGGCCGTTTTGGTGGAGCTTAGCGGAGTCGAACCGCTGACCTCTTGCATGCCATGCAAGCGCTCTACCAGCTGAGCTAAAGCCCCAAGGTTCAAAGGTTTCCGAGTGGAGAAACCTAGAATTCCTCAGTGTCTTCGACGGTTCCGGGCAGGTGGCCCCCGAAGAGGCGCGGAACCTATGCCGGGAGGATTTTTGGATCAACCCTCCCGGCATACTTTTTTCGGAAAATTTTTCAGACCGTCGGTCGATCAAATTTCCGAGTGGGCGCGGACGAGATCAGTCGTCGTCACCGGCGCCCGGCAGGCCTTCGATTTCGTCCTCCAGGACGTCTTCGTCATCTTCGTCCTCGAGGAAGGGAACGTCGTCGGCCTCGTCTTCGGCCAGTTCGTCCTCTTCCGAGAAGTCGACGCCCAGGTCGTCGGCGACCGGAGCCGGCGCGACGGTCGGGTCGGTGTCGTCGTCATCGGCTTCGACGACTTCCTCGGCGGCCGCGTCGATTTCCGGGGTCTCATCGACCTCGTCCTCGTAGCCGTCCTCCTCCTTGGGGGCGGGGGCGGGCTTTTCGTCCTCGGCGTCGTAATCCGGCGTCACGGCGCGAGCACGGACGCGGCGCGATTTCAGCGCCTCTTCCGGATCGAACGATTCCCCGCATTTGGGGCACAGAGCCGGGCGGCGGCCCAGGTCATAGAATTTCGATTGGCAGTTGGGGCAAATTTGTTTTGCGCCCAATTCGGGATTGGCCAAGTTGGCGACCCTTTGATCCAGATGGGAAAAGCGGCCGGTCACTTGCCATGAAGGGGGGCCGCTGTCAAAAGCAAACCCCTCGCGAAACCCATCATGATCAAGGAGCCGGTTTCGGCATGACGACGGCTGGACTGAAAAGCACGCCCGGCGCGGCCTTGCGTGGAACCGTTCGGGCCCCCGGTGATAAGTCGATTTCGCACCGCTCCCTGATTCTCGGCGCCCTGGCCTCGGGGACCACGACGGTCGAAGGCCTGCTGGAGGGCGCAGATGTGCTGGCGACCGCCCAGGCCATGCGCAGCTTCGGCGCGCGGGTCGAACAGGAAGGCGACAGCCGCTGGCGGATCGAGGGTCAGGGCGGCTTCGTCGAGCCGTCTGATGTGGTCGACTGCGGCAACGCCGGCACCGGCGTGCGGCTGATCATGGGCGCGGCGGCGGGTTTCCCGTTGTGCGCCACCTTCACCGGCGACAGCTCTTTGCGTGGCCGACCGATGGGCCGGGTCCTGGACCCGCTGGCCCGGATGGGCGCCACGTGGCTGGGCCGCGACAAGGGCCGCCTGCCGCTGACCCTGAAGGGCGGCAACCTGCGCGGCCTGTCCTACAGGCTGCCGATGGCCTCGGCCCAGGTGAAGTCGGCCGTGCTGCTGGCCGGCCTGCATGCCGAGGGCGGGGTCGAGGTGATCGAGCCGGAAGCCACCCGCGACCACACCGAGCGCATGCTGCGGGCCTTCGGGGCCGAGGTGATCGTCGAGGATCGCGCCAATGGCGACCACACCGTTCGCCACATCCGTTTGCCGGCCGGCCAGAAGCTGACCGGAACCCATGTGGCGGTGCCGGGCGATCCCTCGTCGGCAGCCTTCCCGCTGGTGGCGGGCCTGATCGTCCCCGGTTCGGAAGTGATCGTCGAGGGCGTGATGCTCAATGCGTTGCGCACGGGCCTGTTCACGACGCTGCAGGAAATGGGCGCGGATCTGGTGATCTCGAACGTTCGCGAAAGCAGCGGCGAGCAGGTCGGCGACATCACCGCGCGCTACTCGCCCAACATGAAGGGCGTCGTCGTGCCGCCCGAACGCGCCCCGGCGATGATCGACGAGTATCCGATCCTGGCCGTCGCGGCCGCCTTCGCCACGGGCGACACGATCATGCGCGGCGTCGGCGAGATGCGCGTCAAGGAAAGCGACCGCATCGCCCTGACCGCCGCCGGCCTGGAGGCCTGCGGCGTCGATGTTGAGGAGGAACCCGAGGGCTTCATCGTCCACGGAACGGGCCAGGCGCCGCGGGGCGGGTCCATGGTCGAAACCCACGGCGACCACCGGATCGCCATGAGCCACCTGATCCTGGGCATGGCCGCTCAGTCGGCGGTGTCGATCGACGAGCCGGGCATGATCGCCACCAGCTTCCCCGGCTTCGTCGAGATGATGCAGAGCCTGGGCGGAACGATCGGGGACGCCTGACCATGGCCCCCAAAAATGCGGCCTTCGTCATCGCCGTCGACGGTCCCGCCGCCTCGGGCAAGGGCACGGTCGCCAGCCGGTTGGCCAAGCTCTACGACTATCCGATGCTCGACACCGGCCTGCTTTATCGGGCGGTGGGTCTGCGCTTGCTGAACGCCGACGGCGACCTGGACGACGCGACCGGCGCCGAGGCCGCCGCGCGCGGCCTGGAGCTGGCCGAGCTGGAAATGCCCGAGGTCCGCACCCGCCTGGCGGGAGAGGCGGCCAGCCGGGTGGCCGTGCATCCCGGCGTCCGCGCGGCCCTGTTCGCCCTGCAACGCGATTTCACCCTCCGCGAGCCCGGCAGCGTGATCGACGGCCGCGACATCGGCACGGTGATCGCCCCCGAGGCGCCGGCCAAGCTGTTCGTCACCGCCAGCCCCGAGGTCCGCGCCGACCGTCGCTGGAAGCAGTTGGTCGACCAGGGCGAGGAGGTCGCCTTCGACGAAATCCTCGCCGACATCCGCAAGCGCGACGAGCGCGACAGCGGCCGCGCTTCGGCCCCGCTGATCCAGGCCGCCGACGCCGTCTTGCTTGATACGTCGGAAATGACTATAGACCAGGCCTTCGATGCGGCCCGCCGCATCGTCGAGACGGCGCGCGCCCGGTGGGGAAACCCCAAGGGCTAATCCACCGCCCGCCTCGCCGCCGCTCAGGACGCGACGGATCCGCATCAAAAATCACCCCACCCGGAATCCCGAGAACCGTTATCCGACGGCGCTCACCGCAGGGCTTCCCTCAACACGAGACTAAACATCAGCATGGCTGACGATATGAGCTTCAACCCGACGCGCGACGATTTCGAAGCGCTGCTGAACGATTCCATGGGCGGCCGCGACTTCCAGGAAGGCACCGTCGTCAAGGGCATCGTTGTCGGGATCGAGAAGGACTTCGCGATCATCGACGTCGGTCTGAAGACCGAAGGTCGCGTTCCCCAGAAGGAATTCGGCGTCGACGAAGCCGGCAAGCCCACCATCAAGGTCGGCGACAGCGTCGAAGTCTTCCTGGAGCGCCTCGAAAACGCCCTGGGCGAAGCGGTCATCAGCCGCGAAAAGGCCAAGCGCGAAGAAGCCTGGACCCGTCTGGAAGGCGTCTACGCCAAGAACGAACCCGTGCTCGGCGCCATCGTTGGTCGCGTCAAGGGCGGCTTCACCGTCGACCTGGGCGGCGCCTCGGCCTTCCTGCCCGGCTCGCAAGTCGACATCCGCCCGGTGCGCGACGTCGGCCCGCTCATGGGCAAGGAACAGCCCTTCGCCATCCTCAAGATGGACCGTCCGCGCGGCAACATCGTCGTCTCGCGTCGCGCCATCCTGGAAGAAGCCCGCGCCGAGCAGCGCACCGAACTGGTGTCGCAGCTGCAAGAGGGTGAAATCCGCGAAGGCGTCGTCAAGAACATCACCGACTACGGTGCGTTCGTTGACCTGGGCGGCATCGACGGCCTGCTGCACGTGACCGACATGAGCTGGAAGCGCGTCAACCACCCGAGCCAAGTGCTCGCCGTGGGCGACACCGTGAAGGTCCAGATCGTCAAGATCAACCCGGACACCCAGCGCATCAGCCTCGGCATGAAGCAGCTGCAGTCCGATCCGTGGGATGGCGTCGAAGCCAAGTACCCGGTCGGCGCCAAGTTCACGGGCCGCATCACCAACATCACCGACTACGGCGC